>CBIFVW010000048.1:0-18011 GCA_966186155.1 uncultured Sphingomonas sp.
AGGCCGAAGGGCAGGAACGCCACCTTGTCCATCGCCTGGCGGAGCAGCAGGCCGATGTCCTTGTCCGCGCTCGGCACCTGCGCACGGTCGAGCAGGCCGATCTGGACGAGATACTCGGGCGTGATCGACAGCGCGACGAAGTCGCCGATCGCCTCGTGGAAGCCGTCGTTCGCGCCGTTGCGGTAGAGCGCCGGCAGCGCCTTGTAGGCGCGCTGATAATAATTGTGGCCGAGCTCGTGGTGGATGGTGACGAAGTCGTCCGAATTTACCTTGATGCACATCTTGATGCGCAGGTCGTCCTTCTCGTCGATGTCCCAGGCCGAGGCGTGGCACTGGACCTCGCGGTCCTGCGGCTTCAGGAACTGCGAGCGCTCCCAGAAGGTCGAGGGCAGCGGCGTGAAGCCGAGCGACGAATAGAAGCCCTCGCCCGTCTGGACCATCTTCTTCCAGTCATAGCCCTTGGCGGTGAGCAGGTCGCCGATCTCGAAGCCGAGGTCCCCCGCGCCCGCCGGCGCGACCAGGTCGTAGATGTTGCCCCATTCCTGCGCCCACATGTTGCCGAGCAGGTCGGCGCGGATCGGGCCGGTCTTGGCCTGGACCGCGTCGCCGTACTTCTCGTTCAGCTTGCGGCGGACATAGGTGTGGAGCGCGACATAGAGCGGCTTGACGTCGTTCCACAGCTTGTCGGTGAGCTTGGCGAACTCCTCGGGCGGCATGTCGTAGGCCGAGCGCCACATCGCGCCGACGTCCTTGAAGCCGAGCTCGTTCGCGCCCTGGTTGGCGATGCCGACCATCTTGGCATAGTCGCCGCGCATCGGCGCGCCGACCTGGTCGTGCCAGCTGACCCACATCTCCTTGAGCTCGGCCGGGTTGCGGCTGGTGCCCATCGCCTCTTCGATGTCGCTGCCGTTGATCGGCTTGCCGCCCCGCGTGCCCTTGCCCTTGCCGTACATCGATCCGATGCGGGTCGCGATCTCGGACAGTTCCTTCGCGGCGCCGGGGGTGGTCGGCGCCGGCAAGGTGATCGCGCTGCGCAGGATCGCGAGCTGGCGCTTCTGCTCGGCGGAAAGGCCGGTGGCCTTGTCGTACTTCGCCGCCTCGAGCGCGAAGCGCACCGCCATCTCGGTGCCGCGTGCGCCATATTCGGCCGCCAGCGCGTCGGTGTCGTCGGTGATGTAGGTCGCGTTGATCCACGCCACGCGCGACGCGATCAGGTTGAACTCGGTATATTCCTTCTGGACGCGGTCGATGAACGCCTGCGCCTCGGCGGCGGTCGGCGCCGCCTCCTGCGCCTGGGCGGGCACGACAAGGAGCGCCGCCGCGAGCGCGAGCGCGGAAATGCCGGTACGGATCATGAAGAAGCCCCTCAGCTTTCGAATTCTGGATGGGGCGGACGATGCGCGTGCGCCGCCGGGCGGTCAAGCCGCGAGGAAATCGGCGATCGCGTCTCCGAGCTCGGGCCGCGTGACGGCGCTCATGTGATTGCCCGGGATCTCGCGGAAGCTGCCGTTGGGCAGCAGCTTCGCCACTTCATGAGCGGAGCCGTTGTCGAAATCCTCGGCACCGGAAACCACCAGCGCGGGCCGAGTGATCGCCGCGATTTCCTCAGGCGGAGTATCGACGAAGGTGTCGAGGATCAGCAGCAGCGCCTGGGGATCGCCCTTGGTGGTCTTGAGGAAGGCCTCGGTCAGCCATTCCGAGCTGCCGCGCTCGAAGCTGCCGAGATTGGTGAGCACGCGGCGGAAATAGCCGCCCCGCCCCGCCGTCTGCACCAGCCCGTCGAGCCCCATGCCGCCGAGCACCAGCCGCCCCGGCGAGGCGCCGTTGGCCATCATCCGCACTGCGGTGCGCGCGCCGAGCGAATAGCCGCCCAGGTCGTAATCGGTGAGCCCCAGATGCGCGATCAGCGCCAGCCCGTCGCGCATCAGCACGTCGTGGGGATAGGCGGCGGGATCGTGCGGCTTGGCGCTGAGGCCGTGCGCGCGCAGATCCGGCATGATCACCCGGAATCCCTTCGCCGCCAGCTTCGCGGCATGGCCATATTTGATCCAGTTGACCTCGGCGGTCGAGAAATAGCCATGGATCAGCACAGCGGGCCTGGCGCCGGGGTCCTTTGGGCCCATCTCGGTCCAGGCGAGCTCGACGCCGTCGAAGCTCTGGAAGCGATGCGTCTCAGTCGGGAAGCTTGCCAACGGCGTCCATCCAGCGTTTGACCACGTTCGGGTTGTCCTCGGTCCGGTATCGGGGGAGATCGGCCGTGTCGAGCCATTGCTCGTGCATGCTCTCGACGGCGTAATGGTGCCTGGGACGGAAGCGATAGGGATCGTCGAAGCTCCCCACCGTCAGGTCCATCCGCTCGCTGTCGGGGAACTCGAAGGTGAGCGGCGTGCCGCAAGCCGAGCAGAAGCCGCGCCGGGCGATCGGCGACGAGGCATAGCGGTCGGGCTCGCGTTCCCAGCTGAGATCGGCCTTCCGCACGTTCTTGAACGCGATCGAGACTCCGCCGGTCGCCCGCTGGCACATGCGGCAGTGGCAGAGATAGGCGTCATTGTCGTGCACGGCCACGCTGTAGCGCACCCGCCCGCACTGGCAGCCCCCCGTCATTTCCTCGGCCATGTTTCCCTCCTTGCAACCGCTGCGACGCACAATGCAACTCGGTTGCTCGTTGCAATCTATAAGCATGCTTATTATGTGCACGCTATGGCTGAAACCCTAGGCTTCCTTTTGGGCGATGTCTCGCGCCTCCTGCGCCGCCGCTTCGACGAGCGGGCACGAGCGAGCGGCGCGAGCGTGGCGCAGTGGCGCGTGCTCAAGATCCTCGAGCGCCAGCCCGGCCTCAACCAGGGCCAGATTGCCGAGCTGCTCGAGGTCGAGCCGATCACCGCGTGCCGGATGATCGACCGGCTCGAGGAAGCGGGGCTGGTCGAGCGCCGCCGCGATCCCTCGGACCGCCGCGCCTGGCGCATCCACCTGACCGACAAGGCCGATCCGGTGATCGCCGATCTCCACCTGCTCGCGGGCGAAATGATCGAAGATGCGCTCCAGGGGTTGAGCCCCGAGCGGCGCGACGCGCTGATCGCCACGCTCAATCTCATTCGTTCCAACCTCACCAGCGTCCCAGAGGGAAAAGAGGCCGCAAATGGCTGACGCAGATCCGAAGATTCAGAAGCAGCCCGAAGAGGCGATCGTCATCGAGCAGCCGGCCGCGGCCGCCGCGCCCGAACCCGTGGCGGCCGAGAAGCCGCGGCGCCGCTGGCTGCGTCCGCTGCTGATGTTCGGCGTGCCCGCGATCCTGCTCGCGGTGGTCGGCTATTTCTGGCTGACCTCGGGCAACAGCGTCTCGACCGACAACGCCTATGTGAAGCAGGACAAGACGTCGGTGTCGAGCGATGTCGCCGGCCGCATCGTCGAGGTCGGCGTGAAGGAGAACCAGCACGTCAACAAGGGCGACCTGCTCTTCCGCATCGATCCCGAGCCCTATCGCATCGCCGTCGCGCAGGCGCGCGCCGCGATCGCCGCGGCACAGGTCCAGCTCAACACCGATCGCGTGAGCTACGAAGGCACCGGCGCCGACATCCAGGCCGCGCGCGACCGGATCGCCCAGGCGACTGAGGACTATGAACGGCAGGCCGCGCTGATGAAGCAGGGCTTCACCACCCGCGCCAATTTCCAGGCGGCCGAGCACGCGCTCGAACAGGCGCGCGCGCAGCTCCAGAACGCTCAGTCGAGCGCCGCCGAGGCACGGGCAAAGCTCGCCACCGGCGCCGCGGTTCCCGGCGAGAATCCCGCTATCGCCGCCGCGCGTGTCCAGCTCGACAAGGCGCTGCTCGACTTGCAGCGAACCGAGGTGCGCGCGCAGATCAGCGGCATCGTCAGCCAGACCAACAGCCTGCAGGTCGGCCAGCAGATGATCACCGGGCTGCCCGCAGTGACGATCGTCTCGGACAAGCCGGCCTGGATCGAGGCGAACTTCAAGGAGACCGACCTCAACAAGATGCGCGTGGGCCAGTGCGCGGTCGCGACCTTCGATGCCTATCCGGGCCTCAAGCTCAAGGGCCATGTCGAATCGATCGGCGCGGGCACCGGCTCCGAATTCTCGGTGCTCCCCGCGCAGAACGCCAACGGCAATTGGGTGAAGGTCACCCAGCGCGTCCCGGTCCGGATCGCGTTCGACGGCAAGAGCCCGCGCGAGATGATCGCCGGCCTCTCCGCCGACGTGAAGGTGGTCTTCAGCGGGGCGTGCGACTGACATGGCGACGGCAGCCCCCGGCCGCGCCAGCCGGGCGGGCGAGGCGACGCCCCCTTCGCCTCCCCGCCCGCAAGCCGGCGGTGCCGCCCTCCCGGTGAAGTACAAGGGCCTGCTCACGGTCGGCGTCATGATGGCGACGATCATGCAGATCCTCGACACCACGATCGCCAACGTGGCGATCCCGCACATGCAGGCGACGCTCGGCGCGACCCGCGACACGATCAACTGGGTGCTGACCAGCTACATCGTCGCCTCGGCGATCGCGATCCCGATCACCGGCTGGCTCTCGGACCGGATCGGCTCGCGCAACCTCTTCCTCGTCGCCACCGTCGGTTTCATCGTCGCTTCGGCGCTGTGCGGCGCGGCGATGACGCTCGAGGAGATGGTGGCGTTCCGCGTCCTCCAGGGCATCTCGGCCGCCTTCCTCAACCCGCTGAGCCAGACCGTGATGCTCGACATCAACAAGCCCGAGGACCAGCCGCGGGCGATGTCGATCTGGGGCATGGGCATCATGGTCGGGCCGATCATGGGCCCACTGATCGGCGGCTATCTCACCGACAATTTCAACTGGCGCTGGGTGTTCTACGTCAACCTCCCCGTCGGCGTCGTCACCTTCGCGATCCTGTGGTGGCTGCTGCCCTCGCGACCGATCCGCAAGCGCCGGTTCGACGTCTTCGGCTTCGCGCTGCTGTCGATCGGCATCGCCTCGCTCCAGCTCATGCTCGACCGCGGCCAGGACCAGGACTGGTTCTCCTCGATCGAGATATGGATCGAGATGCTGGTCGCGGTGATCGCGCTGTGGATGTTCGCCGTCCATTTGTTCACCGGCAAGAACCCGATGTTCGAGCGCGAGCTCTGGAAGCATCGCAACCTCGTCACCGGCATCTTCTTCATGCTGGTGATCGGCCTGGTGATGATGGCGACGATGGCGCTGCTGCCGCCGATGCTCCAGAACCTCTACGGCTATTCGGTGTTCGATGCCGGCCTGCTGCTGATGCCGCGCGGCGTCGGCGTGCTGGTGACCATGTTCGTCGGCGCGCAGCTGATCCAGCGCGGCTGGCTCGATCCGCGATGGTCGGTGGGCATCGGCCTGGCGATCGCCGCAGCGTCGCTCTGGGAGATGTCCGGCTGGACGCTGATGATGGGCAGCACGCCGTTCATCGTCTCGGGCTTCGTCCAGGGCCTGGGCCTCGGCCTCGTCTTCATGCCCTTGAACGGTCTCGCCTTTGCCGGCCTGCCCCCGCATTTCCGCACCGAGGGATCGAGCCTGCTCAACTTGACGCGCAACATCGGCGCTTCGGTGGGCATTTCCGCGGTCAGCGCGATCCTCGCGCAGAACATCCAGCGCAGCCACCAGTATCTCGGCGAGCATGTCACCACGGGCACGATGAACGGGCTCGGCGCGATCACGCAGCAGCTCGGCGCATCGGGCGCCATGGTCACGGGGATGATCGACGCCGAAGTGAACCGGCAGGCGGCGATGATCGCCTATCTCAACGATTATTGGCTGATGGCGATCGTGACGGCGATCAGCGTGCCGCTGGTGGTGCTGCTGCGGAAGCCGGGAGCTCCGGTGCAGAACGATCCGGCTGCGGCGGGGCACTGACCCCGCGCCGCAGCGGCTGCCACCGGACATAGGCGAGGCTGCGCCACAGCCATTCGAGCGGTCCGCTCGCGAAATGGTGCATCCAGAAATTGGCGAAGGCGATCAGCAGGGCGACGCCGATCGTCGAGATCGCCGCCATCTCGGCCCAGCCATAGCGGCCCCAGGGCAGCAGGCCCCAGGGCGCGAACAGCAGGTACATGCCGACGATCTGCTGGAGGAAATAGAGCGAAAAGGCCATCCGCCCCGGCGCCTTGAACACCGACAGCAACGCCGAACCGAGGCGCGACTTCACGGCCAGGTTGACCAGCGCGAGATGCCCGAGCCCGATCGCGATCCGCGCGAACTCGCCGGTGATCCAGATCGTCCGCGGGCCGGGCGCGAAGCCGAGCGTCTCGGCCATGCCGATCGCACGGGCGGTGATCCCGAACCCATAGCCCGCCAGCATCAGCCACAGATAGAAGCGCGCGCTTCTTTGACCCTGGATCACCCCCCATTTCCACAACGCGATGCCGATCAGCATCGTGCAGAAGGCCTCGTACACGTCCCAGACGAGCCACTCGCTCGCGAGATAGCTCCAATAGCTCCAGGCCTGCTTGGCATAGGGCAGCCAGCCGCCCTGGTGCGCGGCACGCTCGCCGGCCAGCCTTTCGCGATCGGGTTTGTGCGCCTGTTCGAGCTTGGACCATTCGGCGAGCGCCTTGCCGTCCTCCGGCGAGAGGACCTGCCCCGCCCGCTCCCTCGCATGCGCCGCCTCGACCCGCTGCACCAGTTCGGTCCGCGCGGCATATTCGCGCGCGCCATATTCGGGGATGCCGAGCCCGGTGAGCACCGCCCATCCGAGGCCGAGCACGACCAGCGCCTTCGGCCCGAGCCTCCGGAACGGGAACAGGAACAGCGCGGCCAGCGCGTAGATGTGCAGGATGTCGCCGGGCCAGAGCAGCACGAACACGTCGAACAGCCCGAAGGCGAGCAGCCACATGTTGCGGCGATAGTAGAGATCGGCGACCGCCACCGGCCCATCGGGCTCCATCGCCTTCCTCGCCAGCACCATCATGCCGGCGCCGAACAGGAATTCGAGCAGGCAGCGCTGCGTGCCCGCGAGGAGCAGGTTGACCGCGATCCAGGCGTCGCGATCCGCGGCGGTCCAGCCGATCAGCCGGACATCGGCCGAGAAGGTCCAGATGCTCGCGGCCATGTAGGGCACGTTGATGTAGAAGATGCCGAGGATGGCGATGCCGCGCAGCATGTCGAGCACGTCGATCCGCGCCTTGCCGCGTACCGGCGCCAATGCGGCATTGCTCGACTCGATCATTACGCGACCCACCCGGAAACGCGTCTTCCTAGCGCTGATCGGTCAACGCCGGGTAAAGGGCGGGCGGCGCAGAGGCGGCAGCCGCCCGCGATCGGCTACGCAGCCTTTTTGAGGTGCCGCCGGCCGAGCAGCTCGGCGATCTGCACCGCGTTGAGCGCAGCGCCCTTGCGGAGGTTGTCCGAGACGCACCAGAGCGACAGGCCGTTGTCGATCGTCGGATCCTCGCGCACGCGGCTGACGAAGGTCGCATATTCGCCGACGCACTCGATCGGCGTGACGTAGCCGCCGTCCTCATGCTTGTCGACGAGCATCACCCCGGGCGCCTCGCGCAGGATCTTCTTGGCCTGCTCGGCCGAGATCTCGTCCTCGAACTCGATGTTGATCGCTTCCGAATGGCCGACGAACACCGGCACGCGCACGCAGGTGGCGGTCACCTTGATCTTGGGGTCGAGGATCTTCTTGGTCTCGACCACCATCTTCCACTCTTCCTTGGTCGAGCCGTCCTCGAGGAAGCTGTCGATGTGCGGGATCACGTTGAACGCGATCTGCTTGGTGAACTTGTGCGGCTCGGCCTGGTCGCCGACGAAGATGTTGCGGCTCTGCTCGAACAGCTCGTCCATCCCCGCCTTGCCCGCGCCCGAGACCGACTGGTAGGTCGCGACGACGACGCGCTTGATCTTCGCGGCGTCGTGGAGCGGCTTCAGCGCCACCACCATCTGCGCGGTCGAGCAGTTCGGGTTCGCGATGATGTTGCGCTTGGTATAGCCGTCGATCGCCTCGGGATTCACTTCGGGCACGATCAGCGGCACGTCCGGGTCCATCCGGTAGAGCGACGCATTGTCGATCACCGTGCAGCCCGCCGCGGCGAATTTGGGCGCATAGGCCTTCGAGCCCTCCGATCCGATCGCGAACAGCGCGATGTCCCAGCCGGCGGGATCGAAATGCTCGATATTCTGGACCTTGAGCTGTTTGCCGGTCTCGCCGAAGTCGATCATGTCGCCAGTCGAACGCGAAGAGGCGAGCACCGCGATCTCGTCGATCGGGAATTCGCGCTCCGCGAGGATGTTCAGCATTTCGCGCCCGACATTGCCGGTGGCGCCAGCGACCACGACCCGGTAGCCCATCACATACTCCAAGGTGAAAACCGACTGTGCCGCTACGCCTGTGCGGCGCAGCATGCAAGCAAGGCCTGCTTCGCGAGCGGCATGGCTCCGCTTTGGTCGATTTCGTTCAAGACAGGTTCCGCGCAACTTTGTTACCGCTTAGGTGGGCAACGGAGGGCTTTCGATGCGTCGCTTGATGCTGGTCGTGCTGATGGGGCTGAGCCTCGGCAGCTGTGCGTGGCGCGGCGCGCTCCGGATGGATTGCGCTAATTTCGCTTCGTTCATCCATCCGATCCAGATGACGCCGCTCGAGCGCCAGATCCGCGCGCTCGACCTCGAGACGCTGCCGCCCGCGGACCGCGAGCTCGCCAACCGCCTCGCCGCGCCCGAGATCGAACAGCTGCGGGGCGACGAGGCCTATCTGCGCACGCCGCCTCCGCCCGAGCGTCCCGTGCTGCTCCTTTCGGGCGGCGGCCAATGGGGCGCGTTCGGGGTGGGGCTGATGAACCAGCTCATCGAGAACCGGCAATTCCCGGACTTCGCCGTGGTGACCGGCGTCAGCACCGGCGCGCTCCAGTCGCTGTTCGTCGGCGCCGGGCTCGATCGGCAGGATGCCGAGGGCGCGGCGATCCGCAAGGCGCTGGCGGAGGCCTATTCGCCCGCGAAGGAGAGCGACATCGTCGATCGCGAGAGCATGGAGTTCATGGCCGCGCTCAACGGCGCGATGGCCAATCTGAAGCCGCTCAAGCGTCGCTTCGAGCAGCGCATCTGCCCGGCCGTCTACGACCGCAAGTCGCCCGCCGGCCGCGCCGGCGTGTGCATCGTCAAGACGCTGCGCGATTCGAAGAACCGCAAGGTGCTGCTCGGCATGATCGAGGCCAATTCGGGGGAGTTCGGCTATGTCGACGTGCAGGAGCTGCTCGCGCCCTATGGCGACGGCGAGGACGACCTGGCCAAGGCCACCCAGTGCCTGGCGGGCGCGGCGCTCGCCTCGGCAGCGGTGCCGGTCTTCTACCAGCAGGTCCGGGTCGACAAGAAGACCTATTATGACGGCGGCGTCCGCCAGTCGGTGTTCCTGGCGTCGGTCGCCGACGCGCGGCGCGCCGCGGCCGATCTGGTGCGCCGCGAGCGCGCGCGGCTGCTAGCCGAGCGGGGCATTGCGCTCACCGAGCCGGTGGCGTCGCCGCTTCCCGACATCTATGTCGTCCGCAACGGACCGACCAGGCTGCCGCCCGACGAGGCGGTGCCGCCCGGCTATCCCGCCGAGATCGACGAGCATGCCGACGCGCTCCGCGCGGCGCAGCGCGGCGAGGCGATCATGGTCAACCAGCTCGAGGTCGGCTCGATCGCCGCGCTGCGGCTCAACCAGCCGGGCGGCGCGATCTGGTTCGTCAGCGCCGACGGCTATCGCAACTACACGCCGACCTATGACCCGAGCGTCCGCTGCGGTCCGCTCAAGGAAGCGAATCGCCGCGCGATGTTCATCCCGGCCTTCATGCGCTGCATGATGGACTATGGCCGCAACCGCGCCACCGGCGGCGAGCCCTGGATCGACCTGTGCCGCTACGACGGCACCGAGACGCGCGCCGTGTGCAGGCGGCCGGACGGATCGATGCCGGCGATTATGGGCCGGCGCTAGGCGAAGTTATTTCGCCCCCGCCCGCCGGTCGAGGAAGTCGAGGATCGTCTCCCAGAGGTGCACGCTGATCCCCGGCCCGCCGACCTTGTGGGTGTGGCCCGGATAGAGCATCATCTCGAACGGCACCTCGGCCTTCTGCAGCGTCGCCGCCATCGCGGTGGTGTGCTCGAGCACGACATTGTCGTCGGCCATGCCATGGACGATCAGCAGCGGATCCTTGATCTTCGCCGCGTCGGCGATGGTGTTCGACGCCGCATAGGCCTCGGGCACCTTGTTCGGATCGCCCATGTAGCGCTCGGTATAATGGGTGTCGTACAGCTCCCATTTGGTCACCGGCGCCCCCGCGACGCCCGCAGCGAACACCCCCGGCGCCTTCTCCAGCAGCTTGAGCGTCATATAGCCGCCATAGGACCAGCCATAAGTCACGATCCGGGCCGGATCGACATAGCCGAGCGTCTTCAGATAGTTCGCGCCGGCGACCTGGTCCTCGACCTCGACGCCGCCCATCGCGTGCCAGATATGGTCCTCGAACGCTGTGCCGCGATTGGCCGAGCCGCGATTGTCGAGCTGGAACCAGATATAGCCGCGCGACACGAGATATTGCTGGAGCGTCCCGCCCCAGGCGCGGCTCACCTGCTGCGCGTGCGGACCGCCATAATGCTGGAAGAAGACCGGATATTTCTTCCCCGGCACCATCTTCGGCGTGATCATCTCCCAGTGGAGGACGGTGCCGTCGGCGGCCTTGATCGTGCCAAAGCTGCGCTCGCGATGCGCCGAGAGATAGGGGTTATAGGGGTGATCCACGGCGGTCACCGCGTTCTCGTTCACCCAGGCCAGCCGCTTGCCGCTCGCATCCGCGAGATAGACCTGCTCGGGCTGGCCGGTGTTCGAGCGCGAGACGATCGCGCGCGTGCCCGCCTTGTCCATCGTCGCCTTGTTGAACCAGCCCGTCTCGGTGAGCCGCGTCACGGCGCCCGGCTTGCGATAGTCGACCGAATAGAGGTGCCGCTCGAGCACGCCGTCCTTGTTGCCGAGGAAGAAGACCCGGCCCGTCTTCTCGTCGACGCCGGCGACGTCGGGCGTGACTTCCCAGTCGCCCTTGGTCACCTGGGTCCATTTGCCCTTGGCGAAGCGGTAGAGATGGCCGTGGCCGTCGCGCTCGGACCACCAGATCAGGCTTCCGTCATCGAGCGGCGTGAGGGCGTTCGACAGGTTGATCCAGCTTTTCGGCCCCGCCTTCTCGCTGAACAGCACGTGCGACTTGCCCGTGGCGGGATCGACCTCGAGCAGGTCGAGCACGGTCTGGTCGCGATTCTGGCGCTGGACATAGAGCGCCTTGCCGTCCTTCGACCAGTCGACCCGGGCGAGATAGATGTCGGGCTCGGCACCGAGATCGACCTTCACGCGATTGCCGCCGTCGGGCCCCAACACATAGAGCTCGACCAGCGCGTTGGGCGTACCCGCCTTGGGATAGCGCTGCTGGTAGATGCTGGTCCCTTCGGCTCCGATCGCGGCGCGAGTGACGATGCCCACCGGCGCCTCGTCGAACCGCTCGACCGCGATGTGGCGGTCGTCGGGCGACCACCAATAGCCCTTGAAGCGATCCATCTCCTCCTGCGCGACGAACTCGGCCTCGCCCCAATGGACGGTGCCCTTGCCGTCGTCCGTGATCTGCTTCGGCGTGCCCGAAGCGAGGTCCATCACGACGAGATTCTGGTCCTGCACCCAGGACGCGAAGCCGCCCGCTTCGCTGATCTCGGCATTGAGCTTCGGTCCCGCCGCGGCCGGCAGCTTCGAGACGCTGCCGTCCAGGCTCGCCCGGTAGAGATCGCCCTCGAGCGGCACGAGCAGCGACTTGCCGTCGGGCGCCCAGTCATAGGCGGCGATGCCCTTGGTCCCGCCGATGCGCGCGCGCTCGCGCTGCATCTTCTCGGCCTCGGAGAGCTCGGCGCCGCTGCCGACCTTCTTCGAATCGACCAGCATCCGCCACTGACCGGTGGCGGTGTCCATCGCCCAGAGATCGAAGCGCTCCTTCTCCTCGGGCCGGTTGCGCAGCAGCGTGAGCCACTTGCCGTCGGGCGAGAGCTTCATCGCGCGCGGCTGCGGACCGTTGAGGTCGGGGCTGGCGAAGACGCGTTCGAGCGTCAGCTCCCTCGTCTGCGCGGCGGCGCTATCGGCCATCAGCGGCGCTCCCAACATTGCCAGTCCCAACAGCCATTTGCGCATATCCCCGGTCTCCTTGGAGCGGCGTTATCGCGAGTGATCGGCTCGCGGTAAAGCCTGCGAACTGCTCGAAGTTCACGAAATTCCCGCATGCGAGGGAATGAAATACGCGTTCATGTTCCTATTATGTTCACACGGGCTATGGCAGATTCCAGGCGTGTAGGACAGCCCTAATCCAGCCCCATCGCCACCTTGCGCGAGACCAGGATGAAGCGCGGCCCCGCGCCGTTCGCCGCCGCGCGGTCATCGGGATTGTAGAGCGCGCATTTCCCGAGGCTCAGGCAGCCGCAGCCGATGCAGCCGTCGAGATCGTCGAGCGTGCGCTGGAGCTGCGCCACGCGATCGGCGATCACCGCGCGGAAGCCGCTGCTGATCCGCTTCCAGTCCGCCGCGCTCGGCGTGCGCCCCTGGGGCAGCTTCGCGAGCTCGGCGGCGATCTGCGGCAGGGTGAAGCCCAATTGCTGCGCGATCAGCGCGAACGAGATGCGGCGAATGTCCGAGCGCAGGAACCGCCGCTGGTTGCCGCGCGTGCGGATCGGGTGGACCAGCCCCTTCGCTTCGTAGAACCGCACCGCCGACACCGCGATCCCCGTCCGCGCCGCCAGTTCGCCGATCGTCAGAAGCTCGTTGCCGCGCATCGTGATTTTCCTAGTTGACCTCAACTTAGGTTGAGGTTGTAGCTGCTCGTGGCATGGCCTCCAACCCGGAAAGGAAATCCATGCCCGCGCCCTATATCGAGCATGTCAACATCACCGTCCGCCGTCCCGAGCGGACCGCCCAGCTGCTCGCGGACCTGTTCGACTGGCACGTCCGCTGGGAGGGTCCGGCGCGCGACAATGGCCGTACCATCCATGTCGGCGACGAGCGCACCTATCTCGCGGTCTACACGCCGCCCGAGACGCCCGATGCCGACACCTTCGAGAAGGGCCGGCCGCTCAATCATGTCGGCATCCTGGTCGACGATCTCGACGAGATCGAGCGCCGGGTGGTCGCCGCGGGGCTGATCCCGTTCAACCACGCCGACTACGATCCCGGCCGCCGCTTCTACTTCCTCGATCACGACGGCACCGAGTTCGAGATCGTCAGCTACATGTAAATCATTGGATAACCACCAATTCTCGGCAACCAAAGCCAGGGCGCGCCGGTTCTTCCCGCAATCATCTGCGAGGAGAATCCGCATGTCCGCCAACCATGACGTGTCCAAGCTCGACGACCTGATCGTCACCACGATCGACAGCGTGCGCGGCTACGAGCATTCGGCCAAGCATGCCGATGCCGGCCGCTTCCGCCAGTTCTTCGAGGACATGGCGGCCGAGCGCCGCCGCGTGATCGACGCGCTGTCGGCCAAGAGCCGCGAGCTCGGCGGCACGCCGGCCGAATATGGCTCGACCGCCGCGACCATCCACCGCCGCGTCGAGGACTTCCGCCTCGCGCTGGGAGGCGGCGACGAGGCGATCCTGAGCGAGATCGAGCGCGGCGAGGACTATCTCAAGGAGGAGTTCGACCGCGTTCTCGACGACGAGCGCATGTCGCCGGGCGCGCTGGGCGTGGTGCGCGAATGCTATCAATCGGTGATGAAGGGACACGACACCGCCAAGCGGCTCAGGAACGCGCTGCAGGCGGCGGACTAGAGCGTAGCGAGGTTCAACAGATCCTCCCCCGGAGGGGGAGGGGGACCAGCCGCAGGCTGGTGGAGGGGTATTCTCCACTTGCGACGTCGCCTGCTGAAACTACCCCTCCACCACCGCCTTCGGCGGCGGTCCCCCTCCCCCTCCGGGGGAGGACTTTAGTCCGTCGAGCTGGCCCGGGCTGCGCGCCGCCTGCGGAACTCCGCCACCTTGGCCTTGTTGCCGCAGCGCTTCATCGAGCACCAGCGCCGGTCACCGCCGCGCGACGTGTCGAGGAACAGCATCGCGCATCCCTCGCCTTCGCAGCGGCGGATGCGCGCGGCGTCGCTCCCGCCCAGGAGCAGCACCGCGTCGCGCGCGAGCGTCACGAGCAGGGCGGCTGCATTCCCTTCGAGATGCACCCGCCTCGGCCAGACGAGCTGCGGCGTCGCGGATTGCCCACCGGCGATCGCGTTGAGGGCGGCGACATCGTCCGGCATGTCCTTCCGCCCGGCGATCCGGGCCTCGACGATGTTCGCGACAGCCTCGCGCAGCGCCCGCGCCCGGTCGAGGTCGGCCGAGGTCGCGGCCGGCCGATCTTCCGCCATTCCGGCGGCGGTCAGCCATCGCGAGAGGTCGCCGGCTTCCGCGAGCAACTCGCGCTGCGCCGGCTTCAATCGGCCCGTCAGCGTCGCCACCAGGTCCAGCACGGGATGCCCGCCCCGGAAATGAAAACCGTCGCGCAGTTCGCCTTCGGCAGATTCGTGGCCGGTCATGAAACTCCATTGACAGGTTACGCGCTTTGCCGCAACCAATCCCCTGTAACCTATTAATCAGGTTACATACAGGAGATCGGCAAATGGTAAAACAGCTCGTCATCGCCGCGGGCATGCTCGCCGCCGTGGGGAATGGAGACATGCAGGCCGACGCCGGGCGGCTGCCGCTCGCGGGCACCTGGGTCATGGAATCGGCCTATGAGATCCTCGCCGACGGGGGGCGGGTGACCAATTATGGCGAGCATCCGCTCGGTCTGCTGATCGTCGACGCGGAGGGGCGCTACAGCCTGCAGATCTTCCGCCGCGACAGGCCGGCATTCGCGGCCGGCGACAAGGCGCGCGGCACCGCCGATGAGCTTCGCGCCGCCGTGCTGGGATCGAGCACTCATTTCGGCCGGGTCCGTATCGATCCGGCCGCGCACCAGCTCATATTCGACATCGAAGGCGCTTCCTTCCCGAACTGGGAGGGCCGGCGGCAGGTGCGCGACTATGCCTATGAGGGCGGGCTGCTGCGCTACGCGGTGCCTGCGAGCGCCTCGGGCAACGGCACCACCGCCTATTCGGTGTGGCGTCGCGTGGACGGGGGATGAGGGTGTTGGCCGAGGATTTCTTCGGGCGCGAATGGGTCGAGCACCGGCACGAGCTGTTCGACGCCGTCAGCAGCCTGTTGCGACGGGCACTGCGCTGGTTCCGGCGGCAATGAAAAAGGGCGCGGCGGCCATCGCCACCGCGCCCCTTTCGTCTCGTGAGACCGAAGCTTATTCGGCCGCCGCGGCCTCTTCGGTGCGGACGTCGCGGCGCTCGGCGATGCGGGCCGACTTGCCGGTGCGGCCGCGCAGATAATAGAGCTTCGCGCGGCGCACGACGCCCTTGCGGACCACTTCGATCGAATCGATGTTCGGCGAATAGAGCGGGAAGACGCGCTCGACACCCTCGCCGAACGAGATCTTGCGAACGGTGAACGACGAGCCCATGCCCTTGTTCGAGCGGGCGATGCACACGCCCTCGTAATTCTGCACGCGGGTGCGGTCGCCTTCGACCACCTTCACGCCGACCTTGAGCGTGTCGCCCGGGCGGAATTCCGGAATCTTCTTCGCCGCGGTGAACTTGGCGATCTGCTCGGCCTCGAGCTTCTGGATCAGGTTCATTTGTCTTCGTCCTGCTTTCGTCGCCGCGCGCCAGAGGGAGGTTGGACCCGAGCGCCCTCGTGACGCTCCCAAAGGTCCGGCCTCCTTAGCCGTGTGTCGGTCTCGGCCATCCGGCGTCGCCAGGCCTCGATCCTCGCATGATCCCCCGATCGCAGCACTTCGGGGATCGTGCGCCCTTCCCATTCGACAGGTCGGGTATATTGCGGATATTCGAGCAGCCCCGTCTCGAAGCTCTCGTCCATGCCGCTGGAAGGCGCGCCCATTACTCCGGGAATGAGGCGAATGCAAGCGTCGAGCAGCGTCAGCGCCGCCATCTCGCCGCCCGACAGGATATAGTCGCCGATCGAGACCTGCTCGATGCCGCGCGCTTCGAACAGACGCTCGTCGATGCCCTCGAACCGGCCGCACAGGATCACCGCACCCGGCCCCGCCGCCAGCTCGCGCACGCGCGCCTGGGTGAGCGGCGCCCCGCGCGGCGTCATCGCCAGCACGGGACGTCCGGATTCCCGGCTCGGCACGACGCTGTCGAGCGCGGCGGCGAGCACGTCGACCCGCATCACCATACCCGCCCCGCCGCCCGCGGGCGTATCGTCGACCGAGCGGTGCTTGTCGGTCGCGAAGTCGCGGATCTGGACGGTCTCGAGGCTCCACAGCCCTTCACGCAAGGCACGGCCCGCCAGCGAGATGCCGAGCGGGCCGGGAAACATCTCCGGGTAGAGCGTCAAAACGGTGGCGGCGAAGGTCACTGGGTCCAGTTCTCGATCTTGAGGCCGGGAATATCAGTGAAGTCGCGCTCGTTGTTGGTCACCAGCGTCAGCCCCAGCGCGAGCGCATGCGCGGCGATCAGACGATCGAAGCGCGCTCGCCGGAACGGCAGCCGCGCATAATATTCGGCGGCTTCGCGATCGAAGGGCAAGGGCGGCACCAGCGCGAAGAACCGCGACGCATTTCGGAACGCCAGCTCCTCATGGGAGGGAATGCCCCGCATCACCTCCGCAAAGGCGATGCTGGAGGTCACCACCCTGCCCTGATCCTGCGCTTCCACTGCGCGTTTGGCGGGGCTCTCTGCCTCGTTCAGCACGTAAATGCAGACATTGGCATCGAGCAGAAAGAGCGGGTCAGTCACGCTTGAGAAGCTTTCCTTCCCAATCGAGCTCACGCTCCTCGAAGATACGATCCTCGGGCGGAATGGGCTTGAGCCAGGGAATCGAACCGGCGATGCCGCTGAGATCGATCTTCTTCGGCGTGTCCGGCACCGGTTCCACGCTGAAACCGGACCGCTCCTCGCGGAGTACGACTTCCGCCCCCTCCTTCAGCCCCAGCGCCTTGGGCAGGCGCAGCGCCAGCGAGTTGCCCGACTTGAACACCTTGGCGCGATATTCCTCGCCCATAGCAGTCTCCTGTATATACGGCATGTATATACAACCGCATGCGAGTCAAGGAACGATCCGCCGTGCCGCGCGCTTCGCGCGCTTATGGACGACTGCATCATCATCGGCGCCGGCCCTGCGGGGCTGACCGCGGCGATCTATCTCGCACGCTTCCATCTCGGCATCCGGCTGTTCGACTGCGGATCGAGCCGCGCGGCGCTGATTCCGCGGACCCACAACCATGCCGGCTTCCCCGAGGGCATCTCGGGCAAGGAACTGCTCGCCCGGATGCTCGCCCAGGCCGAGAGATATGGCGCGACGCGCGAGCGCGCGGAAGTCACCGGGCTCCGGATGATCGACGGCGGCTTGGGCGTGCGGGTCGGCGAGCGCGAATATGGCGCGCGCGCGGTTCTCCTCGCGACGGGCGTGACCAACAACCGCCCGAACATGCCCCGCGAGCTGCACGACTCCGCGCTGGCGCGCGGCCTGATCCGCTATTGCCCGATTTGCGACGGCTATGAAGTCACCGACAAGCGCATCGCCGTGATCGGCACCGGCGATCACGGCGCGCGCGAGGCGCTGTTCCTGCGCGGCTACAGCGCCGACGTCACGCTGATCGCTCCCGAGGCGGCGCACGACCTTCCGGAAGAGCAGGCGGCGGCGCTCGACGAAGCGGCGGTGGCGCGCATCGACGGCCCTTGCGGAGCCTATGCGATCGAAGGCGAGCGGATCGCGCTCGACACCGCGCAGGGCCGCCTCGCGTTCGACACGCTCTATCCGGCGCTGGGCTCGCGCATCCGGTCCGAGCTTGCCGTCCGGGCCGGCGCCCGGGCGGACGACAGCGGCTGCCTGGAGGTCGACATGCACCAGCGCACATCGGTCCCGCGCCTTTTCGCCGCAGGCGACGTCGCCCGCGGCCTCGACCAGATCAGCCACGCCATGGGCGAAGCCGGAGTGGCTGCCACGACGATCCGCAAC
>CBIFVW010000049.1:0-17843 GCA_966186155.1 uncultured Sphingomonas sp.
CATCCAGGGGGCCCACAGAAGAGCAGCTTGGAGCGAACCGACAGGCCGTGGCGATGCACGTCATCGGCTCGGCGATACTCACGAATGAGATCGAGGAAAATTCGTACGTTCTCCGCGCTCAGAACAACGTCATCGCGGACGTGTTGAGGCTCGATTCTCTCGACGAAATCGCTGGCGGTGTCGGGGAATGGAATTAGCGGCGCAAGACCGCGCGGCGCTGATTTGGGAGTGCCGGCATTTTCTAGCGTCTTGCGCAATGAGCGCGCTAGCACGCGATTGTTCTTCTTCTCCTCTTCGGAGATAATCTGCTCGGCTACTGCTCGGAACTCGTCGTCCCGTCCGTAGCTGCCAAGCAGCTTTTTCATGAGTTCGCCGCGCGCCATTCTGTCAGCCTAGTTTTAGTGGCAGGCCCGAATTCACCAACCCCCAGGGAGATTCTGCCTGATCGGCGACTCCGCGGCAACAACCTTCGTCTTTTAACCACAATAATCCTGTGGGCAGCTTGGTGCCCTGTCCGTTGCTCATGTAGGCGGTCACCGGGGGACAAGGTAAGCCCCGCAACTATCAACAGCACCGGCCGTCTGCTCCTGGTGCGCTACGGGCATCTCGCGGCAAACAGCGGACTAAGCTACTGAATATAAACACATCTGCGTGCAACAAAATTGCTCATTCTGTTGCGCTGTAGCTCGCCACTAGAGCATCGGTTTCAGAATACACCACTCCGCGACGACGTCTTGGGCCGCTCCCGCTCCCCTACTCCTCCCCCATCCTCAGCGCCGCGATGAACGCCTCCTGCGGGATCTGCACCGAGCCGTACTCGCGCATCCGCTTCTTGCCTTCCTTCTGCTTCTCCAGGAGCTTGCGCTTGCGCGTGATGTCGCCGCCATAGCATTTGGCGGTCACGTCCTTGCGCAGCGCCGCGATCGTCTCGCGGGCGATCACCTTGCCGCCGATCGCCGCCTGGATCGGGATCTTGAACAGGTGCCGCGGAATCAGGTCCTTGAGGCGCTCGCACATGCCGCGGCCGCGGCTCTCGGCGCTGGCGCGGTGGACGATCATGCTCAGCGCGTCGACCGGCTCGTTGTTGACCAGGATGCTCATCTTGACCAGGTCGCCGGCGCGGTGGCCGATCTGCTCATAGTCGAAGCTCGCATAGCCGCGGCTGATCGACTTCAGCCGATCGTAGAAGTCGAACACCACTTCGTTCAAGGGCAGCTCATAGGTCACCTGGGCGCGGCCGCCGACATAGGTGAGGTCCTTCTGGATGCCGCGCCGGTCCTGGCAGAGCTTGAGGATCGGCCCGAGATATTCGTCGGGGACGTAGATCACCGCCTTGATCCACGGCTCCTCGATCTCCTCGATCCGGTTGGGATCGGGCATGTCGGCGGGGTTGTGGAGCTCGATCTCCTGCCCCTGCGCCTCGCCCGCCGCCTTGGTGAGGCGCATCTTGTAGACCACCGAAGGGGCGGTGGTGATGAGGTCGAGGTCGTATTCGCGGCTGAGGCGTTCCTGGATGATCTCGAGGTGGAGCAGGCCCAGGAAGCCGCAGCGGAAGCCGAAGCCCAGCGCCGCGCTGGTCTCCATCTCGAAGCTGAACGAGGCGTCGTTGAGGCGGAGCTTGGAGATGCTCTCGCGCAGCTTCTCGAAGTCGGCGGCGTCGACCGGGAACAGACCGCAGAAGACCACGGGCTGGACTTCCTTGAAGCCGGGGAGCGCCGCGGCGGCGGGCCGCTTGGCGTCGGTGAGCGTGTCGCCGACCCGGGCCTGGGCGACCTCCTTGATCTGGGCGGTGATGAAGCCGATCTCGCCGGGCCCCAGCTCGGGGAGGTTCTCGATCTTGGGGCGGAAGCAGCCGACGCGGTCGACCAGGTGGGTGGTGCCGGCGGCCATGAACTTGACCTGCTGGCCCTTCTTTAGCGTGCCGTCGATCACGCGGACGAGGATGACGACGCCGAGATAGGGGTCGTACCAGCTGTCGACGAGCATCGCCTTCAGGGGCGCGTCGGCGTCGCCCCGGGGCGCGGGGATGCGCTCGACGATCGCGTCGAGCACTTCGTCGATGCCGATCCCGGCCTTGGCGCTGGCGAGCACGGCGTTCGAGGCGTCGAGGCCGATGATCTCCTCGATCTCGTTCTTGACCTTGTCGGGCTCGGCGCTGGGCAGGTCGATCTTGTTGATGACCGGGATGATCTCGTGGTCGTGCTCGATCGACTGGTAGACATTGGCGAGCGTCTGGGCCTCGACGCCCTGGGCGGCGTCGACCACCAGGAGCGCGCCCTCGCACGCGGCGAGGCTGCGGCTGACTTCATAGGCGAAGTCGACATGGCCCGGGGTGTCCATCAGGTTGAGGACGTGCCCCTTCCATTCGAGGCGCACCGTCTGCGCCTTGATGGTGATCCCCCGCTCCTTCTCGATGTCCATGTTGTCGAGGACTTGCGCGGACATCTCCCGCTCGGAGAGCCCCCCGGTGCGCTGGATCAGCCGGTCGGCCAGGGTCGACTTGCCATGGTCGATGTGCGCGATGATGCTGAAGTTGCGGATCTTGGAAAGGTCGGTCGCCATGATCGGGGCGCGTTAGCAGGCGCGGAGCCCGCCCGGAACCCCCTCGCACCCGCGCGGATCGCACGGGCGTCGCCGGCCCGTCATTCCTTGGGCTTGGGCACATCCGGCAGAGGCTCGGAGGGCTTGCCGCGCAAAGCGTTGCCGATGTTGCGGACCGCGCGGATCAGCCGGTCGAGATTGACGGCGATGGCCACCGCCGCGCCGATGAGCAGGCCGAGCGCGGCGAGCGTCAGCGTCCAGCCCTGGAAGCGCTCGGTCCAGCTCTGCGCGCGGACCTCGACCGGGATCAGCCGCGGCGAGGCGCCTGCGAGCGGGCGCCCGTGCGCGTCGAGCTGCGAGGCCTTCACATAGAGGCGGAACCGATCCGCCTTCGCGCGCACCTTCCAGATGACGTGGAAGGGCTCGGTCGGATTGGCTTTGTCACGCGCCACCAATGGCTTGACCGGTTCGAATATCTCCACCGCGCCGGGAGTGTCGGTGCTCAACTCGAAGCGCATGTTGCCCGAATATGCGATACCCGCGCTTCTCAGGAACGCTCCTTCCCCGGTCATGACGACGTCGGGGCCCGACGGATCCGCGGCATTCCTGTCGGCAGGCTCCGGGGGCAGGCGCACCAGCACGACCAGCGCCGCTTCCTCGTCCCGCGGCAGGCAGACGCTCCTGTTCCCCTCCTCCGGGCATTTCGGCCCGGCATAGAGGTCGCCGATGGGGGCGTCGCCACGCAGGATACGTTCGCAATCGCCGCCGGCTAGCGCGCGGTCCTTGCAGATCGCCAGCCGCCGCCGGAATATCGAGACCGCCGCCGCGGCGCGAGGATCGGCCTGCGCCGCCGCGTGGAGCCGGCCCATATTCTCCTCGCAACCCGCATTGAGCTCGAGGCTCTGATTGACGCATTCGTTGATCAGCTGTTCGAGACGATCGGGATCGATCTCTCCCCGAGCGTTGAGCCACGCACCGCCGGGCGCGATCACCGAAGCAACCTTGGGGGCACTCGCGGGATGCGCCGCTGCAGCGGCGCGCGGGCGGCGGGGCGCCGGACGGGGCGTGGGATCCGGCGCAAACAGGCGGCTGTCATAACTCCCGGGCGAAGAAGATGGATTGTCGGAGGGAGTCAGCCATCTGGCCGGAGGTGTCGGGGTGGGACTGGGAGTCCACATGGGCGTGGGAGTTGGCGTTGGCGCAGGCGGCGGCGGCGAGAGCCCCTCCACTAGAAAGCAGCCCTGCAACGCCAGCAGCAACGCCAGCGATATCCCCGTGCGCGTCGAGGCAATTGGTCGTGTCGTCATCGCCGCCCCCCGCCGGACGCACCGGCCTTGCAACGAAATCACGCGAGACAATCTGTGTTTCTGGGGCGACGTGGCTGCATGAAGCCAGCTTTCGTCCGGCCTGGCAATCGAAATCAGCGGCCCTCGATCGCGGCCATCGCGGCCTCGAAGCGCGCTTCCCCCTGCCCGGAGACCAACGCCCAGCGCACGCCGCGGCGCTCGAGCTCGGCCCGGGAGAGATCGAAGAAACGGCGTCGGGCCTCCGCGGTGCCGAACATGCGCGTGCCGTCGTCGATCCAGGGCAAGTCGATGTCGAGCAGGAGGTAGAGATCGGCGGTACCGGCCCAGCGATCGAACCAGGGGTCGCGACGGCCGAACAGCATGTCGGCCCAGACCGCGGTCATCAGCGGATCGGTGTCGAGGATCAGCGGATCGGCGCCGGAAGCGAGCAGCGCCCGGGTGCGGCGTTCATGCTCGACCGCGATCGCGACGAGGTCGTCCATCGTGAAGTCGATGCCGCGGGTCTCGGCATATTCGCGGCCATATTCGTCGAGCACCACCCCTCCGAGCTGCGCGGCGAGCCGCGGGGCCAATGTCGACTTGCCGGTGCTCTCGGGCCCGTGCAGGCAGATGGTGCGCGGGATCATGCCTTCGCCCGTGTCCAACCGATCAGGCCCCAGACCGATAGCGCGAGGAACACGGCGTAGAGCACCGCGGTCACCCAAAGATCCTTGGCCGCGAACAGGCCGATCGCGAGCATATCGACCGCGATCCACAGCACCCAGCTCTCGAGCTTGCGGCGCGACTGAAGGATCTGGGCCGCGACGCTCAGCACCGCAATCGTGCCGTCCCACCAGGGAAAGGCGGCATCGGTGAAGCAATGCATCAGCGCGCCCCAGCCGACCGCCGCCGCCACGCACCCCGCTAGCCAGGCAAGCCGGGCTCGTTCGTCGAGCCGCTCGACCCGCACTTCGCCCGCCTCCGCCCGCGAACGGTTCCAGTTCCACCAGCCATAGAGCTGAACCGCGAAGAAGAAGATCTGGAGCAGCGCGTCGCTGTAGAGCTTCGCGTCGAAGAAGACGAAGGCGTAGAGCGCGACCATCGCGAGCCCGAAGGGATAGTTCCAAAGGCTCCGACGCACGACCAGCGCCACATTGGCCAGTCCAAGCAGTGCGGCGACGATCTCGATCCAGCTCATGCCGCGCGGTGATGGCCTTGCGCCGCGCGGGGGGCAAGCTACCATCGCGGCAAAAGCGGGAGGAAGCCGATGCGCGCCCTATTCCTGGCCCTGACCGCGGCGTTGGCCGCGTGCACCTCCCCGGCGTTCGCCGATCCGCCGGCCGGCACGCTGCTCGTCGGCAACAAGGGCGAGGACACGCTGAGCCTGATCGACCTTGCCGACGGCAAGGAGATCGCGCGGCTGCCGACCGGGCGCATGCCGCACGAGATCGCGGTCTCGCCCGACGGACGCCACGCCGCCGCCGTCGCCTATGGCGGCACGACGATCGACGTGTTCGACATCGCCGCGCGGGCCAAGCTGCGCACGATCGACCTCGCGCCCAACCAGCGCCCGCACGGGCTGGTCTGGCTCCGCGACGGCCGCATCGTCGCGACGACGGAGGCAAGCCAGTCGGTGGTGGTGATATCGCCCGAGGGTGAGGTCCGGTCGATCGCGACCGGACAGCTCGGATCGCACATGGTCGCTGTCGCGCCGGACCTGCGCCATGCCTATGTCGCCAATATCGGCTCGGGCACGGTGAGCGTGCTCGACCTCCATGCCGGCGCCAAGCTGCGCGACATCGCGGTGGGCGGCAAGCCCGAGGGGCTGGCGCTGGCGCGCGAGGGCAAGGAGCTTTGGGTCGGCGACCTCTCGGCGCCGCGCGTCCAGGCCTTCGACACGGCGAGCGGCGCCAGGCTCGCCGAAGTCGCGATCGATCCCGTGGCGATCCGCGTCGCGGCCAGCCCCGACGGCAAGACGATCGTCACGAGCAACATCGGCTCGGGCACGTTGACGCTCATCGACGCCGCCGCCCGCAAGGCGCTGCGCACCCTGCCCGTCTCGGGCACCGGGGCGGCGGGACAGGTGACCATCCTGTTCTCGGCCGACGGCAAGCGGCTCTATGCCGCCGAGACCGGGCGCGACCAGGTAGCCGAGATCGACATGGCGAGCGGTGCGGTGCTGCGCCGGCTGGCGGCCGGCAGGAATGGCGACGGGCTCGCGATCGCGCCCGCCGCGGCGAAGTGAAGGAGCCTGCATGCGGCATATCGCAGTGATCGGATCGGGGCCGGCGGGCTATTACACCGCCGAAGCCTGCCAGAAGACTTTCGGCGACCAGGTCCGGATCGACATCATCGACCGCCTCCCCGTGCCCTTCGGGCTGATCCGCACCGGCGTCGCGCCCGATCACCAGTCGATCAAGGGCGTGTCGCGACGCTACGAGGCGGTGGCGCTCACCGACAATGTGCGCTTCGTCGGCAATGTCACGATCGGGCAGGACGTGTCGATCGACGAGCTACGCGGGCTCTACGACGCGGTGGTCCTCGCCACCGGCGCGCCGCACGACCGGCCGCTGGGCATCCCGGGTGCCGAGCTGCCGGGCGTGGTCGGATCGGCGGCGTTCGTCGGCTGGTACAATGGCCATCCCGACTTCGCCGAGCTAGCCCCGCCGCTCGACGGGCCGGGCGCGGTGGTGATCGGCAACGGCAATGTCGCGCTCGACGTCGCGCGCATCCTCGCCAAGACCGAGGCGGAGTTCGAGGGATCGGACATCGTCGGCCATGCCCTCTCGGCGCTGAACGACGCGAGGATCGAGACGATCACGATCCTGGGACGGCGCGGACCGCACCAGATCGCGATGACGCCCAAGGAGCTGGGCGAGCTGGGCGAGCTCAGCCGGGCGATGCCGCTGGTCGACTCCGCCGACCTGCCGCCACTCGACGACGACGCCTTGCTCGAGCCCGGGCAGCGCAAGTCGGTCGGGCATCTGCGCGCCTTCGCGGCGCGCGCCAACGGGGCCGACAAGCCGATCCGCATCGTCTTCGATTTCTTTGCCATGCCCGTGGCGATCGAGGGAGAAGGCAAGGTCGAGCGCGTGCTCGTAGAACGCACCAGGCTGGACGCGAGCGGCGCGGCCATCGGCACCGGCGAAATCTACGAAGTGCCGGCGAGCCTGGTGGTGAGCTGCATCGGCTACCGCACCCCGCGGATCGAGGGCGTGCCCTATGACGAACGCGCGGGGCGTTTCGCCAATGACGAGGGGCGCGTGCTGCCCGGCCTCTATGCGGTCGGCTGGGCGCGGCGCGGGCCGACGGGAACGATCGGTACCAATCGCCCCGACGGCTTCGCGATCGCCGAGAAGATCGCTGCAGATGTGGGCGAAGGCGGCGGGAAGGCCGGCCGGCCGGGGCTCGACGCCCTGCTCGCGAGCCGCGGAGTGGACGTGGTCACCTTCCGCGACTGGCAGAAGATCGACACCGCCGAGATCGCCGCAGCGCGCGCCGGCAGCCCGCGTGAGAAGTTCACGTCGGTGGAAGCAATGTTGGGCGCGCTGAAAAGCTGATTCAGCGGTTGCGCGACTCTCGTGGCGTGGCTATAGGCGCCCCCTCGCAGTCCGGGCTCGCCCGGGAGGCGCCGGTCGGGGAATAGCTCAGCCTGGTAGAGCACTGTGTTCGGGACGCAGGGGCCGGAGGTTCGAATCCTCTTTCCCCGACCATTTCATCCCGCTTGATCTAGTCGAATCGCACGACGCTGCCCGATGCGGGGAACAGATTCGCACGCCGGACGGCCGGCTGCGCCTCCCAGCCCTTCTTTCCCAGGTCCGCCATGTCGCGATAGCGGCCGAGGCTGGTGAAGCCGGTGAGCGCATAGGGCTGCCCTTCCCCCGCGAGCGGCTCGATCGCGTCGGCGACGTGGAAATGCAGGTGCGGCCCAGTCGAATCGCCCGTGAAGCCGAGCGCGGCAATGACTTGGCCGCGGCGTACCCGATCGCCCACCGCGACCTTCACGGTGCCGGGACGGAGATGCTCGTAGATGGCGTAGCGGCCATCGGGGAGCGCGAGCACGACGTGATTGCCCGCCTTGTCCTCGAGTGGGTGCGCCGGGTTGCGCGACACGCTCGGGCTTTCGGGCATGTCGCCGCGTACGCGCACCACTCGCGCATCGGCGACCGCGAGCACCGGCTCGCCATAGCCGAGCGTATTGGCCGGGAGATCGGCATCGCCGCGCGCGATCTCGCCGTGCGGGCCGAGCTTCATCCAGTCGATCGCAAACCGCCCGGGCAGCCGCGCGCGCCCGTCGACCGCGTAGAAGACACGGCGGTGCCCGCGCGGCCAGTCATAATTGTAGACCGCCACCCAGGGACCGCCCCGTACAGGGGGGCCGAGCCGCGTACGGGCCACCGCCGCGACCGGCTCGATCGCGCCCGCAACGGCAGCAGCGACGCCAGTGCGCGTGTAGCGGACCAGATGGCGAAGGCCCTTCGGGCGCACTCCCGCGAGGGCGATCTCGATATAGATCACCGCGCGCGCGCCGGGGGCAAGCACGGCCCCCTGCCCACCGATCACGTGCGTGCGGCGGGCTAGTGCGTCGTTTTCGAATCGCGCGACCTGCTTTCCATCCGGATCGACGACATCGAGACCGGTGAGCGTGAGCGGCGCATCGGCAAAATTGGTGAGGTGCAGCTCGTAGATCAGCCGAGTGCCGTCCTCGGCTTCGAGCGGCGCGGGCGGCTGCGCCGCGCGCATGTCGAACGACTGTTGCTGCTGCGGCGCCAAACCCGGCAGCAGGAGGAGAAGCGATCCCGTCATCGAGCCGCCATATCCCGCCATCGATCTTCTCCACACCCGTTACTGGGCCGAAATAAGTGGCAGAAACACGTCCGATCCAACAGTGGATAAACAAAAAAATCGCGCGCTGCCGTCGCCCTTCTTTCCCGCCCCTCTACAAGGGTAAGTGGAAGCCCCTAGACGCCTGCAAGTAGCGGCGCGGACGCGGGGCATCGTCCGCGGGGTCATCATGCAACAGCTCGTAGATGTTCCGGAGTCGGTTACCGTGCGCTCGGCCGCCGAATTCGGGCGACATCTTCTCACCGTCTTCGAAGAAGGCCAGGACGTCACGCTGGATCTCGCGAACCTTGCCGAGGTCGATCTGAGTTTCATCCAGCTCGTTTGCGCCGCCCGGGAGCAGCTCGCCCGCGACGGCCGTGCGCTGCGCCTCACCGCGCCCGCGCCGGAACCCGTGGCCGCTCTGCTTGAGCGCGCCGGTTTCCTCACCGACCCCACCCCCGCCGACACCGAATTCTGGTTCCACGGAGACCTGCCGCGATGAGTGCCTCGATCCTTACCGTCGACGATTCGCCCAGCCTGCGCATGGCGATCCGCATCGCGCTGACCGGCGCGGGCTATCAGGTCACCGAGGCCGGCGACGGCGTCGAGGGCCTGAACAAGGCCAATGGCGCCAAGTTCGACATGATCATCACCGATCTCAACATGCCCAACATGGACGGGCTCACGATGATCCGCGAGCTGCGCAAGAATCCCGCTCAGTGCGGCACGCCGATCATCTTCCTCACCACCGAGTCCGATGATTCGATGAAGCAGCAGGCCAAGGCCGCCGGGGCGACGGGCTGGCTGGTCAAGCCGTTCGTGCCCGATCAGCTGATCAAGGTCGCGCGGAAGGTACTCGGCCGGTGAGCGGGCAGGACCCGATCGCCGCGTTCCGCGTGGAAGCCGGCGATCTGCTCGACCAGATCGAGCAGGGCCTGCTCGATCTCGGCCATCGACTCGACGACCGCGACCTGGTCGACGCGGTGTTCCGGGGGCTGCACACCCTCAAGGGCTCGGGCGCGATGTTCGGGTTCGACGCGCTCGCCACCTTCACCCATCATTGCGAGACCGCCTTCGATCGCGTCCGCAAGGGACTGGCGCCCGCCACGCACGAGCTGGTCGCGGTGATCCTCTCCGCCAAGGACCATATGCGCGCACTGATCGACGGCGACGGCACGGGCCTCGAGGCCGCCGGCGCGGCGATCCTCGCCGAGCTGCAGGCCGCGATCGACGGCGCCTCCGGCACGCCTGCGGCCGCGGCCCCGCAGCCGCGTCGAGGTTGGAAGCTCTTCTTCCGCCTGCCGCCCGAAGCCATGGCCAACGGCACCAACCCGCTGATGCTGCTCGACGAGCTGCGCGAGCTCGGCGAGTGCCGCATCGTCGCCCGCACCGACGCCGTGCCGCCGCTCGCCGAGCTCAACTCGACCGAATGCCATATCGGCTGGGACGTCGAGCTCCACGGCGACATCTCGCGCGACGACATCGACGACGTGTTCATCTTCGTGATGGACGACATGGAGCTCAGGATCGAGCCGCTCGGGTGCGATGCTCCGGCAGAGGTCGAGGTGAGCGAAGCCTCCACCCCGGTCGCGACCGTCGCCGCGAACGACGCGCCTCCGGAAGCCGCCAATCCGGCTCGCGGGCCGGCCAAGTCCGCCGGCGAGAGCGTCCGCGTGCCCGCCGAGCGCCTCGATGAGCTGATGGACCGCGTCGGCGAGCTGGTGATCGTCCAGAGCCGCCTGTCGCAGCTCGCCAACGGTGGCGCGGCGGACATGGTGCTGCGCTCGATCTCGGAGGAGATCGAGCGGCTCGCGAGCGAGCTGCGCGATACGATGATGGTGCTGCGCATGGTACCGGTAGCGAGCCTGTTCGGCCGCTTCCGCCGCCTCGTCCACGACCTCGCCCGCGAGACCGGGAAGACGATCGAGCTCTCGACCGAGGGCGAGGCCACCGAAGTCGACAAGACCGTGATCGAGCGGCTCGCCGACCCGATGGTCCATCTGATCCGCAACGCCTGCGACCACGGCCTCGAGACGCCCGCGGACCGCGCCGCCGCCGGCAAGCCCGAAACGGGCCAGGTCCGCCTCTCGGCGCATCAGGCCGGCGGCGAGGTGATGATCACCATCCGCGACGACGGCCGCGGCATCGACCGCGAGCGCGTGCGCGCCAAGGCGGAGAGCCAGGGCCTGCTCCAGCCCGGCCAGCAGATCTCGGACTCCGAGCTGCTGCAGATGATCTTCCATCCCGGCTTCTCGACCGCCGCGCAGGTGACCAACCTCTCCGGCCGCGGCGTCGGCATGGACGTGGTCAAGCGCACGATCGAGAGCCTGCGCGGCGCGATCGACATCACCTCGACGCCGGGCGAAGGCTCGACCGTCACGCTGCGCATCCCGCTCACGCTGGCGATCATCGACGGACTGCTCGTCCGCGTCGGCGAGGAGCGCTACGTGATCCCGCTCGCCGCCGTGGAGGAATGCCTCGAGCTCAGCCTCGAGGAGGACCTGCGCTCGCGCGGCCGCAGCTTCATCACCTTGCGCGACCGGCTGGTGCCGTTCCTGCGCCTGCGCGAGATGTTCGAGACGGGCACCCGCCCCGATCCGCACCAGAAGATCGTGGTCATCGCCACCGGCGCCGAGCGCGTCGGCCTGGTCGTCGACCAGATCATCGGCAGCCACCAGACGGTCATCAAGTCGATGTCGCCGCTCCATCGCCACGTCGCCACATTCGCCGGGGCGACGATCCTCGGCGACGGCGGCGTCGCGCTGATCCTCGACGTCGTCCAGCTCGTCACGCTCGGCCAGCACCAGGAGGAGCGGCTGCGCGCCGCGGGATAGATCATGCACGAACCGACACCTACTCCCTGGGACGCCAGCGGCACGCTGGAAGTGCTGACCTTCGACCTCGGCGACGAGACGCTCGCGCTCGAGGCCGTGCTGGTCCGCGAGATCCTCGACCTGCTGCCCGAGACCCAGGTGCCGGGCGCGCCGCCGCTGGTCGGCAGCGTCGTCAATTTCCGCGGCAAGATCATCCCGATCGCCGACCTCCGCCTCGCCTTCGGCATGCCCGGGGCCGAGGCGACGGTCGACAGCCGCATCGTCGTGATCGAGACCGAGGCCGCGGGCGAGACGATCCAGCTCGGCATCCGCACCGACAAGGTGCACGAGGTCGCCACGCTCCGCCGCGACGCGGCCGAGGAGCCGCCCGCGGTGGGCATGCGCTGGCGCCGCGAATATGTCCGCGAGCTGGTGCGCCGGCCGGAGGGCGTGACCGTCCTTCCCGATCTCGCAGCGATCTTCCGTTCCTTCCTTGGCGGCGACGAGCCCGCCACGACCCTTTCCACTGTTCATTGAGCCGGGGGGCCATCCAATGCACGCATCCATCAAGCTGAAGCTGGGCGGCACCTTCGCAGTGCTGCTCGTGATCATGGTCGCAGTCATCGTCCTGGGCATTTCGCGCCTGAGCACGCTCAACGACGCCATCGGCACCGTCATCAACGGCCCTGCCAAGCAGCTCGAGCACGCGCAGAGCATCGATTCGGGGATCAGCATGATGATCCGCGCCGAGAAGAACCTGACCATGACCGACGACCCCCAGCTCCGCCGCGAGTTCGAGGAGTCGATCGACACCTGGCGCGGCCGGGTGGACAAGGAAGTGGAAGAGGCCATCGCCAACGCGCTGCCGCAGAACAAGGCGCGGTGGACCGAGCTTCGCGAGCTGTGGGAGCAGTTCAAGCCCGTGAACGCCAAGGCTCGCGAGCTGAGCGCCAGCGACAAGGCCGCGGCAACCGCGCTGAGCATCGGCGAGTCTCGCGCCAAGGCCGGCGCGGTCTCCAAGCATGTCGACGGGCTGGTCAAGCTCCAGCAGGAGAGAATGGCGGCCGCCGATGGGGAGACCGAGGCGCTCTATGCCTCCGCGCGCACCACCATGCTGGTGATGGGCGTCGCCGCCTTCCTGATCACCGCCGCGGCCGCGGCCTATCTCTCGCTGCTGATCGCGCGTGGCCTCCGAGCGGCGGGCGACGCGATGCGCCAGGTGGCCGAGGGCGACCTGACCCGCACCGTCGAGGTCAAGAGCAAGGACGAGATCGGCGAGCTGCTCGGTCACGTCAACACGATGATCGAGCGGCTGCGCGGCGTGGTCGGCGATGCGAGCGCGGCGGCGGACAATGTCTCGACGGGCAGCCAGGAGCTGTCGGCAAGCTCGGAGCAGGTCTCGCAGGGCGCGACCGAGCAGGCCGCAGCCGCCGAGCAGGCCTCGGCCTCGATGGAGGAGATGGCCGCCAACATCAAGCAGAACGCCGACAACGCCGCCCAGACCGAGAAGATCGCCCGCCAGTCGGCCAAGGATGCCGAGACCAGCGGCGCGGCGGTCGACAAGGCGGTCGAGGCGATGCGGACGATCGCGGAGAAGATCGGCATCGTCCAGGAGATCGCCCGCCAGACCGACCTGCTCGCCTTGAACGCGGCGGTCGAGGCGGCGCGCGCCGGCGAGCATGGCCGCGGCTTCGCGGTGGTCGCCTCCGAAGTCCGCAAGCTCGCCGAGCGCAGCCAGAGCGCGGCGACCGAGATCGGCGCCGTCTCCGCGGATACGGTGAAGGCCGCGACCGAGGCGGGCGAGATGCTCACCAAGCTGGTGCCCGACATCCGCCGCACCGCCGAGCTCGTCTCCGAGATCAGCTCGGCCTGCCGCGAGCAGGACATCGGCGCCGCCCAGATCAACGAGGCGCTCCAGCAGCTCGACCAGGTGACGCAGCAGAATGCCGGCGCCTCCGAGCAGATCTCGACCACCTCGGAGGAGCTCGCTGCGCAGGCCGAGGAGCTCCAGGCCAGCATCGCCTATTTCCGCGTCACCGACAGCGCCTCGCGGCCCAAGGTCGTCCCGATGGCGGCGCGCGCAGCCGCAATGCCGGCGCGCAAGCCCGCGGGATCCGCCCGGAAGATCCAGGCGAGGGCGTCCAAGCCCAACTCGGTCGCCGACCAGCAGGCGCGCGTGAACGGTTTCGCGCTCGACCTCAGCACCGGCGGTCCGGACGCCGACGATGCCGATTTCGGCGTCCAGGCGGCCTGATCGCGGCGACGTGACACAGAATCACAAGGGATAAGGTTCGAAAAATGCGCGCAACCATCAAGCTGAAGCTGGGGATCACCTTCGGCGTGCTCATCCTGATGCTCTTCGCCGTGGTGCTGGTCGCCAATTCGCGGCTCGCCACGCTCAACACTGCGATCACCGAAGTGATCAACGGCCCCGCCAAGCGGCTCGAGACCGCCCAGGCGATCGACGCCACGCTCGGCCATGTGGTGCGCCAGGAGAAGAATCTCGCGCTCACCACCGACGAGGCGCTCGCCCGCAAGTTCGACGCGGAGCTCATGAAGGGCCGCAAGGAGCTGGAAGGGCTGATCGCCAAGGGCGTCGCCGATTCGACCGAGCAGGGCCGTCCGCTCTGGACGGAGATCCAGGGGCAGTTCAACGAGTTCGTGCCGGTGAACGACCAGATCCGCAATCTCGGCCTGGCCAACCGCAACGCCGAGGCGGCTGCGATCTCGATGGGCCGTTCGCGCGAGATCGTGCTCGCGATCAGCGGCCTGACCGAGCGGCTGGTCACGCTGTCGAAGCAGCAGATGGACCAGGCCGACCGGGAAACCAACCTGCTCTATGCGAGCGCGCGCATGACTCTGTTCATCGTCGCCGGGATCGCGCTGCTGATCGCGGTGGCCGGCGCGCTGTGGATCTCTCGGATCGTGTCGCACGGGCTGCGCCGCGCATCGGTGGCGATCAACGCGGTCGCGATCGGCGATCTAGAGCAGGAGGTGAAGGTCACCTCGAACGACGAGATCAAGGATCTGGTCGACACCGTCAACGGCATGACGGCGAGCCTGCGCGTCAGTGCCAATCTCGCCGACAAGATCGCCGACGGCGACCTCACCGTCCAGCACAAGCCGCTGTCGGACAAGGACATGCTGGGCCATGCCCTGGTCCGCATGGTCGAGCGCCTGCGCGGCGTGGTGGGCGACGCGACGGTCGCTGCCGACAATGTCTCGAGCGGCAGCCAGGAATTGTCGGCGAGCTCCGAGCAGGTCTCGCAAGGCGCGACCGAGCAGGCCGCGGCGGCCGAGCAGGCCTCGGCCTCGATGGAGGAGATGGCCGCCAACATCAAGCAGAATGCCGACAATGCCGCCCAGACCGAGAAGATCGCCCGCCAGTCGGCCAAGGATGCCGAGACCAGCGGCGCGGCGGTCGACAAGGCGGTCGAGGCGATGCGGACGATCGCGGAGAAGATCGGCATCGTCCAGGAGATCGCCCGCCAGACCGACCTGCTCGCCTTGAACGCGGCGGTCGAGGCGGCGCGCGCCGGCGAGCATGGCCGCGGCTTCGCGGTGGTCGCCTCCGAAGTCCGCAAGCTCGCCGAGCGCAGCCAGAGCGCGGCGACCGAGATCGGCGCCGTCTCCGCGGATACGGTGAAGGCCGCGACCGAGGCGGGCGAGATGCTCACCAAGCTGGTGCCCGACATCCGCCGCACCGCCGAGCTCGTCTCCGAGATCAGCTCGGCCTGCCGCGAGCAGGACATCGGCGCCGCCCAGATCAACGAGGCGCTCCAGCAGCTCGACCAGGTGACGCAGCAGAATGCCGGCGCCTCCGAGCAGATCTCGACCACCTCGGAGGAGCTCGCTGCGCAGGCCGAGGAGCTCCAGGCCAGCATCGCCTATTTCCGGATCGACAATGCCGGCAAGCCGGCGAAGATCGTCGCTCCGGTGCGCCGTGCGACCCCTGCGCGCAAGCCCGCCATGGCTGCCCCGAAGCCGGCCAAGTCCAACTCGGTCGCCGACCAGCAGGCGCGCGCGAACGGCTTCGCGCTCGATCTCAGCAATGGCGGTCCCGATGCCCAGGACGCCGATTTCGGAGTGCAGGCGGCATGAGCGACGAGATCCAGGTCGTAACCTTCGGGCTGGGAGCGGAAGTCTTCGCGGTTCCCGTGACGCTGGTCCGCGAGATTCTCGACTATCGCGAGGCCTTCCGCATCCCCAACGGCCCCGCCTGGCTGGTCGGTCTCACCGACATGCGCGGCCAGGGCGTGACCACGGTCGATCTCCGCCTGCGCCTCGGCCTGCCGGCGTTCGAGCCGACGCCGGGCACGCGGATCCTGGTGGTGGACGTGCCGCTCGCCGATCGCGTGCTGATGCTGGGCCTGGTGGTGGATCGGGTGCTCGAGGTGAGCACCTTCCCCACGGCGCAGATCGAAGCGGCGCCGGACATCGGCGTGGCCTGGCCGTCCGAATATATCGGCGGCGTGATCAAGCGCGCCGAGGGCTTTGTGGTGCTGGTCGACATGGCGCGCATCTTCTCGGCCGACGAGGCCGCGCTGCTCCGTCCCCCGGTTCCCAACGCCGCCTGAAACCAATCCCCGCCGGCTCCTTGCGAAGCGGCGGGCCGACCGGAGCAGCTTCATGCCCGCAGCAGCAGCCCTCGCATCGCAGTCCCTGCCGCCTGGCCCGGCGCTCGGCACAGACCGGATGAGCACGCGCAACTTCCGGCGGCTGGCGGGCTTCATCTTCGACTATTCGGGCATCAAGATGCCCGAGAGCAAGAAGACGATGCTCGAGGGCCGCCTGCGCCGGCGCCTGCGCGCCACCGGCACCCGCACGCTCGACGAATATTGCGACCGGCTGTTCGCCGATGGCGGCCTCGACGCGGAGGGGCTGCATCTCATCAACGCCGTCACCACCAACAAGACCGATTTCTTCCGCGAGCCGGTGCACTTCACTTATCTGCGCGAGCGGATCCTGCCCGAGCTCGCCCGGCATGGCATCCGCAGCATCCGCGCCTGGAGCGCGGCCTGCTCGACCGGTCCCGAACCCTATACGATCGCGATGGTGCTCGACGACTATGCCGCGAGCGAAGGCGGTCCCTCCTACGGCATCCTCGCGACCGACCTCGACACCGAAGTGCTCGCCACTGCGCGCGCCGGCATCTACCCGGCCGAGCTGGTCGAGCCCGTCCCCGCCCCGCTGCTGCGCAAATATGTGATGACGTCGCGCAACCCGGCCCGGCGCGACATCCGGATGGTGCCCGCGCTGCGCAGCGCGATCGGCTTCGCGCGGCTGAACCTGATGGACGATCGCTATCCGGTCGGCGATCCCATGCATCTGATCTTCTGCCGCAACGTGCTGATCTATTTCGACAAGCCGACGCAGCGGAAGGTGGTGTCCCAGCTCGTCGACTGCCTGGCGCCAGGCGGCCATCTGTTCCTCGGCCATTCGGAATCGATCGCCGGGCTCGATCTGCCGCTGACCCAGGTCGCCAACACCGTGTTCAAGCGGAGGTGACGTCGATGCTCGCCAATCGGAAGATCCGGGTCCTGATCATCGACGACTCCGCCAGTGTGCGCCAGACGATGACGCACATCCTCGAGGAGGACCCGGAGATCGAAGTGATCGGCGCCGCGCCCGATCCGTTCAGCGCCGCGCGCCGCATCCAGGAGGAAGTGCCCGACGTCATCACGCTCGACGTCGAGATGCCGCGGATGGACGGCATCACCTTCCTGCGCAAGCTGATGAGCCAATGCCCGGTGCCGGTGGTGATGTGCTCCTCGCTCACGGAGGAAGGCTCGGAGACCTTGCTCCAGGCGATGGAAGCCGGCGCTGTCGACGTGATCCTGAAGCCGCGCATCGGCGTTGCCGATCACCTCGCCGAGCACAATCTCCAGATCCGCGACGTGGTGAAGGCGGCGTCCCGGGCCCGAGTGAGGGGCCGGCCGGCGGTGCGCGAGCCGCGGCCGCCCGAGAAGAAGCTCACCGCCGATGCGGTGCTGCCCCCGCCGAGCGGCAGGCCGATGAGCCGCACCACCGAGATGGTGGTTTGCCTCGGCGCCTCGACCGGCGGCACCGAAGCGCTGCGCGAGGTGCTCGAGGCGCTGCCTGCCAATTCTCCCGGCATCGTCGTCGTCCAGCACATGCCGGAGAATTTCACTCGCGCCTTCGCCGCGCGGCTCGACGGGCTGTGCGAAGTCGACGTGAAGGAGGCGCGCGACGGCGATCCGGTGCTGCGCGGCCACGTTCTCATCGCGCCCGGCGGCAAGCACCTGATGCTCGAGCGCCAGGGAGCGCGCTACCATGTCGCGGTCAAGGACGGCCCGCTCGTGTCGCGCCACCGCCCCTCGGTCGACGTGCTGTTCCGCTCGGCGGCGCGCGCGGCCGG
>CBIFVW010000050.1:0-17649 GCA_966186155.1 uncultured Sphingomonas sp.
CACCACGCCCTTCGGGCGCGGTCCCCCTCCCCGAGCGCGCTCGGGGAGGATTTGGGCAACCCCCGCCTCACCTCCCTCCGCACCGGCAATCGCGTCCTGATCGCAGCCGCCTGCCCGCGCGCCCAGGCGCTGGGGCTCGTTCCCGGCATGGCGGTCTCTCAGGCGCGTGCGCAGGTGCGCGGGCTCGACGTTCGCCCAGCCGATCCCGAAGCCGATCTCGCCGCGCTGCGACGGCTGGCGATCCTCGCCGCGCGGCGCTGGTCGCCGGTGGTGGCGCTGTCGGGCGAGGACGGGCTGTTCCTGGATCTCACCGGCACCGCGCATCTGTTCGGCGGCGAGGAAGCGATGGCGGCCCATGTCGTGCGGCTGCTCGCACGCGCCGGCTTCACGGCGCGGATCGCGATCGCCGACAGCGCCGGCGCTGCCTGGGCGCTCGTGCGGCACCTGCCCGGACCGGTGACGCTCTGCCCGTCCGGCGGGCAGGCCGAAGCGCTCGCTCCCCTCCCCACCCCGGCGCTGCGCATCGACGAGGCGGCGGTCGAGCTGCTCCGCCGGCTCGGCATCGACCGGATCGGCCAGCTCGCCGCGTTCCCCCGCGGGCCGCTGGTCCGCCGCTTCGGCGCCGCGACCGTGCTGCGGCTCGATCAGGCGCTGGGCCGCGCGTCCGAGCCGCTCGACCCGGTGATCCCCCCGCAGGCGATCGCCGCCGAGCGCCGCTTCGCCGAACCGATCCTCACCGCCGAGGCGATCGGGCACTGGCTGAGCATGCTCGTCCCCGAGCTCGTCGCCGCGCTCGAGGCCGAAGGGCTCGGCGTGCGAGGGCTCGAGCTGGTCGCCGACCGGATCGACGGCATGCCGCAGCGCATCCGCATCGGTCTCGCCCGGCCGAGCCGCGATCCGGCGCATCTCGCGCGCCTGCTGCTCCGCCGGATCGAGACGATCGAGCCCGGCTACGGCATCGACGCGCTCGCGCTCCATGTCCGCCGCGCCGCGCCGCTCGGGCCGGAACCGGTGGTCGAGCGCCTGGACGAGGAAGCGGCGCCCGACCTCGCGCCCTTGGTCGACACGCTCGCGACGCGGATCGGCATGCAGCGGATGTGGCGGATGCGCCCCGTCGAGAGCGATGTCCCCGAGCGAGCGGCGGTGCGCATGGCGGTGCTCGATCCGCCCGAGCGGGGCGGCGCGCGCGCGAGGATCGACGATGTGCGCCAGCTCGATCGCAATCCGGCGCTCCATCCCTGGCATTCCGAATGGCCCAAGCCGGCGCGCTTGCTCGCCCGGCCCGAAAAGCTCGACCATGTCGTCGCCGAACTGCCCGATCACGCGCCGCGCCGCTTCACCTGGCGCGGACGGTCGCATCGAGTCGTTCGCGCCGACGGCCCGGAGCGCGTGCACGGCGAATGGTGGAGGCGCGCCGCCGAAGCGCATCAGGTCCGCGACTATTTCCGCGTCGAGGACGAAGCGGGGCGGCGTTACTGGCTGTTCCGGCACGGCGACGGCGAGCGGGCCGTGACGGGCGATCTCAGTTGGTATCTCCACGGCGTGTTCGGATGACCTATGCCGAACTCCAGGTGACGACGCATTTCTCGTTCCTGCGCGGCGCCTCCTCGCCCGAGGAGCTGTTCCGGCAGGCGGCCCTGCTCGGCCTGCCCGCGCTCGGCATCGTCGATCGCAATTCGGTGGGCGGGGTGGTGCGTTCGCTGGTCGCGGCGGAGCAGCTCGCCGCGCTCGGCGCGCCGATCCGGATGATCGCGGGATGCCGGCTCGATCTCGTCGACGGCAGCTCGGTGCTCGTCTGGCCGGAGGATCGCGCGGCCTGGTCGCGGCTCACCGGACTGCTCACGCTCGGCAAGTCGCGCGCCGATGCGCAGCGCGGCGAGAAGGGGAAGTGCTTCCTCCATTGGGAGGACCTGGCCGAGGCCGCCCGGGGCCTGGTCGGCGCGCTCGTGCCGGGACTCGCCGATCCCGGCGACCCGCTCGCGCTGCGCTGGATGGCCGACATCTTCGGCGCGAACGGCCATGTCTGCCTGACGCAGCATCGCCGCCCCGGCGACGCGATGCGGCTCCACCGGCTCGACGCGGCCGCGCGGCGCTTCGGCCTCACGCCGCTCGCGACCGGCGACGTGCTCTACGACACCCCCGATCGCCGCATGCTGCAGGACGTGGTGACTGCGATCCGCGAGAAATGCACGATCGACGAACTGGGCTTCCGCCGCGAGCGCAATGCCGACCGGCATCTCAAATCCCCCGAGGAAATGGCGCGGCGCTTCCACGACCATCCCGACGCCCTGCGCGCGAGCGCGGCGATCGCCGAGCGCTGCACCTTCTCGCTGCGCGAATTGAGGCACCAATATCCCGAAGAGCATGTGCTCCAGGGGAAGACCGCGCAGGAGGCGCTGCACGCCCTGGCGTGGAGCGGGCTCAAGCAGAAATTCGCCGGCAAACCACCCCGGGCGCATTGCGACTTGCTGACCCATGAGCTCGGGCTGGTCGAGCAGATGGGCTATGCCCCCTATTTCCTCACCGTCAATTCGATCGTCCAGTTCGCATTGAGCCAGCAGATCCTCTGCCAGGGGCGCGGCAGCGCCGCCAATTCGGTGATCTGCTTCGCGCTCGGCATCACGTCGATCGACCCGATCGAGCATCAATTGCTGTTCGAGCGCTTCATCTCGACCGAGCGCAAGGAACCGCCCGACATCGACGTCGATTTCGAGCACGAGCGCCGCGAGGAAGTGATCCAGTGGATCTACGAGACCTATGGCCACGACCATGCCGCGCTGACCGCCGTCGTCATCCGCTTCCGCTCGCGCAGCGCATTGCGCGAAGTCGGCAAGGCGATGGGCCTGCCCGAGGACGTGACGGCGGCGCTTTCCTCGCAGGTCTGGGGCTCGTCGAACGATGTCGACGACAAATATGCCGAGGCCCTCAATCTCGACCGCGAGGATCCCCGCCTCGCCCTGACGCTCGAGCTCGCGCGCCAGCTCGTCGATACGCCGCGCCATCTGTCGCAGCATCCCGGCGGGTTCGTGCTGACGCGCGACAAGCTCCATGCCCTGATCCCGGTCGAGCCCGCGGCGATGATCGATCGCCGCGTGGTCGAATGGGAGAAGCTCGACATCGAGGAGCTCGGCTTCATGAAGGTCGACATTCTCGGGCTCGGCATGCTCGGCTGCATGCGCCGGGCCTTCGACCTGCTCGCCGAGCACAAGCGCACGCATCTCACGCTGGCCGCGCCGCTGCTCCAGAAGGACGACGAACCGACCTTTAGGATGATCCGCCGGGCGGACACGCTGGGCGTGTTCCAGATCGAGAGCCGCGCGCAGATGTCGATGCTGCCGCGGATGAAGCCCGTGAACTTCTACGACATCGCGATCCAGGTCGCGATCGTCCGTCCGGGGCCGATCCAGGGCAACATGGTACACCCCTATCTCAAGCGGCGGCAGAATCCGGAGCTGGTCGACTATCCGTCGCCGGCGCTCGAGGAGGTGTTGAGGAAGACGCTCGGCGTGCCGCTGTTCCAGGAGCAGGCGATGCAGGTCGCGATCAAGGGCGCCGGCTTCACGCCGAGCGAGGCGGACCGGCTGCGGCGCGCCATGGCGACCTTCAAGTCGAACGGCGACATCGGCGAGTTCCGGCCCAAGCTCATCGCAGGCATGTTGCGGCACGGCATCAGCCAGGAATTCGCCGAACGGCTGGTCGCGCAGATCGAGGGATTCAGCAATTACGGCTTCCCCGAGAGCCACGCCGCGAGCTTCGCCAAGATCGCCTATGCCTCGTCCTGGATGAAGTGCCATCACCCCGACATTTTCTGCGCCGCCCTGCTCAACGCCCAGCCCATGGGGTTCTATGCGCCGGCGCAGCTGATCCGCGACGCGCGCAGCCACGGCGTCGAAGCGCGGCCGGTGTGCATCAACGCGAGCGACTGGGACACGCGGATGGAGCCTGCGGACGCGAATCCGCGTGCGCGCCACGAGGGCTTCTGCGGAACCGACGCGGATTGGGCGAGCCTCCTGCCGATCCGGCTGGGCATGCGGATCGTGCAGGGTCTGGCCAAGGAGGATGCCGAGGCGATACTGGCGGCGCGGGCCCGCGCACCCTTTACGTCGATCGAGGATGCGTGGCGCCGCTCGAAGGTGAAGCCCGCCGCGCTCGAACGGCTGGCGCGCGCCGACGCCTTTCAGGCGCTGGGGCTCGATCGGCGTCAGGCGCTCTGGGCGATCAAGGCGCTCGGACAGGCGCCGCTCTCGCTGTTCGGCGCGGCGGACGCGCGCGAGGGGCGGACGGTGCCCGAGAGCCGCGAGGCGCCGGTTGCGCTGCTCCCGCTGACCGAGGGGCGCGAAGTGGTCGAGGATTATCGCGCCACCCAGCTATCCTTGCGCGCGCACCCGGTGGCGTTCCTGCGCGACCGGCTCGCGGCGCGGCGGATCGTCCGGTGCGGCGACCTCGTCCACCTGAGGGACGGCGCCCGGGTCGAAGTGGCGGGGCTGATCCTCGTCCGCCAGCGGCCGGGCAGCGCCAAGGGCGTGGTGTTCGTGACGCTCGAGGACGAGACCGGCATCGCCAATGCCGTGCTCTGGGCCGACCGGTTCGAGGCGAACCGGCGCACCGTCATGTCGGCGACGATGCTCGCGATCCGCGGCAAGGTGCAGCGCGAGGGGCTGGTGATCCATGTCGTCGCCGAAGCGCTCACCGACTTGACCGGCTGGCTGCGCGAGGTCGGCGACCTCGAGCTGCCGCACAGGGTCATGCCCGGCGACGGCGCGACGCGCGGCGACGAGATCAGTCCGCGCGACCGACTGGCGCCGCCGCGGCGGAGCCTCAAGGCGCCCGATCTGATCCCGGTGCGGTCGCGCGATTTCCATTGAGCGCGCGAACGGCCCGGAACCGAACGTCATGCCTCACGGCGGCTGAGATGCACCAGCATGAGGGCGAGCACGACCGCTCCGCCCGCCCCGCCCAGCACCAGCCCAAGCTGCTGCTGGGCCGGGCGGGTCGCCAGCACGTCGGTCGCCAGCAGCCAGGGGAACCAGGCCGCCTTGCCTGCCCCGAGCGTGGCGACGGCGACGAAGGTGCCGGCGATGCCGAAGATCAGCGGAACCACGAAGCTACGGTAGCGCAGCGCCACCCAGAGCTGCAGCATGCACACCAGAGCTGACGCGACCACCATGCGCGCGAGAACTCCGGCGAACCGGCCGAGGTCCGGCTCTCCCATGACTCCCACGGGGTGCAGCAGCGCGAGCAGCGCGGCGCCGGTCAGCGTGAAGACGAACAGCAACGCCGACATCAGCGCGACGAGCCCGAGCATCACCAGCGCCTTGGCGAGATAGACGTCGGGACGCGCGCGCGGCAGCGTGAGGATGTGGTTCCAGCTCTTCGAGCCATGCTCCATCTGGGCCATCAGCACGCTGAGCGCAGTGACCGCGAGCGGCAGCATCATGAAGGACCAGATTCCCGATGCGGACAGCGCGAAGCGGTCGAGCGGAACGCCGGCCTCGCGGTCGAACGCGATCACGGTGCCAAGGGCCGCGACGCAAAACGGCGCCGCGACGCACAGCAGCAGCGCCAGGCTGTGCCGCAGCTTGAGGATCTCGGCGATCAGATAGCGATGCAGCATCGGATGCTCCTCAGGCGGCCAGGGCGATCTGGCGGTGATAGATTCGCTCGAGCGAGGGACGGTGGCGTGCGAGATGCGACAGCTTCTGCCCCTCGCGCAGCAGCAGCGCGGCGACCTCCGCCGGCTCGGCCGCTTCGACGAGCAGCATGCCCGTCTCCGGATCGGCCTCCACCGCGAACCCCGCGGCGTGCAGGATGACCGCGGCGCGGGCCCGGTCGGCAGTCGCCACCTCGACCCTGGCGGCATGACCGACCAACGCCGCGAGCGGGGCTTCGACGAGCAGCCGGCCGCGATGCAGCAGGCCGACATGCGTCGCGACCAGCTCGATTTCGGAAAGCAGATGGCTCGACACGATCAGCGTCACGTCGCCGCTCTCGGGCAGGCGGCGCAGCAGTGCGCGCATGTCGCGGATGCCGTCGGGGTCGAGGCCGTTGGTCGGTTCGTCGAGGACGAGCAGGCGCGGACGGCCGAGCAGCGCACGCGCGATGCCCAGCCGCTGGCGCATGCCGAGCGAGTAGCCGCCGACGCGCCGATCGGCGGTGTGGGCGAGATCGACGATGCCGAGCACCCGGTCGACCTCGCGCCGCGGCAGGCCGAGCAGCAGGCGCGTGATGTCCAGATTCTGGCGGCCGGTGAGATGGTCGTAGGCGGACGGCGTCTCGATCAGCGATCCGATCCCCCGCGCGCCCCGCGCGACGGGTTCGCCGAACAGGCGGATGTCCCCCGCATCGGGCCGCAAGAGGCCGAGCACCAGCTTGAGCGTGGTGGTCTTGCCGGCGCCGTTGGCGCCGAGGAATCCGTAGATCGCGCGGCGCGGTACGGTGAGCGAGACGGCGTCCACCGCGGGCGGCGCCTTGGCGGCGAACCGCTTGGTGAGGCCACGGGTCTCGAGAGCATGGGGCACGCATGGCCTCCTATTTAATCCAGAGTTAAATTTGCAAAACGTGTCGATTTAAGTCAAGGTTAAATTTCGAACCGATGGAGCCTGCCTTGCCGATCGAACCCCTCCGCGCCCGCGCCCGCATGCTGATGTGGCTGGTCACCCTGCCCTTCGTCTGCCTGCTGCTCGCGGTGCTGCTCCTGTTCGGCATGCTCGCCTGGCACGGCGGCGGCGGCCAGGCGGGGATGATGGTCATCTTCTACGTGCCCATGTGCATCTACATCTGGGCGATCTGGATGGTCCGCCAGGCGCTCAAGGCGATCGCCGACGGCGCCGTGTTCGGACAGGTGGTGCCGCGGCTGCTGTTCCGCGTCGGCGCCGCCTTGTTCGGCGGAGCGCTGTTCAACGTGTTCGGCGTGCCGCTGCTGACGCGGCTGCTCTACGGCCGCGGCGCATTCCTCGCGTTCGACGGCGCGGCGATCACCCTGGGGGTGGTGGGCGCGACGCTGGTGCTGGTCTCGCAGCTCCTCGCCCAGGCCGCGGCGCTCCGCGAGGAACTGGACGCGTTCTTCTGATGCCGGTCAAGGTCACGCTCGACGCTGCGCTGGGTCGGCGCGGCATGACCGGCAAGCAGCTCGCGCAGCGCATGGGGATCAGCGAGACCCAGCTGTCGCTGTTTCGATCGGGCAAGGTGCGGGGCATCCGCTTCGCCACGCTCGCGCGGATGTGCGCGGTGCTGGGATGCGCGCCGGGCGAATTGCTCGACTATGAGGCCGATCCCGACGACCTGCTCGCCGGCGAGGGCGATTGAGGGAAGGCCGCTCTCGAGTCCCGACCTGGCGCTAGCCGCCCACCATTTGCTCGATCACGCCGAAGATCGGGTGGTGCCGGTCGTCCTCCGCCCAGATTCGTACGGTGTCGCCGCGCTTGAGGAACGGCGTCTCGGGCTTGCCGGCGCGGATCGTCTCGATCGTGCGGATCTCGGCGATGCAGGAATAGCCGACCCCGCCCTCGGCCACCGGCTTGCCGGGCCCGCCACCGGCGTCGCGGTTCGAGACCGTGCCCGAGCCGATGATCGTGCCCGCACCGAGCGCGCGGGTCTTGGCGGCGTGCGCGATCAGGGTGCCGAAATCGAAGGTCATGTCCTCGCCCGCCTCGGCCCGGCCGAAGGGCTTGCCGTTCAGGTCGACCATCAGCTTGCGATGGAGCTTGCCGTCCCGCCACCAGTCGCCGAGCGCATCGGGCGTGACGAACACCGGCGAGAAGGCGCTCGCGGGCTTGGACTGGAAGAAGCCGAAGCCCTTGGCGAGCTCGCCGGGGATGAGGTTGCGCAAGCTGACGTCGTTGGTGAGCCCGACCAGCCGGACCGCCGCAAGCGCCTCCTCGCGGCTCGCGCCCAGCGGCACGTCGCCGGTGACGACCACCACTTCGGCTTCCAGGTCACAGCCCCATGCCTCGTCGGCGAGCGGGATCGGATCGCGCGGGCCGAGGAAGCCGTCCGATCCGCCCTGGTACATCAGCGGATCGTGCCAGAAGCTTTCGGGCATCTCGGCCCCGCGCGCCTGACGGACCAGCGCGACATGGTTCACATAGGCCGAGCCGTCGGCCCATTGATAGGCGCGCGGCAGCGGCGCGGCGGCGAGCCGCTCGTGGAAGCGCTCGCGCGGGATCGCCCCGTGCTCGAGATCGGTGGCGAGGTTCCTGAGGTCGCCCTCGACTCGGTCCCAGTCGTCGAGCGCCGCCTGCAGCGTCGGGGCGATCATCGCCGCGCTGGCATACCAGGCCAGATCGTTCGACACGACGATCAGCCGGCCGTCGCGGCCCTGCTTGAGGCTCGCCAGTTTCATGCGCTCTCCTTATCCTGTTTTCGACCCTTAGCCCTTGACGCGCGGCGCGGCCAAGGCCATTCGCGCCGCGCATTCTTGGAAAGCCCGGCCGCCGAGTCCTGTCGAAGGGCGGCCCTGGGTCCGCCCCGGCAGGCGGAGACGTGTATCCAATGGCCAATGTCGCAGTGATCGGCGCCCAATGGGGCGATGAAGGCAAGGGCAAGATCGTCGACTGGCTCGCCGAGCGCGCCGACATGGTCGTGCGCTTCCAGGGCGGCCACAATGCCGGACATACGCTCGTCGTCGGCGAGAATGTCTACAAGCTCTCGCTGCTCCCCTCGGGCATCGTCCGCGGCACGCCGAGCGTGATCGGCAACGGCGTGGTGCTCGATCCCTGGGCGCTGCGCGACGAAGTCGAGCGGATCCGCGCGCAGGGCGTCGACGTGACTCCCGACACGCTGATGATCGCCGACAATTGCCCGCTGATCCTCCCGTTCCACCGCGACCTCGACGCGCTTCGCGAGGACGCGAGCGGCGCGGGCAAGATCGGCACGACGCGACGCGGCATCGGCCCCGCCTATGAGGACAAGGTCGGCCGCCGCGCGATCCGCGTGTGCGACCTCGCCCATCTCGGCGAGCTCGGGCCGCAGCTCGACCGCCTGACCGCGCACCACGACGCGCTGCGCGCCGGCTTCGGCGAGCCGCCCATCGACCGCGCCGCGCTGCTTGGTCAGCTCGAGGAGATCGCCGGCTTCGTGCTGCCCTTCGCCAGGCCGGTGTGGCGCGCCCTCGCCGACGCGCGCGGGCGCGGGCGGCGCATCCTGTTCGAAGGCGCGCAGGGTGTGCTGCTCGACATCGATCACGGCACCTATCCGTTCGTGACCTCGTCGAACACGGTGGCGGGCACCGCCGCCTCGGGCTCGGGCATGGGGCCGGGCGCAGTCGGCTTCGTGCTGGGGATCGCCAAGGCCTATACGACGCGCGTCGGATCGGGACCCTTCCCGACCGAGCAGGACAATGACGTGGGCGAGCGGCTCGGCACGCGCGGCCGCGAGTTCGGCACGGTGACCGGGCGCAAGCGCCGCTGCGGGTGGCTCGACGCGGTGCTGCTCGGGCAATCGGTCGCGGTGTCGGGCATCACCGGCATCGCGCTCACCAAGCTCGACGTGCTCGACGGGTTCGACGAGATCAAGGTTTGCACCGGCTATCGCCTACGCGGGCAACTGCTCGACTATTATCCCTCGAACGCCACCGATCAGGCGGCGGTCGACCCGGTGTGGGAGACGATGCCCGGCTGGCACGAATCGACCGCCGGAGCGCGGAGCTGGGCCGAGCTGCCGGCGGCCGCGGTGAAATATATCCGCCGTGTCGAGGAGCTGATCCGCTGCCCGGTCGCCCTGGTGTCGACCAGCCCCGAGCGCGAAGACACGATCCTGGTCCGCGATCCCTTCGCGGACTGACCGGCTACGCCATCCCCGCGCGTGCGGGGATGACGAAGGCTCCGGGTCCGCGGATCAGTGCTGCGGCTCTTTCTTCTTGTCCTTCTTGTGATGCTTGTCGGTATCGGCGCTCGCGTCCGGCGCCGGCGAGGCGGGATCGGTCGGCGTCGTGGTCGTGCTCGCGTCGGGGGTCGGTGCGGGCGCGGAAGCATCGGGAGCAGGAGTCGTGGTGGTCGTGGCGTCCGGCGACGTCGGGGTCGTCTGGTCCGGCGTGGTGGTGGGGGTCGTCTGCGCGAAGGCCGCAGGAGCTGCGAAGAGCGCCGCGGCGCCGATCAGTGCTTTAACGTACATACTGGGCAATCCTCCTCGGTTGTTGCCGAGGCCCGATCCTGACGGGAAATGTGTCTGTTATGTTTCAGAGCCGTGCAGCCAACCCTGCCTCCGGCACAGGTCGGGAACGAGCCGAGCCTCGCAAGGGGTGAGCCGAAGGTGTGGATCGGCCGGAAATGGCCGCCGGAGCCCGGATGGGGACAGGAACTCCGGCGGCCGCGACCCGATGGGAGGACCGAATCGACTCGACTCGGCCCATTCTTTTTGTCCTCGGCTTCCCGGAACATGTTTCCACGCGGCGCCGCCGGTCGCATCTGCGCCACGGCCCAGCGTGGCACAGACATATTCCGGACACGCCGGGCGCGGTTCAGCCGACCTGCGCGCGATGGAGCAGCTTCTGGTCGGCGAGCACCAGCGCGACCATCGCCTCGACCACCGGCGCGCCGCGGATACCGACACACGGATCGTGGCGCCCCTTGGTCATGATCTCGGTCGCCTCGGAGATGCCGTGCTCATTTGGCCGCGTGACCGTCTCGACCGGCGTCAGGATCGAGCTGGTCGGCTTGAACGCGACGCGGACGCGCAACGGCTGGCCGGTCGAGATGCCCCCCGCGATGCCGCCGGCATGGTTGGCGAGGAAGACCGGCCGACCGTCATTGCCCGGACGCATCGCGTCGGCATTCGCCTCGCCGCTGAGCGCGGCGGCCGCGAAGCCGTCGCCGATCTCGACGCCCTTGACCGCGTTGATCGACATGCACGCCGCGGCGAGCTCGCTGTCGAGCTTGGCGTAGAGCGGCGCGCCCCAGCCAGGCGGTACCCCAGCCGCCTCGCAGGCGATCACCGCGCCGAGCGACGAGCCCGCCTTGCGCGCGCCGTCGACCAGCGCCTCCCAGCGCAGGGCCGCCTCGGCATCGGGGCAGAAGAACGGGTTGTTGCCGATCTCGCTCGCGTCGAACTTCGCATAGTCGATCGCGTCGCCGCCGATCGCCTCGACCCAGGCGGTGATCGTCACTTCGGGGATCACCAGCCGCGCCACCGCACCCGCCGCCACGCGCGCCGCGGTCTCGCGCGCCGAGCTCCGCCCGCCGCCGCGATAATCACGAAAGCCGTATTTCGCATCATAGGCATAGTCGGCATGGCCGGGGCGATAGGCCTTGGCGACTTCCGAATAGTCCTTCGAGCGCTGATCGACATTGTCGATGTGGAGCGCGATCGGCGTGCCGGTGGTGCGCCCCTCGAACACGCCGGAGAGGATTCGGACCCGATCCGGCTCCTGCCGCTGGGTGGTGAAGCGCGATTGGCCCGGACGGCGCTTGTCGAGAAAGGGCTGGATGTCGGCTTCGGAAAGGGCGAGCCCCGGCGGGCAGCCGTCCACCACCGCGCCGAGCGCGGGCCCGTGGCTCTCCCCCCAAGTGGTGAAGCGGAAGACGCGGCCGAAGGTGTTGAAGCTCACGTCAGCGCGATGTCCGGCGCGTCCTCGGCCTTCATGCCGACGACATTGTAGCCCGCATCGACATGATGGATCTCGCCGGTGACGCCCGAAGCGAGGTCCGAGAGCAGATAGAGGCCCGCGCCGCCGACATCGTCGATCGTCACGTTGCGCTTGAGCGGCGAATTGAGCTCGTTCCACTTGAGGATGTAGCGGAAGTCGCCGATCCCGCTGGCGGCTAGCGTCTTGATCGGGCCCGCCGAGATGGCATTCACGCGGACATTGTCGCGGCCGAGATCGACCGCGAGATATTTGACGCTCGTCTCGAGCGCGGCCTTGGCGACGCCCATGACGTTGTAGTGCGGCGTCACCTTCTCGGCGCCGTAATAGCTCAAGGTCAGCAGGCTGCCGCCGTTCGGCATCAGCGCGCGCGCCTTCCGCGCCACCGCGGTGAAGCTGTAGACCGAGATGTTCATCGTCATCAGGAAGTTTTCGAGCGTCGTGTCGTAATAGCGGCCTCTGAGCTCGTTCTTGTCCGAGAAGCCGATCGCATGGACGACGAAGTCGATCGTGGGCCAGCGCGCGGCGAGCTGCGCGAAAGTCTCGTCGAGCGCCGCCATGTCCGCGACGTCGCAGTCGATCAGGAAATCGCTGCCCAATTGCTCGGCGAGCGGCCGCACGCGCTTCTCGAGCGCCTCGCCCTGATAGCTGAACGCCAGCTCGGCGCCCTGCGCAGCGAGCTGCTGGGCGATGCCCCAGGCCAGCGAACGATCGTTGGCGAGCCCCATGATCAGCCCGCGCTTGCCCTGCATCAATCCGGTCACGACGCAACTTTCTCCTGTTCGTCCGGCCCCTCTAGCCGCTTATCCGGCGTTTCCGCCAGCGCCGCGTTCAACTCGGCGCCCACCACCATGCCCAGCCCGACGAAGAAAAAGAAGATCAGCGCGATCATCACGCCCGCCAGGCTGCCATAAGTGAGGTCGTAGCTGCCGAGCGTCGCGAGGATGCCCGGCAGCATCGCGGTCACCGCCAGCCACCAGGCCGCCGTGAACAGCGCGCCGGGCCATTTGGGGCATTTGCTCTTCCGATAGCGGCTCGGCGTCAGCGAATAGAAGAGCATGTAGAGCGCGCCGAACAGCGCCAGCGCCGGCGCGATCTTCGAGAGCGAGACGATCCGCTGCGCTTCCGACGCCCAGGGAAAGAGCTGGTAGAGGAACTGCTCGACCGCGGTCAGGATCACCTGGAAGCTGAATGCCGCCATGGTGAGCACGACCGAGCCGATGATCATGCCGATCGCGCCGAGGCGATAGCGCCAGAAGGGGGTGCGCGACTGGACGCCATAGGCCTGGCGGAGGATGCCGCGGATCGTCTCGATGAAACCCGCGGTGGTCCACAGCCCGACGATCGCGCCGAACCAGAGGAGGTTGCCCGAGCGCGCCTCGAGCACGTCCTGCACCGGCTGGCGGAGCACCGTGGCGACGTCGGGCGGCACGGTGCGCAGGAACGCCTCGAGCGTGCGGATGCCCTCACCGCTCCGCCCGATCAGCCGCGCGATCGCCGCCGAGACGATGAAGAAGGGGAAGAGCGTGACCAGCGAGAGATAGGCGAGGTTGCCGGCATAGGTGAAACCCTCGTTGAAGGTGCCGATCGCGACGCGCTTGACCACCTTCCAGAATCTGGGGCCGAGCCCGATCCGGGCGAGCAGAGCGAGAATGCGGGCTCCCAAGCCCGGCCGTGCCGCACCGGCTTCCGCGGATTCCCCTGTCTTCACGTCTTCAGGCCCATTTGGGCTCAGACGCCCATTCGGCCACGCGGGTTCCCCTTGTTGCCCCAGCCCTGGGCGAACTCGATCAGCGCGTCGTCGTCGACCGGCAGGTCGACCATCAGCGTGACGAGCAGATCGCCCCTCGCGCCGCCCTTCTTGTGGAAGCCGCGGCCCTTGAGGCGCAGCACCTTGCCCGAAGTCGATCCCCTGGGGACCTTGAGCATCACCGGGCCGTCGGGCGTCGGCACCCGTATCTCGGCGCCGAGCACCGCCTCGGAGAGCGTCACCGGCAGGTCGAGGCGGATGTCGTCGCCCTGGCGCTCGTAAAAGCGGTGCGGCTGGATCTCGATCGTCACGATGGCGTCGCCATGGCCGCCGGGGCCCTCCTCGCCCTTGCCGGCGAGGCGCATCTGCGTGCCGGTCTCGACGCCGGGCGGGAGCTTGAGGTCGATCGTCTTGCCGTCGCGCAACGTGATCCGCTGGGCAGCGAGCCGGGCCGCATCCTCGAAGCCCACCGCGAGGCGATAGGCGACGTTGGCGCCCTTGGGCTGGGCACGCCGCCCGAAGCCGCCGAAGCCACCCGAGAAGCCGCCGCCGCGCCGCGCCGCGCCGCCGCCGAACAGTCCCTCGAAGATGTCGCCGAGGTCGCCCGCCTCGCCCCCGAAATCGAACTGGCCGCCGCCGGGGCGGAAGCCGCCCTGGCCGCCCGCGCCGGCGCCGCCGAAGCCGAAGGGCATGGTGGGATTGCCGTCGCCGTCGATCTCGCCGCGGTCGAAGCGCGCGCGCTTGTCCTTGTCGGTGAGCAGGTCATAGGCCTGGGTCACCTGGCTGAAGCGCTCGGCGGCCTTGGGATTGTCCTTGTTGCGGTCGGGATGCAGCTCCTTGGCGAGCTTGCGATAGGCCTTCTTGATGTCGGCCTCGCTCGCGCCTCGCGCCACACCCAGAACTGCGTACGGATCCGTTGCCATCGATACCCCTTCGAACGCGCCGTACATCGGCGCGTCGGCCGCCTAACGCAAGTCTCGGGCGGGTTGTTCTTCGAGCGGCTCGACGTCGACCGACACGTCCATCTTCTGCGCGCCCGAGCCGAGCACGATGCCGTCGATCGGCGCGATGTCGGCATAGTCGCGGCCGATCGCGACGACGACATGGTCCCCCGCCATCCAGATGCCGTTGGTCGGATCGACGCCGACCCAGCCGAGATCGGGGCCGGCCCAGACGAGCACCCAGGCGTGCGTCGCGTCGGCACCGACCAGCCGGGGCTGGCCCGGCGGCGGCAGCGTGCGCAGATAGCCCGAGGCATAGGCGGCCGGCAGGCCCGCGGCGCGCAGGCCCGAGATCATGATCTGCGCGAAGTCCTGGCAGACGCCGCAACGTTTCACGAACGCCTCGTGCGGCGGCGTGTCGACCAATGTCGCGGCGGAATCGAACGCAAATTCGCGCTGGATCCGCATGGCCAGGGCGATCGCCGCCTCGAGCACGCCGCGGCCCGGATCGAGATCGGGCGCGCACCACTCGGCGATGGCGGCGTCGAGCGGGATCAGCGGCGAGGGAAAGAGATAGGCGGCGGGACCCGCAGGCGAAGCGTCGCGGCTCTCGCGGGCCAGGCGCGCGATCTGCGCCAGCGTCGGATCGGAAGGCGCGGGGACCGGCACCGGGCGGTCGACCCGAACCTGCGCCCGGCTCTCGATCGTCAGGGCCGGCGCGGCCGCCTCGACCACCAGCCGCACGACATTGGCGAGCCCGGCCTCGGCGCGCGCCGGAAAGGTCCGGCCGCCCGGCTCGACCGAGAGCGCATAGTCGAGCACTTCCTGCCCGGACCACAGGATCGGCCGGAGCCGGAGATTGCAGCGCGCGAATTCGGCCGGTTGCGCATAGTCGAAGCGCGTGACGTGACGGATGCGGTAGAGCATCAGGCGAGCACGAGCCCGGCGGCGCGCAGCGGCTCGGATCCATGGAGGAAATAGCGTCGTGCGATCGCGTCCGACAGCGCGGCGAGGCGCAGCTCGAGCCCGGCGAGCAGCGCGTCGTCGATCCGCGTGGCATGCGCGGTGACGAGGATCGCGGCGAGCTCGCGCGCCTGTTCCTGCTGCGGCTCGGCGAGGCCGTCGTCGGAGAGCACCGGCAGCTTGTTGAGATGCCCCGAGATCGCCGCGACCTGAAAGGCGATGCCGCGCGGATTGCCCGGATCGAGCGTGACGAGGTCGAGCACCGGCACTCGCGCGATGCCGGTCAGGTAGCGCTGGCGATAGCTGATCTGGCTGTCGGCGAGGTCGAGCAGGGTCGAGAGGTCGTCGCCCGTCGCCTCGGCGGCGCCGAAGGCGCGAGTGAAGCGGATCGCGGCCATGGCGCGCTCGATCCGGCGGCCCATGTCGTGGAAACGCCACGCGTCGGTGCGACCCATATGCTCGGCGGCGAGCCCGGCGAGCGCGGAATATCGGCGCTGGAGCGATCCCGCCTTGTCGAGCAACCCGCCGCGTGCCGGAAAGGGCGCGTCGAGCAGGCGGATCATGTCGGCGGCGAGCCGCTCGCGCGAGCCGTCGCCGATCAGCCGCGCCTGGGCGTTGATCGCGCGGACCGAGTAATGGTGCCCCTCGTCCTCGAGCGCGATCCGGGCGAGATGCGTGAGATCGGCGCGCTTCAACGCCTTGGGCTCGGGCGCAGCGCCGGCGGCGACGAGCAGCCCCGCCAGGCGGCGCACCGTCTCTGCGGCGAGCGCCGCGCCGGTATCGGCGCTGATCGAGTTGCCGAGCAGCGCGCGGATCACGCCCAATTGCGCCTCGCCGCGCTCGAGATAGCGGCCGAGCCAGAAGAGATTGTCGGCGACGCGGCTCGGCAGCGTTCCGGGGTTGCGGCGGAGCTGCGTGCTGTCGCCCGAGGGAAGCAGCGACACCGGCTCGACCGGCTCCGGCCCATGGACGCAGACGTCCGCCGACCAGATGCCCTCGCCCATCAGCGCGGCGCGGACGTCGGCATGCTCGCCGATCCGCGCGAAGCCGCCCGGCAGCACCGTCCATGCGCCGTCGGCGCCGCGCGCCGCGAAGACGCGCAGCGTGAAGGGGCGCGGCGCCAGCCGGTCCTCCGCGACGACGGGCATGGTCGAGAGCCGGACGACTTCCTGCCCGACATAGTCCTGCGGCCGCCGCGCCATGTCGGCGAGCAGCGCCGCGCGCGCCTTGCCGGAGAGCGCCGACCCCAGCACCGGCTTGCCGTCGGCGAGGCCCAAGGGCGGCGTGCCGAAGGCTGGGGCGACGAGCAGCGAATCGAGATGGGCCTCGACATGGCCGCGCTCGGCGTCCTGGCCACACCACCAGGTGGCGATGTTGGGGAGCTTCAGTCCCTCGCCGGTCAGCACCTCGGCGAGGCGCGGAACGAAGGCGGCGAAAGCCGGCGCCTCGAGCAGCCCGGCGCCCGGCGCGTTGGCGACGACGACATTGCCCGCGACCATCGCGTCGACGAGCCCGGGCACGCCGATCGTTGCATGGCTGTCGATCGCGAGCGGATCGAGCAGGCGCGGATCGAGCCGGTGCCATAGCGCGTCGACGCGCTTCAGCCCCGCGATGGTGCGGACATAGGGCCGGTCGTCGAGCACCGCGAGATCGGCGCCCTCGACCAGCAGATAGCCGAGATAGCGGGCGAGATGCGCCTGCTCGGCATAGCTCGGGTTGAGCCGCCCGGGAGTGAGCAGTCCGATCCGCGGCTCGGCGCGGCGGCAGCGCGCGGCCAGGCCTTCCCGGAACGCCGCGAAGAAAGGCGCGTGGCGCGCGATGTTGAGCCGGGTCTGGAGCCCGCCCAGCGTCCGCGCCATCGCCAGCCGGTTCTCGAGCGCATAGCCGGCGCCGGCGGGCGCGCGGAGATGCTCGGCGAGCACGCGCCACTCGCCGCTGGGCCCGCGGCAAAGGTCGAAGGCGACGAAATGGAGATGATGGCCGCCCGGCGGCGTCAGATGGGTGAGCGGGCGGAGGAAATAGGGGCTACCGGCGACGAGCGCGGCGGGGACATGGCCGTCGGCGACCAGCCGGGCCTCGCCGTAGAGATCGGCGAGCAGCAGCTCCATCACTTCGGCGCGCTGGGCGACGCCCTCGGCGACGGGGCGCCACTCGGCCTCGGGGATCAGCAGCGGAACGGGGGAGAGCGGCCAGGGCCGTTCCTCGCCTTCGCCGGCGATGCGGAAGCCGGTGCCGATGTCCTCGGCATGGCGGTGCGCCCGCTCGCGCGCGCCCTCGAGATCGTCGCCGGCGAGCCCCGCCAGCTCCTCGAACAGCGCTATCCAGGCGGCGTCGCCGGGCCCGCGCGCGCAGAGCATGTCGTCGTCCTGGCCGGACGCGCAATAATCGGCGATCCACCGGTCGGCGATCGTGCCCGC
>CBIFVW010000051.1:0-17131 GCA_966186155.1 uncultured Sphingomonas sp.
GCACGTCGTGCTCTTCGGCATATTGTCGGTCGGCTTCCTCGCGACGCCCAATCCGTTGAAGCTGAAGCCGCAGCCGGTCGAGGTCGCATTGGTTGACGATGTCGGGCTCGAAAGCACTTCGCCCAACCCGACCAGCGAGGTGCCCGCGGCCCGGCTCTCGCTGGTCGAGGCCCCGATCGAGCCCGAGGCCGCGCCGCCCGAGCCCGCGTCGAATCCCGAGCCCTCTCGGTCGCAGCCCTCGCCGCCCAAGCCGGCGCCCGCTCCCGACGCGCGGCCGGCGCCCAGGACCCCGCCCAAGTCCGCCGCCGCGAGCCCCTCGCGTTCCGCGCCCAGTCGGCCGGTCGCACCGACCGGCAGGCTCGATGGCATTCTCAACGGGCTTTCCGATAAGTCCAGCCCGAGCAAATCGACCACGCCGCCGGCCGCGACCGCGGGGCCGGAGGTGCGCGCGGCGTTGGGGGCGGAGATCATCCGCCAGATTCGCCCGCATTGGGCGCCGCCCAGCGGCGCCGATTCGGAGAAGCTCCGCACCAAGGTGACCGTGCGGCTCAATCGCGACGGATCGCTCGCCAGCGAGCCGCAGGTGACGCAGACCGGTGTCACCGACAGCAACCGCGCCCAAGCCTCGCTTGCCCGCGACCGGGCGATCCGCGCAGTGAGGCTGGCAGCTCCCTTCAAGCTGCCTGCGCAATTCTATGACGCCTGGAAGACGATAGCCCCCGTTCTGTACGAGGATCTGTGACGATGAAGCTTGCCCATCTTACCATCGCGGCTCTGCTCGCGTCCGGCGCCACATCCGCCGTGCACGCGCAGGACGCGCCGCCGCCCGTCGCCCCGCCCCAGGACAGCGGACAGCAGGACAATGGGCAGGACGTGCCGCTCAGCGTCGACGTGACCAACACCGCGGCCAAGGACCTGGTGATCTCGATTCCCGCGATGCCGACGGCGCAGGTGGTGTCGACCGCCGCGGGACCGACCGACCAGCTCGGCACCAAGCTCGCCCAGGTGGTCGAGGACGATCTGCGCAACACCGGCCTGTTCAAGACCCGTGGCCCGACCGCGGTCCGCGGGATCGCGTACAGCGAGGTGACGGCGCCCAACTATGCCGGATGGAGCGGCAATCAGGCGATCATCCAGGGCTATGTCCGCGCCAACGGCAACGGCTCGCTCACCGTCGGCTGCTATCTCTACGACGTCGCGCTGCAGAGCGAGCTGGTCCGCCAGGGCTTCGTCGTCTCGCCCGCCGACTGGCGCCGCGCCGCGCACAAATGCGCCGATGCGGTCTACAGCAAGCTCACCGGCGAGGGCCCCTATTTCGACAGCCAGGTCGTCTATGTCGCCGAGACCGGGCCCAAGAACAAGCGCCGCAAGCAGCTCGCGATCATGGACCAGGACGGCGCCAACCACCGCTTCCTCACCAACGGCCAGTCGATCGTGCTGACCCCGCGCATGTCGCCGCGGCAGAACGCCATCGTGTACATGAGCTACACCGGCCGCAAGCCCGCCATCTATGTCTACGACATGGCCTCGCGGCAGAACCGGCTGCTCGTCTCCAACGTCAGCCTCAATTTCGCGCCGCGCTTCTCGCCCGACGGCCGGTACATCCTCTTCTCGATGGCGCAGGCGGGCAACACCGACGTCTATCGCGTCTCGGCGAGCGGCGGCCAGCCGCAGCGGCTCACCAACTCGCCGGGAATCGACACCGGCGGCAGCTATTCGCCCGACGGCAGCAAGATCGTGTTCGAGAGCGACCGCAGCGGCACGCAGCAGCTCTACGTGATGAACGCGGACGGATCGAACCAGCATCGCATCAGCTTCGGCGGCGGGCGCTACGCCACGCCGGTGTGGAGCCCGCGCGGCGACTTGATCGCCTTCACCCGCACCGGCGGCGGCGCGTTCCGGATCGGCGTCATGAACCCGTCGGGCGGCGGCGAGAAGCTGCTCACCAGCAGCTGGGGCGACGAAGGGCCGAGCTGGTCGCCCAACGGCCGCGTGCTGATGTTCTTCCGCGCCGCCCAGGGCTCGGGCCGGCCGGACCTCTGGTCGGTGGACCTCACCGGCACCAATGCGCGGCGGATCCCGACCCCGCTCGACGGATCCGATCCCAGCTGGGGACCGATTCGTCCCTGAAACGTTACGTGCTTCTGTGATAGGGCCCGGGCAAGCGGGCCGAGCTGAGAAAAGAGGAGGAAGACCATGTCCAAGATCACGACCGGCCTGGTGCTCGGTATCGCGCTGATCGCGACCGCGGGCTGCGCCAAGAAGCGCAACGTCAACGACCTGCCGCCGGCCCCGTCGGAAACCGGCCCGGCCAACCCGAGCGAAGGCGACAGCGACACGATCGCGGGGCCGCTCAACGAGCAGTTCAAGCGCGCGGTGACGAGCGACACGATCCACTTCGCCTTCGACCAGTACGACATCGATCCCGAGGCGCGCGCGATCCTCGACAGCCAGGCGCAGTGGCTGACCGCGCATCCCAACACGCGCATCACGATCGAGGGGCATTGCGACGAGCGCGGCACGCGCGAGTACAACCTCGCGCTCGGCGACCGCCGCGCCAACGCGGCCAAGAACTATCTCGCCACCCGCGGCATCTCGCCGACGCGGATCACCACGATCAGCTACGGCAAGGAGCGGCCGATCGCGCTGGGCTCGGACGATTCGAGCTGGGCGCAGAACCGCCGCGCGGTGACGATCGTCATCAGCTGAGGCGCTTCGGCTTCGTCGGAAGGGCCGCCGGGGGCGACTCCGGCGGCCCTTTCGATTCCACTTGCCAGCCCTTCCGACTCGATATAAATACGATATCATAATTTCGGGAGGCAATGATGACTGACGTCCGTACCGCTGCCCCGGCTCTTCGCCAGAGCAGCGAGAAGCCCGCGCACACGATTGGCGGCTATGGGATGCTCCTGATGCTGGCGGCTGCGCTCGCGGCCGGCGTGGCGTCGATCACCCAGATCGACCGCCTGCCGGACGTGGTGGTGGTCAGCTGGCTGTTCGCCGCGGTCCTGTTCTTCCTCCTCGTGCTGTGCGGATTCTATCTGCTTCAGCCGAACCAGGCGGTGGTGATCACTCTTTTCGGCGATTATCGCGGCACCGATCGCACCACCGGCCTCAGATGGACCTGGCCCTGGATGGGCAAGAAGAAGGTCTCGGTGCGGGCCAACAACATCATCTCGGAGCGGATCAAGGTGAACGACCTGCGCGGCAATCCGATCGAGATGGCGGCGCAGGTGGTGTGGCGCGTGACCGACAGCGCGCAGGCGCTGTTCGACGTCGACGACTACAAGGCGTTCGTGAACGTCCAGATCGAGGCGGCGGTGCGCACGATCGGCTCGCGCTATCCCTATGACGATTTCGAGCATCTCGAAGTGACGCTGCGCGGCAACCACGACCAGGTGGGCTCGGAGCTGCGCGAGGAGCTGATCGCCCGCCTCGCCGTCGCCGGCATCACCGTCGACGAATGCGGCTTCACGCACCTCGCCTATGCCCAGGAGATCGCCGGCGCGATGCTGCGGCGCCAGCAGGCCCAGGCGGTGGTCGCCGCGCGGCAGACGCTGGTCGAGGGCGCCGTCGGCATGGTCGAGATGGCGCTGGCCCAGCTGTCGGAGAAGGACGTCGTCCATCTCGACGACGAGCGCCGCGCCGCGATGGTCTCGAACCTGATGGTGGTGTTGTGCGGCGAGCGCGACACCCAGCCGGTGGTCAATGCGGGCTCGCTCTATCAATAGGCTCTAGAAGTAAGGCGTAACGCGTGTCGCAGCCGCCGCAGAAAAAGGCATTTCCCCTGCGTCTCGATCCCGCGCTCTACGCGGCGATCGAGCGCTCGGCGGCGGCCGATCTGCGCAGCGTCAACGCCCAGGTCGAATGCCTGCTGCGCGAGGCGCTGACGCGGCGCGGAGTGAAGCTGGCGGATCCGGTCCGCCCGAAACGGGGACGGCCACCCAAGGAGACGTCGTGATGCGGTCCAACAGCTGCCCCAAATGCCAGGGCTCGATGACCGAAGGCTTCGTGCTCGATTCGACCGACAATCGCCACACCGTCAGCGCCTGGGTGGAGGGCGTGCCCGAGAAGAGCATCTGGACCGGCATCAAGATCAAGGGCCGGACGAAACATGCGATCCAGACCTGGCGTTGCGGCCGCTGCGGCTTTCTCGAGAGCTATGCGAAGGGCTGAGCAGCGCGCGTTTCCTTGGGGAGACAAGGGATGATGATGGCGATCCACGGCAGCGCGAAGCGGCTTCCATATCTCGTTGGCGCAGCGTTGGTGCGAGGCGCTGACCGAGCGCGAGGTGAAGCCCGCCGATCCACGGTCCAAAGGCGGCTGCCCGCCTGGGGCCAAGGAGGAATAGGATGACGAACGGATCCGAAGACGCGTGGTTCGTACGGCGCGGTTCTGGCTTATGCACGAGCATCAGCCCCACCGGGCGGATGGGTTGGCTCCTCTCGGCGGTCTATGCGGCGATTGTCGTCTTCCTTGCCGCGCTCGTCGAGCGATATCCCCCGCACTGGCCGATCTGGGCGGTTCTGATCGTCTCGGCGACGCTGCTCTACACATTCACGGTGTGGCGCCTGTCGGTGCCCGCGAAACGCGATTGAGGAGACCATGGTGTTCATGGCCGTTCATTCCAGCCGAGGCCGCACGCTACTGCTCGCCTACGGCTTCACCGTGGTCCTCGCCATCGGCGTCGCTTCGCTGCTGATATGACGAACATGAGCTCCCGCGATGGACGCCGCGTCCGCCCCGGCTATTGGTTCCGGCCCAAGCGGTTCGGCTGGGGCGCCGTGCCGGTGACCTGGCAGGGCTGGCTTCTGACCGCCGCACTGCTTGCCTTCGGCATCGCCATCGCGAAGCTCGCCGAGGCGCGCACGCGGCTGTGGCTGGTGCTGCTCATCCCGCTCGTCCTCGGCTATGTCGCGCTCGCCTGGGCGAGGACCGACGGCGCCTGGCGCTTCCGCTGGGGCGACGACTAGGGTCTGTTTCAGCCCAGCTCAAACAGACCCTAGGCCAGCGCCCGATCGAGCAGCCGGGCGAGGCGCAGGCCGCCCTTGAGCACCTGCGCGCGCGCGGCGGGGACCCAGCCGGCGATCATCTCCTGGGTGATCTCGACGCGGCCGGTGATCGGCTTGCACGGATCGCCGCCATTCAAGTCGGCATAGATGCGGCGCGACAGCTCCCAGCTCTCGCGGCTCCAGTCCGCCACGGTTCCGCCGCCCAGAGCCGCGCGCTCGGCGCGGCCATAGGTCCGCACCAGCTTAGGCCCCGAAGTGATCGCGCGCTCGGCGAGCAGCCCGTCCCACACCATGTGGAGGTTGAGCCGGTCGGTCGCGTAGATGCCGTAGCTCACCTTGACGTTGTTGCCGCCGGCATCGTCATGCTCGCCGGCATGGAGCGGCTGCTCGATGTCGCCGACGAAATGGATCAGGAACACCAGCGCCTTCACGCGTTCGGCGAGGGGCTGCGCCTTGTCGCGGAGGATCTTCACGTCGCGCTCGATCTGCGCCGATACGCAATTGCCGTCGGCGCAGGGCGTGGCGAGATCGAAGGGCTTGCAGATGTTGACGTCCTGATAGTGCCAGGCCGAGGCGTAGCGCCAGTCGGGGCCGAGCTTCTTGATGCAGTCGGCCCAGACGCTCGCTTCCTCGATATTGGTGGCGGGGCAACCCTCGGTCTTGAGCAGGTCGCTGTGGCGGAGCAGCCGGTCGATCGCGGCGCGCGTGGACGGCGTCACGTTGCGCCAGGCGATCGCCGCGACCGTCTGATGGCCATATTCCCAATAGGCGCTGGCGGGGGAGGCGAAACCGAGCAACGCCGCGAGGATCAGGAACAGGCGCATCAAACCACTCCACTGGCTGGTGCGGCTTCCGTAGCAGAAGTGCGGCGCCGCGCCAGCCGTGGCCGAAGCCCGATCAGCGGCCGGAGCCAGCCGATCTCGCGACCGGCGAGGTAGAAGGCCCAGCACCCCGCCCAGGTGGCCGCCACCAACAAGACGAACTCGGCGGCGGGATGGAGGTGGAGCGGCAACAGCCAATGCTCGCCGAGCACGATCACCGTCTGGTGGATGATGTAGAAGGGAAAGACGGCCTCGGTGAGCGTCGCGCGCCAGGCATGGTCGCGGTTGAGGTAGCGCTCGGCGATCCCGATCAGCGCGGCGATGCTCGCCCAGGTCTGGACCTCGCGCGCGGCGGAGAAGATAGTGCGGCCCCATCCGGCGGGGATCGGCAGGACGGGCCATTCGGCCACGAGGCTCGCGACCACGGCATAGCCCGCCAGGGCCAGCACCGCCGCCGGCACCCATATCCGTGCGAACGCCCGCATCGCCGCGCGCGAGCCCGCCAGCCCGAATCCGAACAGGAAGGCGGGGAAATAGGCGAGATGCGCCACGCCGTCGCGGACCAGGTCGTGCGTCTCCTCGCCGCGCCGGAACAGGATGACCTGGAAGAGCAGGAGATAGGCGAGCGGCACCCACAATGCGCCCGCGCCGCCAAAGACTCGGTCGAACGCCGGCTGCAGGCGGAAGGGCCGCAGCAGGAACAGCCCGAGCGCGAGCGTGTAGACCCAGAGATAGACGACGAACCAGAGATGGTTCCAGGTCGGCAGGATGATCCCGTCGAGCGCGCCGAAGCGGAAATAGTCGCGCGTCCAGAACCACCAATAGCCATGCGCGTACCCGTGCTGGCCGACCAGCTCGACCCAGCTCTGCGGCGGGACGATCACCGCCATGCCGAAGAGCAGCGGAAGTAGCAGCCGCGCGTTGCGATTGGCGAGGAAGCCGCGCAGGCCGGCCGACTTGGCGAGCAGCATCCGGCTCGCGAAGCCCGAGACGAGGAAGAGCAGCATCAATCGCCACGCGTTGGGGAAGAGCATCGGCACCTCCACCCATTGGGCGGGCGCGGCGGTCTTCACGTGAAAGCCCCAGGGCACGAAGACCATGCCGACATGATAGAGGATCAGCAGCGCGAAGGCGCCGATCCGAAGCCAGTCCATTCCGTAATGCCGTTCCATGCGAACCTCCATGATCGCCGTGACGGCTAGCGGCGGGGCCGATGCGCCGGTATCGAAGTGGGAGGAGCGGCGGGCTGGCAGGGATGGACCCAATCACGGCAGGGACGAGCGGCGGCGAGGGGGTGACGAGCGGCGCGGGGCTGCGCCGGCGGCGGCTGCTCTGGCTCGGATCGGGGCTGCTCGCGTTCCTCGCGGTCCAGTCGATCGCCAATGTAGAATCGACGCTCGACGACATGGCCAGTTTCGGCTTGGTCGAGACGCGCGCGCATGTCTGGACCTGGCAGCTCAGCAGCGTGCTGGTCTGGTTGTCGCTCCTGCCCGTGCTCGCCTGGCTGGTCGCGCGGTTGCGCCCGCCGCGCTTCGCCTGGCCCGTCGCGCTCCTGCTCCACGCGGCCGCGACCGTGCCGGTCTCGATCCTGCACGTCCTCGCGATGGTGATGCTGCGCAAGCTCGCTTATGCCGCGGGCGGCGAGACCTATGTCTTCGGCTCGTGGGAAGTCTGGGTCTACGAATATCGCAAGGATGCGGCGAGCTACCTGCTCGCCGCCGCGTACATCGCCTATGCGCAATGGCTGCTGTCGCGGCCGGCGCCGTCCGCGCCGCGCGCCGAGATGCTGCTCGTCCCCGACGGCAACGTCACCCATCGCGTGCCGGTCGACGCGATCGATTGGGCCGCGTCGGCGGGCAATTATGTCGAGATCGCCTGGGGGCAGCGGACCTTATTGCACCGCTCCACCCTGGCCGCGCTGGCCGAGGAGCTGGGCCCCGGCTTCGCCCGCATCCATCGCGGCCGGCTGGTCCGCCGCGCCGCGGTCCGCAGCGTCGAGACGGACCGCAGCGGCGACTTCACGGTGACGCTGGAGAGCGGCGTCACGCTGCGCGGCAGCCGGCGCTACCGCTCGGCGCTTTGAGCTGAGGCCGATCAGCGGCCGCAGCCACGCGATCTCCCGTCCGGCGAGATAGACGGACAGGCACGCCGCCGCCGTTCCGCCGAGCAGCAGCGCGAACTCCGCCGCCGGGCCGAGCCCGAGCGGCAGCGTGTACCAGGCGATCAGCACGATCGCCGGATGGTGGACGATATAGAAGGGGAAGACCGCCTCGGCGAGCACCGGACGGAGCGCATGGTCGCGGTTCCAATAGGTCTCGGCGACGTGAAACAGCAGGAGGATCATGCTCCATGCCATCGTCACCCGCGCGGCACGGTCGAGCGCCATCATCGCGTGTGGCGGGACGGCGGTGCCCGGCCAGGCCATCTCGATCGCGACCACCGCCGCGCCAGCGAGCAGCGCCGCCCCCAGCGCCCGCTTCCACGACCGGTGAATCGCCGGCCAGAGCCGCGGCGCGCCGGCGAGGGCGAAGCCGAACAGGAACTCGGGGAAATACTGCGCATGCCCGCTCCAGTCGCGCAGCAGCCCTTGATGTTCGGGAACGACGAACAGCAGGCCGAGCCGCATGCTCGCCAGCGCCGCCATGGGCGCCCAGAGCAGGCGATCGCCGCGGCCGAGCCAGTCGACGGCGCCGTCCAGCGCCGCGAGCAGGCGCGCACCGCCCAGCGCCAGCGCGCCCGCCAGCAGCAGGCCGTAGGCGGCGAGATAGGCGACGAACCAGAGATGCTCCCAGCTCGGGAACTCGCGCCCCCAGAACATGCCGGTCCGCCAGTAATCGACCGTCCAGAAATGGAGATAGCCGTGTGGGTAGCCGCTCTCCATGACCCGCACCCACATCTCCACGGGCACGATCGCGAACATGCCGAAGGCGAGCGGGACCAGCAGCCGCGCGGCACGCGAGCGCGCGAAGGGCAGGGCGCCGCCCGATCGGTCGAACAGCTTGCGCGAGGCATATCCCGAGACCGCGAACAGCAAGGGCAGGCGCCACGGTGTCAGCAGCGCCATCGGCGGGATCAGCCAGGCGAAGGCGTGGCGGGTCTTGATCACCCAGTCCCAGGGAGAGAAGGCCATGGCGATGTGGTAGAGGATCAGCAGTGCGAACGCGGCGATGCGCAGCCAGTCCATGCCATAGTGGCGCTGGCCGGGCGGCGAGGCGGAAGCGGTCGGGGGCGCAGCCTGCAAGGGTGGGATTCACTTGGCGGAAAAGGAGCGTCCGGTATACCGATCGAGACTTAGCGGCGCGTAAATCGGCCGAGGGGAATTTGCATGTCGTTGTTGCTGGCACTCGCCGTCTCGCCGCTGGTGCAGGCGGCATCGATGCAGGATGCGTCGGTGGCCGAGCGCGCCGCCGCTGCGGCGGTGCAGGTCTGCGAGCCCTTTCTGGCGGGACGGCTTGCCAAGGAGGATGCGGCGGAGGCCGCGGCCGCGACAGGATTGAAGCGACTGTCGCGCGCCGGGGGCGACTTCGTCTTCCTGATGGCGGGCGATCTCGCACTGGCGCTGAGCGGCGAGGGCGACATGCGTGATTGCAGCGTCTCGGTGGAGAAGCTGCGCCTGGACCAGGTGACTACGTCGCTCCAGGCCGCGGCCGCTAGCGCCAAATGGCCCGAAATGCCGCGGCTGGCGAAAAGCCATTTGTGGCTCACGCCCAGCCATATGATGGCGGCGATCGACGAAACCTATGACGAACCTGCCCCGATCGTCGCGATCCGCTTCCGCAAGCGAGGTTTCGGATCGCCTGTGGCGGGCAAGCCCGCCGATCCGCTCGGGCTCGCAGCCGGCCAGATCTGCATTCCCTATGCCGAGCGGCGCATCGGTTTCGACGATGCGCGCGATCTCGCCATCGCACAGGGGCTGATGCCGAAGGGCAAGGCGTTCGCCGACGACGACGTCGAGCTTTCATTGGCGGAGACGATCGGAATCCGCCGCTGCACGCTCACCGTGTCCGCGCCGGGCGAGGCGCTGAGCCGGCGTGCCGCCGCCTTGCAGGGGCCGGGTCATTCGGTGCGCGTGAGCGGGCGGGCGCTCGTCGTGACGTCGCTTCCGGCCAAGTGACGTAGCCGCGCCTTGGCGCGGACGCCTGCAACCCCTATAAACCGGACATGTCCGTACGTCCGTGGCGCGATATCGTGCGCCGTCCGAGCCGCCAGATCATGGTGGGCAATGTTCCCGTTGGCGGCGATGCGCCGGTGACGGTGCAGACGATGACCAACACGGTCACCGCCGATGTCCGTGCGACCATCGACCAGATCCGCCGCTGCGAGGATGCCGGCGCCGACATCATCCGCGTGAGCTGCCCCGACATCGAGAGCACCGCGGCATTGAAGCAGATCGTCCGCGCGGCGCGCGTGCCGATCGTCGCCGACATCCATTTCCACTACAAGCGCGCGCTCGAGGCCGCCGACGCCGGCGCCGCGTGCCTGCGCATCAATCCGGGCAATATCGGCAGCGCCGAGCGCGTCAACGAAGTCGTCAACGCCGCCAAGGCCAATGGCTGCGCGATCCGCATCGGCGTCAATGCCGGCAGCCTCGAGAAGGACCTGCTCGAGAAATATGGCGAGCCTTGCCCGGAGGCGCTCGTCGAATCCGCGCTCGATCATATCAAGCTGCTTCAGGACCGCGACTTCCACGAGTTCAAGGTCGCGGTGAAGGCGTCGGACGTGTTTCTCGCCGTCGCCGCCTATCAGCAGCTCGCCGAAGCGGTCGACTGCCCGCTCCATCTCGGCATCACCGAGGCGGGCGGCTTCGTCGGCGGAACCGTCAAGAGCGCGATCGGCATCGGCTCGCTGCTCTGGTTTGGCATCGGCGACACGATCCGCGTCAGCCTCTCGGCCGAGCCCGAGGAAGAGGTCCGCGTCGGCTTCGAGATCCTGAAGGCGCTCGGCATCCGCAACCGCGGCGTGCGCGTCGTCTCGTGCCCGAGCTGCGCGCGCCAGGGCTTCGACGTGATCCGCACCGTCCAGGCGCTCGAGGAGCGGCTCCAGCACATCCGCACGCCGATGTCGCTGTCGGTGCTGGGCTGCGTCGTCAACGGCCCGGGCGAGGCGCGCGAGACCGATATCGGCATCACCGGCGGCGGCGCGGGCAAGCACATGGTCTATCTCTCGGGCGTCACCGACCACCATGTGAACGACGCCGACATGATCGAGCACATCGTCACGCTGGTCGAGGCCAAGGCGGCGGAGATCGAGGCGGCGAACCAGGCCGCCGCGCAAGCGGCCGAGTGACGTGAGCGGCAGCTCACTGTCGAGGCGCAAGACCGAAGCGACGGGTGCATCCGCGGTGGGTGCGGCGGGGCTGGGCACGCTCGCCGTCGGTGCGGTAGCGCTGGGCGCCTTCGCGCTCGGGGCGATCGCCGTCGGAGCCCTCGCCATCGGGCGGCTCCACATCGGCAAGGCCCGGATCCGCCGCCTGCGCATCGACGAACTCGAAGTCGGCACGCTCGTCCGGCGCGATGCCCGCGACGCCTCCGAAACTTGACGCAAACGGCACCGGATGACGCCGGGACCGGTCGCGGCTATGCGGCTGGCATGCGCCCCGCCATCTACGCCGCCTTCCTCGCCGCCTGCGCGGGCATCGCGCTCTATTCAGTGATGGACGCGGTGATGAAGGGGCTGGCGCTCGCCATGGGCGCTTATGTCGCCTTGTTCTGGCGGCTGGTCGCGGGCGTCGGGATCATGACTCCGCTCTTCCTCTTCTCGGGCCCGCGCATGCCCGAGCGACGGGTGCTGTGGATCCATTTCGTCCGCAGCGCCGTCATCGCCGTGATGGCGATCTCCTTCTTCTGGGGAATCGCGCGCGTGCCGCTGGCCGAGGCGATCGCTCTCACCTTCATCGCGCCGCTGATCGCGCTCGCGCTGGCCGCGATCTTCCTCAAGGAGCGTATCGGCGCGCGCTCGATCCTCGCATCGCTGCTCGGCCTGGCCGGCGTCGGCGTGATCCTTGCCGGCCAGATCGGCGGCGCGCACGACGACGACACGCTGCTCGGCATGGCCGCAGTGCTCATCTCGGCGGTGTTCTACGCGGTCAACCTCGTCATCGCGCGGCATCAGGCGCAGCATGCCAAGCCGATCGAGATCGCCTTCTTCCAGAACTGGTTCATCCTCGGCTTCTTCTGCCTCCCCGCGCCCTTCCTGCTCACGGTCCCGGGGCCCGAGCACTGGCTGCCGATCGTCCTCGCCGCCGCGCTCGCGGTCGCGTCGCTGCTGCTCCTCTCCTGGGCCTATGCGCGCGCCGAGGCGCAGGTGCTGCTCACCGTCGAATATACCGCCTTCGTCTGGGCGGCGCTGATGGGCTGGCTGTTCTTCCGCGAGCCGCTGACGCTCGTCACCGTCGCGGGCACCTTGCTCATTGTCGCCGGATGCCTGATGGCGGCGCGCAAGCAACCCGGCCATGCCGCGCCCGAAGTGGAGCCCGCGCTTTCATGATCGAGATCCGTCCCGCCTTTCCCGCCGACATCGCGCTGATCCTGCGCCTGGTGCGCGAGCTCGCCGAATATGAGCGCGAGCCCGATGCGGTCGAGGCGACCGAGGACATGCTCCACGACGCGCTGTTCGCGCGGCGCTTCGCCGAGGCGGCGATCGCGGAGCTCGACGGCAAGCCGGTCGGCTTCGCGCTGTTCTTCCACAATTTCTCGACCTGGACCGGCAAGCCCGGCATCTATCTCGAGGATCTCTACGTGACGCCCGAGGCGCGCGGGAGCGGTGCGGGCAAGGCGCTGCTCCGGCACATCGCCGGGCTCGCGCTCGATCGCGGCTGCGGGCGGTTCGAATGGGCGGTGCTCGACTGGAACCAGCCCGCGATCGACTTCTACCGCGCGATGGGCGCGGTGGCGATGGAGGAATGGACCGTGCAGCGCGTCACCGGCGACGCGCTGGTGCGGCTCGCCGGGAGGGGCTGATGGCGGTCGACGAGGGGCTGGTCGAATGGGTGCGCGAGGCGCTCGCGCCGGTCGGCGGCGTCAGCTTCCGCCGGATGATGGGCGGCGCGACGCTCTATTGCGACGGCACGATCTTCGCGATCGTCCATGAAGGCGAGCTCTGGTTCAAGGCCGATGCCGAGAGCAATGCGACCTGGGACGCGGCGGGGCACACCGATCGCTTCACGGTCACCTTCCGGGACGGCAGCGTCGACATGATGAACTATCGCCGCGCGCCGGCGGACGTGTACGACGATCCCGACGCGCTGCGCGAATGGGCGCGCCTCGGCATCGCCGCCGGCGAGCGGGCGCCGAAGAAGAAGCCGAAAGCGAAAAAGGCCTAGCCGCCGCCCAGCACGTTGATCGTGAACGCCAGCACGCCGAGGTTGAACACGAAGGCGGCGAGGCAATGCGCGGTCACCACTCGGCGCATCCGCCGGCTGGTGACCGTCACGTCGCTGGTCTGGAAGGTCATGCCGAGGCAGAAGGCGAAATAGACGAAGTCGCCATAATCCGGCTCGGGCGTCTCGGGGAATTGCAACCCGCCGGCGTCGCCGCCGCCGCGCTTCGCGGTGTAGAAGATATGCGCATAATGCAGCGTGTAGATCGTGTTGCTGAAGACCCAGCTCAGCACGAGCGTGGCGAGGATCAGCGGCAGCGCCCAGGGCTGGGGATCGCTCCGGTGCATCAGCTCGCTCGCGACTGCGGCGAGGATTGCGAGCGTGACCATGAAGGTGACGAACAGCAGCATCAGCCGGTTGCCGTCATTGTCGCACGCCGCCTTGCGCATGTTTTCCGCGCGGTAGTGGAGCAACGGTACCAGCGACGCGAAGAACACCAGCGCTCCGGCGTCGAACGCCGCCATGATCCCGAAGCGCGTGCCGAGCGCCGGCAGCGCGAGCCAGCCCGCGACCGCGGTCACGGCGATGAAGAGCAGGAACTTGGGCGGCGCGATGCGATTGCCGATGCTCCAGCGCGACTTGCTCATGCGCGGTTGACCCAGCTCGGCCGGACCGCGCCGACGCAGGCGAGCGCGAGCAGCGCCGTCCAGGCGATGCTGTGCGCCTTCATCATCACCGGATCGTGCGGCGCCGCGAACAGATAGCGCAGCGAGATCAGCCCGCCGGCGAGCAGCACGCCCGCGCCGAGCTTGGCCGCCAGCGGCCCGCGCCACAGCATCAGCGCCAGCAATATCTCGCCGAGGCCGAGAAAGGCGAATTTCGGCCGCACCGTCCAGAACAGCCCGTCGAACAGATGCGGCGTGCCGGGGAAGTTGGCGAGGATCTTGAACATCACCAGCCCCTCGATCGCATCGAGCGCGCCGGCGAACAGGAACAGGTTGAACGCGACCAGCGCCAGGCCGAGGCTCGCCTTCCGGAGCGCGACCACCGCGGCGATCAGGAACACCGTATAGGCGGGGATGAAGCCCAGCATGTCGAGCCACAGCGCCTCGCGCTGGGCGGCGGCGAAGCGGCTGGTGCAGGGTTCGGCGCCGAACAGCGCCATGAGCGCCTCGGGCGTGCGGGCGAGCTCGAAGGCGATGATCGGTCCGGCGCCGCCGGTCGGACCGCAGGCCTCGAGGCCCGCGATCCTTCCGAACGACATCGAGACGACGAGCGTCGCCAGCCCCGCGAGCGCCGAGACCCGCCAGGCCGGCGCGGCGCTCAGGCGGCCTCCTTGGCCTTCTCGGCGGCGGCGATCGCCTCGAGCACGATCCGCTTGGCCTCCTCGGCATCGCCCCACTGGCCGATGCGCACCCACTTCTCGGACTCGAGGTCCTTGTAGTGCTTGAAGAAGTGCTCGATCTGCTGGAGCACGATCGAGGGCAGGTCCTGCCGCTCGCCGACGTCCGAATAATAGGGGAAGGTCGAGTCGACGGGGACGCAGATCAGCTTCTCGTCGCCGCCATGCTCGTCCTCGAGCTTGAGCACGCCGATCGGCCGCGCCCGCACCACGCAGCCCGGCACGAAGGGCGAGCGCGCGATGACCAGCGCGTCGAGCGGATCGCCGTCGGGCGAGAGCGTGTGCGGCACGAAGCCATAGTTCGCCGGGTAGCGCATCGGCGTGTGCAGGATGCGGTCGACGAACAGCGCGCCCGACGCCTTGTCGAACTCGTACTTCACCGGCTCGCCCCCCGTGGGGACTTCGATGATCACGTTGAGGCTGTTCGGCGGATCGTCGCCTACCGGAATCAAATCGATACGCACGTCAGAATTTCCTTAGCTGGGCGGTTGCGCCCCCCGGCCTCATTTCGGCTGGAGGAGCTTGTCCAGGCCAGCCTCTCCTTCGCTTGTTTTTTCGAGGTGCGGATAGCGCAGGCCATCATGATAGTCGATGGCGACTTCGCGATAGGCTTCGCCCCGCTTCAAGAGCAGCCTGATCGGCTCCTTGCCGCCCTTGGCGGCCTTGACCGCGTCCTTGATCCGGTCGCCCGAATAGGCGCGTCCGTTCACTGCCACGATCTCGTCCGCGAGCGTGATCCCGACGTCGAAGGCGGGGCTGCCCCAGGCGACTCCGGTAAGGCCCTTGGGCCCGATGGTCAGGCCCAGCGAGTAGGCGAGGTCCACGACGGTCTTGGACGCCGCCTTGTTGGGCACGTCCGAATAGACCAGCTTGTAGCCGTTGCGCTCGAAGCCCTTGAGCGGCGCGCGCTGCGATACGCCGTTGACGCGCTCGTCGAGGAACTTGCGCCAGTCCCAGGGCACGATGCCGTTCAGCGTGCGGACCACGTCGTCGAACGTGTAGGTCACTTCGCCATAATCGCCGTCGCGGCCGCCGAAAAAGGCGCGGCCGAAATCGTCGATCGACTTGGTCCCGCCCGATTTCTCGCGGAGGATCGAATCGACCTCCATCCAGATCAGCAGCCCCTCGTTGTAATAATCCTCCGAGCGCTGCCAGCTCAGCCAACCCTTGGGCGCGCGGGGCGTGATGACCGGGTCGTTGGTGGTGTCGCCCATCGGCCGCCACTCGCGCGCCGGGCGATTGTCGAGCTGCGCCATCAGGTTGGCATAGGCCTCGAGCGTGATCTCCTTGCTCACCAGCCCCGATCGCGCCTGGAGGACATAGCCCCAGAACTGGGTCTGGCCCTCATAGACCCAGAGCAGCGAGCCGCGCATCGGCACGCGATAGTCGGGCGTCCAGAGATCGGCGCCGCGACGGTACTTGCCGTCCCAGCTGTGCGCATATTCGTGCGCGATCACGTTACGGCTGTTCGGCGCCTCGTCCCACTTCAGGAAATAGCCCGGCTTGGCACCGATCTCGGTGCTGCGGTGATGCTCGAGCCCGATCCCGCCCAGCTCGTCGCTGATCGAGACGAGGAAGTGGTAATGGTCATATTGCTCGGAGCCGAAGGTCTTCACCGCCTGCTCGACCACGCGGCGATGCGCGTCGATCTGCTCGGGCTTGGCGGCGAGCTCCTCGGGCGATTCCGCGAACATGTCGAGCGTCACGCGCGGAGTCAGCTCGAACGCCCTGTAGTAGCGCCCGGCGAGCACCGGCGAGTCGACCAGGACCTCGTAGTTGGTCTTGTCGTAGCTGTAGGTCGATCCCGCCGCCTTGGCGGGAACCGCCGACACCGCCGTCCAGCCCTGGGGATATTTCACCGTCGCCTTCACCGGGATGCGCCGCACGAAATAGCCTGCGGGGTAGAGGCTCATCGAGTTGAACTGGAGGCTCACCATGTTCGGCGTCGTCACGATGCGGCCCTGGTCCGGCTCGGTGGCAGAGACGAACTGGAATGCGAGGTCGAGCTTCCTCGCGCCCGAAGGCACCTCGACATGGAAGGCGAAGACGTCGACCGGGTCGCGCGTCCAGGGCACGCGCTTGCCGTTGGCGGTGATCTGGAGGCCGGCCAGCTTCTCGATCTCGCCGCGGGGACCGTGCTTGCCCGGCAGCCATTTGGGATAGAGCAGCACCATGTGCCCGCTCTTCGCGACGGGGATCGTCTCCCTGACGGTGAAGATGCCGCGCATCGTGTCGGTCGCGTCGATGTCGAGCATGATCGTGCCCGGATAGGCCGTGTCGCGCGCATCCGGGATCGTGTCGACGATCGCCACCGGCTGCGGCGCCGAATTCTGGGCGAGGGCGGGAGTGGAAACGCTTGCAAACAGAGCGGCGAGGACGAGCGCGCGGTTCATCAGGAGGCGGCCTCTTCGGAAGGGGAGATAATGTCTCATAGGCTGGGGAAAGCGGACAGGTAAAGCTTTCTCCCTCTCCCCTTCAGGGGAGAGGGCAGGGAGAGGGGCACGTGCGATGCGCCATCGACAGGGCCCCCTCCCCCAACCACACCCCCCAAACGGGGGGAGGGGGCAAAAACGGACGC
>CBIFVW010000052.1:0-16983 GCA_966186155.1 uncultured Sphingomonas sp.
CGATCCGCTCGGCGACGCGGGCGCGGCCGGCGGCGGCGGGGGGCGGGGCCTTGATCGGCTGGGGATCGGCGCCGTTGAGGAGCGGGCCGAGCCCGTCGACCGGGCGGCCGAGCCCGTCGATCATCCGGCCGAGCCAGGCATGCGAGGGGCGCACCGAGAACTGGCCGGCGGCGAGCTCGGCGCGCGCGCCGAGGCCGACGCCCTGCGGATCGGTGAAGGGAAGGCAGAGCGCGACGTCGCGGTCGAGCGCGGTCACTTCGGCCTGGACGATGCCGATGGGCGAGGCGATCTCGATCCGGCTGCCGATCTGCGCGGCGCCGGCCAGCCCTTCGACTTCGATGAGCGCGCCGCGCACCGCGACGACGCGGCCGAAGCGGCGATCGGGCGCCATGTCCCGGATCGCCCGCGCGGCGCTGGCCAGCGTCTGCATGGAAGGAGCCTCAGGCCGCCTGCGGGGCGGCCTCGCCCGCGAGCGCGCCCTCGAACGCGATGAGCTCGCGCGCGGCGCCGAGCGCCTTGTAGAAATCGCCCGCCGCGATGTCGCTGGCGAAGCGGATGCAGGCGGAGCGCGCCTCGGGCGTCCCGCCCAGGCTGCCGATCAGCGCGCCGACCAGCGAGACCACGGCATTGTGGTGCGCCTCGCGGCCCGCCGGATCGATATAGGCGAGCATCGCCGCGAAATAGAGCTGGCGCGCCGGGGTGGTGGCTTCCTCGGGACGCATGATCTCGCGCCCGCGCAGGATCGCCACCTGGTTCTCGACAGCGATCTGGGTGCGGCCGACCGCGCGGATCACGGCACCGTTGACGATTGCCTTCTCGCCGTCGCGAAGCGTGATGCGGAGCATGGAGTACGCCTTTCGTTGAATTCCCTCGCATTATAGGAGGATTTTGCCGACGCGCAGAAATCCACTCGGCAATTTTTGCCCAGCGTTGGGTCCGGGCTTCGCTCATCCTACAATTCACTCGAGGCCCGCGCGTTTCGCGTCCGGGCATGTCGGGAGTGCAAGACTTGAGCCTCTATTCCGCTCTTTATGCCGGCGTCTCCGGTCTCAGCGCGCATGCGAGCGCGATGGCGACCGTCGCGGACAACATCACCAACATCAACACCGTGGGCTACAAGGGCATCGAAGCCCAGTTCAGCACGATGGTGACCGACGGTCGTGCCAAGAGCAATTATTCGGCGGGCGGCGTCGTAGCCGCGCCGGTCTCGATGGTTTCCAAGCAGGGCCTGCTCCAGGCCTCGGGCAGCAGCACCGACCTCGCGATCGACGGGGGCGGCTTCTTCGTCACCAAGACGAGCGGCGACGGCTCGGGCGACGTCGCCTTCACCCGCGCGGGCTCGTTCCGCCCGGACGAGGAAGGCTTCCTGCGCAACCCCGCCGGCCTCTATCTCTATGGCTGGCGCCTCGATCCGACCGGCGGCTACACCAATACCGGCAACATCAACGCGCTCGAGCCCGTGCGCGTGAGCGACCTCACCGGCACCGCCGCGCCGACCACGCGCATCCAGGCGCGCATGAACCTGCAGTCGACCACGCCGACCCTCGCCACCGCCTATACCGCCGGCAACATGGCCACCGGTACGGTCACGCCGCAGTTCAGCCGCTCGTTCGACGTGTTCGACGCGCAGGGCGGCGCGCATCGCGTGACGATGGGCTTCGTCAAGACTGGGCCGAACACCTGGCAGGGCGAGGTCTATGCCACGCCCGCGACGGACGTCACTGCGACCAACGGGCTGCTCACCAGCGGCACGATCAAGTTCAATGCGGACGGCAGCCTCGATCTCGCGGGCTCGACGGCGGGGTTCTTCCAGCCGGTCACTCCCACCTGGACCAACTCGGCGGGTTCGGTGCCGATCAATCTCGCGCTGGGCAGCGACGACGGCATCGACGGCCTCACCCAGTCGGGCAGCGAGAGCTCGCTCATCTCGTCGAACGTCGACGGCGGCGTGCTGGGCAACCTCTCCTCGGTGGAGATCAGCAAGTCGGGCACGGTCAACGCGATCTTCGACGACGGCTCGACCCGCGCGGTCTTCCAGCTGCCGATCGCGACCTTCCAGAACCCGGACGGCCTGACCCGTGCCTCGGGCAATGCCTATACCGTCAGCCGCTCCTCGGGCGGCTACACGCTCAACCCGCCGGGCGCGCTCGGCGCGGGCGCATTGAAGTCGAACGCACTCGAGGCTTCGACCGTCGATCTCGCCGGCGAGTTCACCAACATGATCCGCTTCCAGCGCGCCTATAGCGCGTCGTCGAAGATCATCACGACGGTGGACGACATGCTGCGCGAGGTAAGCGATCTGAAGCGCTAAGCGGTCAAGGCGGGATCGGCCATGTCGCTGAACGAAATCCTCGGATCCGCGGTGTCCGGCCTGGCAGCTGCCCAGGCCGGACTTCGCTCGGTCTCGAACAACATCGCGAATGTCGGCGTCGCGGGCTATGCGCGCGAGCGCGTCAACCTGTCGACCGGCGTCGTCTCGGGCAACATCAACGGCGTGGTGGTGGGCGAGCCGACCCGCATCGCCGATCGCTTCCTCGAGGCGACCGTCTACCGGCGCTCGGGCGACTATGGCCGGAGCGAAGTCACCGCCAATTATCTCGACCGGCTCCAGGCGCTGCTCGGCGAGCCCGGCAGCGCGTCGGGCCTGCCCGCGCGGCTCGACGCCATCTCGGCGGCCGCGGTTGCGATGACCGGCGCGCAGGGCACGCAGCAGACGGTCGCGCAGTTCACTGCCAATGTGCAGGACGCGATCGATTCGATGCAGCAGCTCAAGAGCGACGTCTCGGGCCTGCGCGGCGACGTCGAGTCTGAGGTCGGCTACACGGTCGACAAGGTCAACAGCCTGCTCTCGCGCATCTACGAGCTCAACGCTACCGTGGCGCAGCAGCAGGGGCTCGGCCGCAGCGCCAGCGGCGCGCTCGACCAGCGGATGACCGCGATCGAGGAGCTGAGCGGCCTGATCGGAGTCAATGTCCGCGAGCAGCCGGACGGCCGCGTCACGATCGACAGCGCGTCGGGCGTGGTGCTGCTCGACCGCAAGCTCCGGCAGCTTTCCTATCCGGTCTCGGGGCAGGGGACCGATCAGCCCACCTATCCGACGATCGACATCCGTTTCGCCGAGGAGAATGGCGAGCTCGGCGCCTCGACCGGCGAGAAGCTCGAATCCGCCGCGGCCGGCGGCAAGCTCGGCGGCCTGCTCGACCTGCGCGATCGCGCGCTGCCGCAGTTCACCGAGAAGCTCGGCGTGCTGTTCGGCGGGCTGGCCGAGGCGCTCAACAGCGTCTCGAACGCCGGCACCACCCTGCCGCCGCCCCCCAGCCTCGCCGGCCGGCAGACCGGCATGGTCGGGACCGACCGGCTCGGCTTCACCGGAGCGGCCACCTTCGCGGTGGCGAAGGCCGACGGCACGATGGTCGCCAAGACGACGATCGACTTCGACGCGCTCGGCCCCACCGCCACGATCGACGACATGGTCGCGGCGATCAACACGGGACTCGGCGGCGCCGGCACCGCGAGTTTCATGGGCGGCAAGCTCACCATCACCGCGAGCGGCGCCGGCAACGGCGTGGCGATCGCGCAGGACGCCACCGATCCGAGCGCGCGCGCCGGCGTCGGCGTCTCGCAATTCTTCGGCCTCAACGACCTCGTCCGCAGCGACAGCAGCACGCTGGTCCCCTCGGGTTTCGCAGCCAGCGACCCTCATGGCTTCGCTGCGGGCGAGACGACCGAGATCGTGCTCCGCGACACGACGGGCCGCGCGCTCACCAGCTACACGCTCACGCCCGCCGCCGGCGGCACGATGGGCGACCTGGTCGACGACCTCAACAACGGCCCGCTCGGCGATTTCGGCGCCTTCTCGCTCGACGATCGCGGCCGGATGCGCTTCGATCCCGCGGCGAACGTCTCGGGCGCGATGCTCAGCATCCCGTCGGACTCGACCGACCGCCACGGCACCGGCAGCTCCTTCTCGGCGCTGATGGGGCTCACCGGCGCGTCGAGCGGGCTCGACATGGCCGAAGTGCGGCCCGACGTGCTCTCCAATCCGGTGAAGATGCCGCTCGCGCGGCTCGAGAATGTCGCGGTCGGCGCCAAGGCGATCGGCGCGGGGGACACCCGCGGCGCGACCGCGATGGTCGACCGGCTCGGCAAGACGGTCGACCTCGGCAAGGACGGCGTCTCGACGATCGACCGCTTCTCGAGCCTGCTCCTCGGCCGCACCGGGCTCGAGGCGAGCCAGGCCCAGGGCGCGTTCGACGACGCGGCCGCGCGCCGCGACGACGCCGTCAACCGCCGCGACAGCTTCTCGGGCGTCAACATCGACGAGGAGCTCTCGCAGATGGTGGTGCTGCAGAACAGCTATTCGGCGGCGGCGCGCGTACTCAGCACCGCGAGCGAGATGTACGACACCTTGATCGGCATGGTGCGATAAGAAGGGGATAAGACGATGTCGCGTGTTGCCACGATTCCGCTCCAGCGTACCATGGCCGACGCCATCACGCGCGCGCAGGAGAAGCTCGCCGTCACCCAGCAGCGCCTGCACACGGGCAAGAAGGCCGCGGACTTCGCCGATCTCGGCACCGAGACCGTGCGCAACCTCTCGGCGCACAGCCTGCTCACGCGCCAGGACGCGCAGTCGACCGTGGCGAAGCGGGTCTCGACCACGCTTTCGCTCTATCAGGGCAATCTCGAAGGCGTGGAGACCGCGACCACCGACCTGAGGCAGCAGATCCTCCAGGCGGTGGGCACCGGCAAGGCCGGCGGCCTGCAGGAAGCGATCGAGACCGCGTTCGACCAGTTCCGCAGCGCGCTCAACGCGGCGGAGGGCGGCACGCCGCTGTTCGGCGGCAGCCAGGTCGACCAGAATCCGTTCGGCGTCGACACGCTCGCCCAGGCGGCGAGCGTCGACGCCAACACCGCCTTTCGCGACGACAGCGTCCGCGCCAGCGCGCGCGTCGCGGACGGCGTCGACGTGAGCTACGGCATCGGCGCGAGCGAGATCGGCCGGGACCTGTACGAGGCGTTCCGCACGCTCGCCCAGGCCGGCGATATCGGCGAGACGCCCAGCGCCGCCCAGATGACCGCGCTTCAGCAGGCGGTGACGCAGATCGACACCGGCCTCGGCAGCCTGCGCGACGTCAATGCCGAGAACGGCCGCAAGCAGAACCAGGTCGAGACGCTCACCACGCGCGGCGAGGAGCGCTCGCTGCTGCTCAAGGGCGTGATCGAGAGCAACGAGGATGCCGATCTCGGCCAGGTCGCGCTCGATCTCGCCCAGCAGAAGACCGTGCTCGAGGCGAGCTATTCGGTCTTCTCCCAGCTCTCGGGCCTCAGTCTGGTGGCATTCCTGCGCTAGTACGCGTCATCCCGGCGAAAGCCGGGATCTCGTGAGGCATGCCGCTCGCTTCACTTCGAGATCCCGGCTTTCGCCGGGACGACGAGGGTGGGTCAGCCCCCCGCGTCGAGCAGGTCGCCGATCGCGCCCGCCGGGCTCTCCTGGGGGATCGCCGCCATCGCCGCGGCGAGCTTGGCCGGGTCGACATGCGCGGGGCTGCCGGTCAGCACGTCGAACGCCTCCGCGCTCGGCAGCTTTCCGAACGCCGCGGCGTAGCGCGCGCGGAGCCCTTGCAGCTTCGCTTCGTTCCCGAGCATCGCCAGCGCCACCGCGTAGCGCAGCACCGCCGCCTGCTGCGGTTCGCCGAGCGCGCTCGCGGCCGGGAGATGGCCTTCGGTCTCGGCGGCGAAGCCGGCCCAGTTCTGCGCGCGCCAATGGATCTCGGCGCGGACCAGCGCCGCGTCGGGGACCTCGTCGAGCGCGGCCATCGCGGCTTCGTCCTTGCCGAGCCGATGGAGCGCGACCGCCTCCATCCGCTTGCGGTCCCAACGCATCGCGTCGGTGTAGCTCGGCTGCTCGGTCTCGCGCAGCGCCTTGATCGCGAGGTCCGGGCGGCCGGCGAGCACCTGCAGCGCCGCGACCTTCACCGAAAGCGGTCCCTGCGCCACGTCCTGGGCGCGCTGCATGAGCTGATATTGGAGCAGCTCGGCGGCGCGGGCATAGAGGCCGGAGGCCTGCAGCCGGTCGGCGAGATGCAGCACGAGCAGGTCGCCCTCGGCGCCCACGGGCGCCAGCTCGCGATAGTCCCAATAGAGGCCGGCGGCGTCGGGGAGCGGAATGCCGCTCTCGGGCGCGAGCGCTGCGGCGAGCGAGGCCTGCAGCGTCGCCAGCATCGGGCCGGCGTCCTTGCCGAGATTGAAATAGCGCAGCAGCGTCGCGCCGGTGCGCAGCTGCGCGCGCAGGTCGTGCGCGTCGCTCGCGAGACGGTATTCGAGGCGCAGCGCCCGCGCCTCGATCTGCCCGCCGCGCCAGCGATAGCGCAAGGCGTCGAGCTTCTGCATCGCTTGCGTCGCGTTGATGCCGTTCCCCGCGAGATCGGCCTCGATCGTGCCGAGCGTCGCGTCGGTCTTGATCTCAGGCGAGCCCTTGAGCGCGGCGCGTTCGAAGCGCAGGCGGCTGCCCGCGACGTCTTTCTGCGCGAGCAGCGCGCGGCCACGGAGCAGGTTCGCGGCGGGATTGTGGTCGGAGAACAAGGTGAGCCAGGCGAGCGCCGGCTGGGGCTGCCCCGCCTCGATCGCGGCGCCGGCGGCGGCGAGGACGAAGGGCGCGCGCTCGGCCGGCGCCCGGCCATTGATCGCCGGCAGCGCGCAGTTGATCTGGGCGACCGCCTCTCCGGCGGCGCGCGAATGGGCGAGCGCGCGCATCCGCCAGGCGCAGGCTTCGGGATTTCCCGCGAGCGAAGGCGCGGCGAGGACGGCGATCGCCTCGGCGTCATGGCCGATCAGGGTGAGCGCCATGCCGCGCGCCAGTTGGAAGGGTGCGACCAGCTCGAGGTCGCGCTCGCCCGCGCGCATCACTTCGAGCACGCCGATCGCATCGGCGCCGCGCTTCTCGCCGAGCAGGCCGAGCGCATAGCTCCAGCGCACCGATTGGCGCTTGTCGGGAGTGGCGACGGCGAGGCGTTGCCAGGCATGCGCGCCGGTCTCGCCGCGCCAGCCGTCGCCGCCGGTGATCGCCGGCATCTGCGCGAGCGTGGCGGCGAAGCGGGGCAGGGCGGCGGCGGGCACGGCTGCGACCGGAGCAGGCGCGGAGTCGTGCGCCGGCGCGGTCGCGCTGGCGCCCGCGGTGAGCGCGATCAGGAGCGTGCGCATCAGCCGAGCCCGAACGGGCGCACGAGCGCGAAGGCGACGCCGCCGGCGATGCAGGCGATCAGGAACAGCATCGCGGGAACCAATGCCAGCCCACTGGCTTCGGCGCCGGTTTTCGCCGACGCGTTCGCGGGGACGGCGGCGGCAGTGTCCGCCGAGCCCGGCTTCCCGTGGACGGCCTTGGGATCGTCCCGGCGGCGGCCCGCCACCGGTGCCGCGTCCTGGACGACACGCAGTTTCGCTGGGCGCTGATCGTGGCTCACTCGTCACCTTCTGGCTGATTTCCCTCTATTATAGAGGGGCGATGGCCGCGTGCGGCGCCATCCGGCCGATATCGGGAGACGGGATTTGCGACGGAGTACCTTGGCTGCGCTTGCGCTGGGAACTGCGGCGGTGCCGTTGCCGGGCGGCGGCGCGCACGCCTCGGGCGGCGGCGGGGGCGGCGGAGACGAGCCGCACTTCGTGCCGATGGATGAAGTCACCGTCCCGATCATCGAGTCCGATCGCGTGAGCGGCGCGCTGCGCTTCAAGCTGGTGCTCGAGGCAGCCGATGGCGATACCGCGACGCACCTCACCCAGCAGCTTCCCGTACTCCGCGCCGCGAGCGTCGCGGCAGGGCTCGAATTCGCCCGGCTCAACGCCTCGGGCCTGCGCGCGGTGGACGCGCAGAAGCTCGACCACGACCTGACCGCGGCGCTCAAGGCCGCCGATCCGGGCTTCTCCCGCGTGCTGATCGTCGAGGTCGAGGCGACGCGGGCCTGAACCAGGGCACCGGACTATCGGCGCATCCTGCAATCTTAGTCCATAGCCGTCACCCCGGCCTGGGGCCGGGGCCACGGGGAAGCGAGTCATGGACAAGAGGCTCGAGGGTATCCGGTGAGACGCCGTGGACCCCGGCCCAGGGCCGGGGTCCCGAAGGAGAATCGGTCAGTCCGCCCGCATGCTTCCGGGCAGAGCCTAACGCCGCGCCACCGCGCCGCCACCCGTCTGCGGCTTCGCGGCAGGCTGCTGCGCGACTGCCTGGGGCCGCGCCGCGCTCCGCCGCGCCAGCGCCATGCTCAGCGCCGCGGCGCCCTTGGGGGTCATCGCCGCCATGATCATCGCGGTCGATCGCTCGCGCATGCGCTGCGCGACCTTCATCTGCACTTCCATGTCGAGCTGCTCGAACACCACCGCCGCGGCCTTGGGCTTCATCGCCTGATAGATGCGCGCGAGCTCGTCATATTGCGCCTCGGCGGGAAGCCCGGCCTCGCCGCCGCCGCCCTCCTGCTTCTTGCGCGCCTCGAGATCGGCCTGGAGCCGCGCCTCGGCGGCCTTGGCCGCCTGCTCGCGCAGGTCGAGCCCGCGCTTGCGCCGCGCCGCCGCGGCGTCGCGCTCGCTCAGGTCCTGCTCGATCGAATTGCCGAGCCGGGTCTTGCCCGACGTGTCCTGGGGACCGGCCGCGATCGTCGCGGCGTTGGCGACGACGGCGAGCGCGGACGCCGCCGCGGTCATCAGGAGAAGCGAGGGGCGCGCCATCACGCCGCCTCGGCCCGGGTTTCGGCCTCGACTTCGGCCTCGACTTCGTCAGCCTCGGCCTGGCGCTGCGCATTGGCGAGGCTGACCGCATTGACGATCCGCTCGGCGGCGGCGTCGGCGATGCCGGTCATCAGCGACAATTCGTCGCGCAGCTCGCGTGCGCGCTCGACGAGGCGGGCGTGCTGGGCGCAATCGGTGCCGAGCGTCTGCTTCATGTCCGAGAGCACGGCGCGCGCCTCGGTCGTGGCCTTTTCGAGCGCGCCGACCACCTGGGTCAGCGCCCCGTCCTTCACGGTGCGCAGGCTGCGCATCATCCGCACGCTCTGCACGAGCACGGCCATGCACAGGATGATCGTCAGCACATTGGCGAGTAGCGCGATGCTCATGGCTTACCCCTTCTTTCCGCGGGAAACTTCGTTGACCAGGCGCACGGCGACCTTGCCGCAGCGCTGGCCGATCTGGGCCTGGGCGAGCTTCACGCCGCCGCAGGCGATGTCGAGCGGGTCGTCCGGACCCTTGTGGAGCGCGATCGTCTGGCCGATCTCGAGCGCGCGCAGGTCGGCGATCGGCATCGCCTTCTCGCCGAGCAGCACGCTCACCCAGACATGGGTCTTGCGGATCTCGGAGGCCATGTGCGCCTCCCAGATGCTGTCGCGGCCGCTCTTCTCGCCCATGAAGCGCTGGAGCAGCTTGTCGCGCACCGGCTCGAGCGTCGCATAGGGGAAGGCGAGCGTGAAATCGCCCCCACGCCCGTCCATGTCGACGCGGAAGGTCGCGGTCGCGCAGATGTTCGACGAGCCGGCGATCGCGGCGAAGCGCGGATTGGTCTCGATGCGCTCGAGCTGCATCGTGATCGGCTCGATCGGCGAGAAGGCCTCGGCGAAGTCGTTGAGCGCGAGCTCGAGCATGCGCGAGACGAGGCGGGTCTCGATCGTCGTAAAGGCGCGGCCGTCGATCACCATCGGCGGATTGCCGCCGCGGCCGCCGAGCAGCGCGTCGACCACGGCGTAGATCAGGCCCGATCCCACCGTGACGATGCCGTAGCTCTCCCACTCCTTGACCTTGAACACGCCGACCATCGCGGGAAGAGCGACGCGGTTCATGAACTCGCCGAAGCGCGTCGAGGTCACTTCCTCGAGGCTGACGTCGATCGCGTCGGAGGTGAGGTTGCGCATCGAGCTGGCGAAGGAGCGCACGACGCGGTCGCACACCACTTCGAGCATCGGCATGCGCTCGTGGCTGATCACGCGCGATTCGATGACCGCGCGCAGGCCCGATTTCTTGGCGACCGGGCCGACATCGCCGAACAGCGCGTCGATGTCTGCCTGGTCGAACTTGACGTCGCCGCCGCCCGCCGCCGGAGGCGCGGGAGGATCGGGCAGGTCGAAATCCTCGAGATCGATCATTGCTGGACCAGGTCCTGGATGAGAATGTCCTTGACCGCGCCTTCGCCGAGCGCGGCGGTGGCGCGGATCATCATCTCCTCCTTGACGCGGAAGACCGCGGCCGATCCGGCCAGGTCCTCCGGGCGCAGCTCGCGCAGGAAGGGCTGATAGGCGTCGAGAAGGAGCGGCAGCTTGTCCTTCACCGTCTCGGCGGCGCCGGGCGCCGGCACGATCATGAAATGGAGCTTGAGGAAGCGCGGCGCGCCGTCGGGCGAGCGCAGGTTCACGATCATCGCGGGCACGTCGACAAAGGCTTCCTTGCCGCCCTCGCCATGGCCGCCTTCGCCGTCGTCGCCATGATCGCCCTCGGGCGCGGCGCCATGACCGGAATCACCGGCCGCTTCGGCCTTGGCGCCCGAGAGCATCACCGCCGCGCCGCCGCCGCCGCCGAGCAGCAGCACGCCGGCCGCGGCGCCGATGAGGATCAGCTTGCGCTTCTTCTTGCGCGCGGCAGCGGCGGCGGCCGCCTTGGCCGCCTCCTCGCCCTCTTCGATGATCTCCGGCGACGATGCCATTCGCTCATGCCCTTTCGAAATCTGCGCTCCGGCAACCCGCCGGCACATTTTCTCCTATTATAGGATCAACGCCCGGCAATTTCTGCCTAGTGCGAATTTTCGAGGGACGGGGTCAGGTGGACATTTCTTCCTATGTGCTGCTGAGCCAGGAACAGGCGCTCCGGCGCCGCATGGACGTGGCGGCGAACAACCTCGCCAACATGAACACGGTCGGCTTCAAGCGCGAGCAGCCGGTGTTCCGCGAATATGTCGAGCAGACCGATTCCGTCGTGAAGCCGGCGAAGCAGACGTCGTTCGTGCTCGACTACGGCGCGGTGCACGACGCCGCCCAGGGCGCGTTCCAGCCGACCGGCAATCCGCTCGACGTGATGATCGAGGGGCCGGGCTATCTGAGCGTCCAGGCCGGCGACGGCAGCATCGCCTATACGCGCGCGGGCTTCGTCAAGGTGCTCGAGAACGGCGAGCTCGCCACCACCGGCGGGCAGCGCATCCTGGGTGAGGGCGGCAAGCCGATCGTCATCCCGCCCGAGGAAGCCGGCAAGGTCAGCGTCGCCGCCGACGGCACGGTGATGGGCAGCGCCGGCCCGCTCGGCCGCTTCGTGGTGACCGTCTTCGACGAAGCCAATGTCGATCCTCGCGGCGACGGGCTGATGACCGGCACCGGCGGGCGCGAGCTCACTGCGGCCGAGACCAAGCTCCAGACGGGCGGCGTCGAAGGCTCGAACGTCAATGCGATCACCGAGACCACCGACATGATCGAGATCCTGCGCGCCTACCAGACCAGCCAGCACATCTCGGACGCGATGTCCGACATGCGCAAGCAGGCAATCGACAAGCTCGGCCGCATCAGCTGATTTTCACGGAAAGGACCTTCCCATGCGTTCGCTCTCCATCGCCGGCACCGGCATGCTCGCGCAGCAGACCAATGTCGACGTCATCTCGAACAACATCGCCAACATGAACACGACCGCGTTCAAGCGGCAGCGGGCCGAGTTCCAGGACCTGCTCTACCAGCAGGTCTCGCGCCCGGGCTCGTCGACCAGCGACCAGACCCGCGCGCCCGCCGGCATCCAGATCGGCGCCGGCGTCAAGACCGGCGGCGTCTACCGCATCAACGAACAGGGCGCGCTGCAGCAGACCGCCAATCCCTACGACGTGGCGATCGAGGGCAAGGGCTATTTCCAGGTGACGCTGCCTTCGGGCGAGACCGCCTATACCCGCGACGGCTCCTTCGGCCTCTCGGACCAGGGCGAGCTCGTCACGCAGGACGGCTATCCGGTCCAGCCCGGCATCACCATTCCGCAGGGCGCGATCGACGTCAGCATCTCGAAGACCGGCCAGGTCCAGGTCACCGTATCGGGCGATCCGCAGCCGCAGACGCTCGGTCAGCTCGAGCTCGCGACCTTCATGAACGAGTCCGGGCTCGAGGCGAAGGGCGGCAACCTGTTCCTCGAGACCGCGGCATCGGGCCAGCCGGTCGTCGCCCAGCCGGGCGAGCCGGGCTTCGGCACGCTGACCCAGGGCTTCGTCGAGGGATCGAACGTCAATCCTGTCGCCGAGATCACCGCGCTGATCACGGCGCAGCGCGCCTATGAGATGAACAGCCGCGTCGTGAAGACCGCGGACGAGATGCTGGCGACGACCAGCCAGTTGCGCTGATGCTCGCGCTGCTGGCTCTCGCGCTCGCGGCGGCGGGCCCCGACGGGGACGTCGAAGTGCCCGTCCTCGGCCACGCCGTCCAGAAGGGCGACCGGCTCGAGGCCGGCGACTTCACGGTCGAAGGCCGTCCGGCGGCCACGGCGCGCGGCGCGCTCGCGATCGACGAGGCGGCCGGCATGGAAGCCTCGCGCAACCTGGCCGCGGGCGCGGTCGTCCGCCGCGGCGACGTCATGCGCCCGCAACTCGTTCGCCGCGGCGAGCCGGTGACGATCCGCATCGTCAGCGGCGCGCTGGTGATCACCGCTTCGGGCCGCGCGCTGAGCGGGGGCGGCCAGGGCGACGCAGTCCGCGTCGTCACCACCGCCACCAGCCGCACGCTCGACGGCAAGATCGAAGGATCCGGCACTGTCCGGGTCGTCACTCCCTGAAGGGGAATAGTTCAATGCGTAAGATGATACTGCTCGTGGCGATGGCCGCCACGCTTTCGGGCTGCGGCGCCGTGGGGCGCCTCAAGGCGATCGGCAAGGCGCCGAAGCTCTCCGAGATGCAGCCGGTGACGGCGCCCGAGATCGAGCCGTCGCTCTCGATGCCGGCGGACCGCGGCGGGCGTCCGCTCACCGCCCAGCCGCAACAGGCGCCCAGCGCCTCGCTGTTCCGCACCGGCGCCGGCGCGCTGTTCCGCGACCAGCGCGCGAACAAGACCGGCGACATCCTGACGATCCGCATCAACATCGCGGACAAGGCCGATCTCGGCAACAACACCTCGCGCACGCGCGGCGGCTCGGAGAGCGGCGGTGTCGGCAACCTGCTCGGCATCGCGCCGGTCGCCAAGCTGCTCGGCAACGACGCGTCGAAGGTGTTCGACACCAATTCGGGCTCGAAGTTCGCCGGCGGCGGCACCACGGTGCGCTCCGAGACGATCAACATGACGATGGCCGCGATCGTCACCCAGGTGCTGCCCAACGGCAACCTGCTGATCCGCGGCCGCCAGGAGGTCCGCGTCAACTTCGAGATGCGCGAGCTGATCATCACCGGCATCATCCGGCCCGAGGACATCGCCCGCGACAATTCGATCCAGCACTCGCAGATCGCCGAGGCGCGCGTGATCTATGGCGGCAAGGGCCAGCTCACCGACGCGCAGCAGGCGCGCTGGGGCCAGCAGATCTACGACGCGCTCTTCCCCTTCTGATCTTCTGAGAAGAGGTCGGGGGGCCTCTTCACGGCGACCGCCGCTCCGGCCCGGCCGGGGCGGCGGTTGTGCGTTTACGCTTTGCTAACCATCAAAATTCCAACGGAAATTTTGGTCATCCTATAATTCTTTCCAGAATGGATGTGCGGCTGCAACGATCGCGGCCGTCGCGGATCGGCGTCTCCGGTCCGGGTCGCAGAAGGCGGCTCTTATCCAAGAAGGAATGAGTCATGGGTTTTTCGGTTAACACCAACGTCGGCGCGATGGCCGCTCTCCAGAGCCTCACCGCGACCAACAAGGACCTCGCGCAGGTTCAGACCCGCATCAACACGGGCCTGAGCGTGTCGTCCACCAAGGACGACTCCGCGCAGTACACGATCGCGCAGGGCCTGCGTGGCGACATGGGCGGCCTCAAGGCCGTTTCGCAGTCGCTCATGCGCGCCAAGAGCGTGACCGACGTTGCGGTGGCTGGTGCCGAGCAGATCTCGGACGTCGTCAACCAGATGAAGGCCAAGGCCTATCAGGCTGCCGACTCCGGCATCGATTCGGCGAGCCGCACGGCGCTCAACAACGACTTCGTTGCGCTGCGCGACCAGATCACCACGATCGTGAATTCGTCTGACTTCAACGGCACGAACCTGCTCAAGGCTTCGGGCGGCACCGTTTCGGCGCTGCAGTCGCTGAAGGACTCGAACACGGGCAGCAGCACCTGGGATCCGGATTCGCTGAGCGTGGCCAACCAGGGCCTCGACCTCGGCGGCTCGGTGATCACCATTTCGGCTTCGGGCGACATCAGCTCGCAGTCGAATGCTCAGGCGATGATCGACACGATCACCACCACGCAGGCCAATCTGAAGACCAGCCTCAGCACGCTCGGCGCGGCTTCGCGCAAGATCGATGCTCAGATGACCTTCACCAACAAGCTCTCCGACGTGATCGAGGCGGGCATCGGCAATCTTGTCGACGCCGACCTCGCCAAGGAATCGGCTCGCTTGCAGGCCATGCAGGTCAAGCAGCAGCTGGGTGTCCAGGCTCTGTCGATCGCCAACCAGGCGCCGCAGACCATCACTTCGCTGTTCCGTTAAGGCCTGGCTTTTCCCTGGAGCCAAAGGCCCTGACGAGAGGCCGGGATGGGCAACCATCCCGGCCTCTTTTTTCGCGTCCGCAACGTCCGCGCCGATGGTTGACCCGCCTATAATGATGGCAGGACAGGAGAAGATGGGCGTGTTTCCCCGGATCAGAGAAATCACCGATGCCTTTGGCGGCCGGCTCCAGGTCAGCGTCGAGGAGCATCCTTCGGGCGCGCTGGTGGTGCTCGAGCGGCCCGATCTGACCGGCCGGCCGCGCGTCCTGCTCGACGGATACGGCGTCGACATCCTCTCCGGCTACATCATGTCCGCGCGCCTCGCGGTGCCGCATCCGCTGCCCGACGAGCATATCGACGGCATGTTCTCCACGCGTTTCCGCCTCGGGCTGGAGCCCTGCGCCGCGCTGGCCCTGAGCCAGGCGGGCAGCCCCGCGCTCGAAATTCCCGCGCCTTTCTGGGACCGGCTCTATGCGGAGCTGTGCCTGGTCGCGGCGCATGCCCGCGAGCTCGGCCGCCGCGCCGATGCGCGTGTCCACTGAGCCTCTCCGGCCCCGCTCCGGAAATGCCACCTAGGGGCAACACCGGAATACGCGGAATCGCCCGACTGGGGCATTGCTTTGGACACCGCTGGCAACGGCAAGATAACAAGGGGCTGCACCATATGGACCTGCGTGACCTTCGACCTGTTTCGACCGCTTCCGCTCCCGCCTATACGGTGACGCTGACCTTGACGGTCGAGGATGTTCAGGCGCTTTGGTCCGCAGCTGCCGAAAGGGCGCTTGCCGCTCCCGGCATGACGCTGGGCGACGTGCTCGACACGATCGGCCCGCGCGAGGATCCGTCGGTCGCCGACTGCGTCGCGATGCTCACCGCGCCCGCGCGCATCGCCGGCTGCGAGCTCGAGGGCTTCGAAGTGCTCGAATGCCACGACCTGGCGCCGGCGCCGGTCCTGCTGCCTTCCCCCAAGCCGGTGCTCCGCGCCGCGAACGCCTGAGCTTCGAAGCGCCGCGGGGCGGCGCTTCGTCTTGGGAATCCAAAAAAAATGGCGGACCGGTTGCGCAACCGGTCCGCCTTTTACTGTTCGGTACAAGGCGCCCGAGGCGCCGAAGAGAGACGGGCGGGTCGCGAGGGGATATAAGCGCTCGCCCGTCTCTCTAGTTCAATATAGGAATATATCGCCGGCGGCCAAAACGAGCTTCCCTAAGGAATTCCCCTGGGGAAGTATTCGCGAGTAGTGCTCAGGACGCGTTTCCGATCCGCGTCAGCTCGCTTGCCGAGAAGCTGGCACCGTTTACCGTGACGGACACCGCGCCGTTCTCGAGCTGGACGTCGCTCACCGTGCCGGTGCTGCGGATCGTGATCGGAACTTCGTTGCCACCGGTATCCACGCCCTTGAGATCGAGCTTGTAAGTGCCCGCGGGCATCTGCCGCTGGCTGCTCGTCAGGCCGTCCCAGATCAGGCTGCCCGAAGCCGCGCCCGCGGCGACGGTGCGCGTGTCGACCACGCGGCCCTTCTCGTCGGTGATCGTCGCGGTGATCGTCTCGACGTCGCGCGTGCCGGTCCAGCCCCATTGGGCCGGCGTGTCGGTGAGCCCGGCATATTGCGAATCCGCTTCGATGCGGCGGCCGACCAGCGACGAGGCCTGGGTGAGGTTCTGCGTGCCGAGGCTCGACAGGATCGACTTCAGCGTCCCGGTCTGCTCGATCGACTGCTCGACCTGCGAATATTGGACGAGCTGCTGGGTATATTGCGCGGTGTCCATCGGATCGAGCGGATCCTGGTTCTGCATCTGCGCGGTGAGCAGCTTCAGGAACATGTCGAAATCGGCGTTGAGCTTCGACGCCGCGCCGGTGGTGGTCGCCTGGGCGGTGGTGGCGGAATTGACGGTCGTCATCATGGACTCCTAGGCGAGAAGGTCGACCTGCCCGTCGCCGCGGACGGCGTGCCAGGCGGGTTGGGCGGCTTCGGCTTCGTCGCCGCCGGTGAAATGCTGGCCGTTGCGCTGCTGCTGGTGCTGCTGCTGTGCCGAGCCGCTGTCGCTGCCGGTGCGGCTTTCGAAGCGGAAGCTCTGCGCATCGGCACGGATGCCGGCCTGGTCGAGCGTGCGCGCGAGATCGGGCGCGTCCTGGCGGAGCAGGTCGAGCGCGTGCGCGCTCTCGGCACGGACAGTGGCGCGCAGGCTGCCGCCGTCATCGAAGGCGAGCGTCACTTCGACCCGGCCGAGCTCGCCCGGATTGAGGCGGACGCGCAGCGATTCCTCGCCCAGATCGACCTTGCGCGCGATCTCGACGCCGAGCGCCTGGCCGAGATGGCCGGGCCGGGCGGCGAGCTCGGGCTCGCGTGCGGGGGCAGGGGCGGTGGCCGTGGCG
>CBIFVW010000053.1:0-16903 GCA_966186155.1 uncultured Sphingomonas sp.
CACTGGTGGTGAATGCGGGCAATTCGAACGCCTTCACCGGCAATCGCGGCCGCGCGGCGGTCGAGGCGATCGCCGCGCGCGCCGCGGCGCATCTCGGCTGCGCGCCATCGGACATATTCGTCGCCTCGACCGGGGTGATCGGAGTGCCGCTGCCCGTCGACAAGGCCGAGGCTGGGCTCGACGCCGCCTTCACCGCCGCGCCGTGCGGCTGGGAGGATGCCGCGGCGACGATCATGACCACCGACACCTTCGCCAAGGCCGCGACGACGCAGGCGGTGGTCGGCGGGCACACCGTCAACCTGGTCGGGATCATCAAGGGCTCGGGGATGATCGCGCCCGACATGGCGACGATGCTCGGCTTCGTCTTCACCGACGCAGCGGTCGATCCCGCCTTCCTGCAATCCGCTCTAAGCGATGCAAACCAAAAGACTTTTTCATGCATCACCGTCGATGGCGACACCTCGACCAGCGATACGGTCCTCGCCTTCGCCACCGGCGCGCGTGACAACCAGATACTAACCTCGGACGACAGCCCCGGCGCCGACGCCTTCCGCGCCGCGCTCGCCGATCTCTGCCACCAGCTCGCCCTGCTCGTCGTGCGCGACGGCGAGGGCGCGCAGAAGCTCATCCGCATCGACGTCGAAGGCGCCGAGAGCGACCGGAGCGCGCACCGCATCGCCATGTCGATCGCCAATTCGCCGCTGGTGAAGACCGCGATCGCCGGCGAGGACGCCAATTGGGGCCGCGTCGTGATGGCGGTCGGCAAGGCCGGCGAACCCGCCGAGCGCGACCGGCTCGCGATCCGCTTCGGCGCGACGCAGGTCGCGCGCGACGGGCTTGCGGTCGAGGGATATGACGAGGCGCCGGTGGCCGCGCATCTCAAGGGCCGCGAGATCGAAATCGGCGTCGATCTCGGCCTGGGCGAAGGCCGCGCGACGGTTTGGACCTGCGACCTCACCCACGGCTATATCTCGATCAACGCCGATTACAGGAGCTGAGAGATGGAAGGCGGCTGCCTCTGCGGACAGGTCCGTTACCGGCTGCTCTCCGAACCCTTCGACGCCGGCTGGTGCCATTGCCGCACCTGCCAGCGCAACTCCGGCAGCCCGGCCATGGCCTTCGCCACGGTTCCGATCGGCGATTTCGTCTTCACCAGCGGCGAGACGCTGGTCGGCACCCTAGCATCTAGCGACTTCGGCCATCGCCGCTTCTGCACCCGGTGCGGAACGCCCTTTCTGATGCAGGTGAACCACCAGCCCGAGACGGTGGACTTCAGCATCGCGACGCTGGATGAACCCGACGGCATCGTGCCGGGCTTCCACATCTTCTACGCGAGCCGCATCGCCTGGGCGCCCGCGGCGGACGAAGCGCCGCGGCACGCCCGGTTCAGGCCGGATACGCGGGGGCTCTGAGAGATCCCCGCCCGCGCATTCAGAGCGCGCCCTGGATCCATTGCTTGATCGCGTTCTTCGGCATCGCGCCGATCTGCTTGGCAGCTTCCTGGCCGTCCTTGAACAGGATCATCGTGGGGATGCCGCGCACGCCGTATCGGGTCGGCGCATCCGGATTCTCGTCGATATCGAGCTTGATGATCTCGACCTGGTCGGCCAGCTCCTCGGCCAGCTCCTCGAGCGCCGGGGCGATCATCTTGCACGGCCCGCACCACTCGGCCCAGAAATCGACGAGCACGGGCTTTTCGGCCTGGAGGACGTCGGTGTCGAAGCTGGCGTCGGTGGTTGCCTTGGTGGCCATGGGGGACTCCTGGGAAACGAAATCGGTACAGCATCTACTTATGTGCGCGGGCCTTCCGGCTCAAGCGCGCGAAGTGAAGCTTTGCTCCGTGGCCGCGAAGCCGGGCTTGTGCGCGGCGAGCAGGGGCTCGGGCAGGACGTGGAGCACCGGCGCCGCGACGTAGAGCAGCGCGGCTTCGATCCTCCGCCCCGGGAAGATCACGCCGAGCGCCGCCGCATAGGCGGCCATCTGGCGGAGATGATAGGGCGGGATCGCGTCGGGGCTCGCCGGCGCGCGGCGTCCGGTCTTGAAGTCGACGACGCGGACGCGGTCCGGCGTCACCACCAGCCGGTCGACGGTACCGGAGACCACCAGGCCGTCGTCCAGCACCGCCGCGATCGGCGCCTCGCCCAGCGAATCCGGGCCGAACAGCTCGGCGAAGCGGGGATCTTCGGTGACGGCGAGCGCCGCCGCCGCCAGCTCGGCCCGCAACGCCGGATCCGCGACTCCGCCCGCGCCGACGAGCCAGCGCTCGGCCGCCTCGGCCCGTCCGGACGGAGACACCCCGGGCAGCCGCTCGAACAGCGCATGGAGCAGCCGCCCGCGCTCGGCCGCGGCGCGCATCGCCGGCGTGGGCGGCGGATCGGCGACCAGGTCGTCGCCCAGCGACGACGGCGCGAGCGGACGCGGCGGCCGGGCCTCTTGGGGCGCCGGGCGGGACGCCCAGCCGGGCAAGGCCGGCCGCTCCGGCGGTGCTTCCGCCGACGGCGCTTTCGACGCCACCGGCGTCTGGGGCACGCGCCCCCGGAAGGTGCGCGCGCCTTCCCCCGCCACGCCCAGGGCATCGAACGCCGCAGCGCTGGCCGCGTACCAGCTCTTCGCCGGCGGCACGCCCTTCGCCTGAGGCCCGAGCGCACCCGCGATCACCAGCCGCTCCTCCGCGCGCGTCACCGCGACGTAGAAGAGCCGCCAATGCTCCTGCAGCTCGCGCGCGTCCGCCTCCGCGATCACCGCGTCGAGCGGCCCGCCGCGTTCGGCTGCGCGAGGCCGGAAGATCGGGACCTTGTCCCCGCCCTCCTCCGGCGCCCAGAGGAGGAAATCGCGCGGCGACCGCGTCGGATCGACCGTCGCGTCGGCCAGGATCACCAGCGGCGCCTGCAGCCCCTTGGCGCCGTGCGCGGTCATCACGCGCACGGCGTTCTGCGGCTGGGCGGAGTCGCGCACGATCTCGACATCGCCGCGGTCGAACCAGTCGAGGAAGCGCTGGAGCGAAGGCGTCGCCACCTTCTCGAAATTGAGCGCGGCGTTGAGCAGCTCCTCGATCGGATCGCGCGCCTCCTCGCCCAGCCGGCGCAGCAGCTTGCGCCGCCCGTCGAGCGGGCCGGAGAGGATTTCCTCGAGAAAGCGATAGGGCGTCGCGATGTCGGCGCGCCGGAGCAGCGCGTGGAGCGGCTCCAGCCGCTCTTCCGGCTGAGTCGCGCGCAGATGGCGCCACAGCCCCCCGCCCTCGCGCACCGCCGCCGCCATCAATTCGTCCTGGCTCCAGCCGATCAGCGGCGAGACCAGCAGGCTGGCGAGCGACAGATCGTCCTCGGGCTGGAGCGCGAAGCGGATCGCGGCGAGCAGGTCCTGCACCGCGAGCGGCGCATTGAGCCGCAACCGGTCGACCCCCGCCACCGGCACGCCCTCGGCATAGAGCCGCGCGACGATCAGCGAAGCGAGCTCGCCCCGCCGCTTGACCAGGATCATCACGTCCTCGGGCGCGAGCTTGCGGCCCTTGCTCTCGAGGTCGAGCGTGCCGATCCAGCCCTTGATCGCCCTGGCGACGTCGCCGGCGAGCTTGCGGGTGGCATCGCTCACCCATTCCTCCTCGTCGGCCTCGGTCCCGCCTTCGGTGACCGGCGGCCACAGCGTCACCGTGCCCGGCCCGGGCACTTCGCTCGCATGCGGCTCGGCGTCGGAGAGATCGCCCATGCCCGGCGCAGGCAGCGCGCCGATCGCGGCGTCGACGAACTCGAGCACGGGGCGGGTCGAGCGGAAGCTGTGCGTGAGCGACAATTCCTCCACTTCGCGCGGCTCCAGCTCGAAGGCGGGATCGGGCCGGATGCGCGACTTGGCGAGGAACCGCTCGAACGCCGCGCGGAAGAAGATCGGATCCGTGCCCTGGAAGCCGAAGATCGCCTGCTTGTAGTCGCCGACGGTGAACAGCGTGCGGACCGTCTCCGGCCGTACGCCCTCGCCGGCGAAGAACTCGTCGGCGATCGCGGCGACGATCGCCCATTGCTGCGGATTGGTGTCCTGCGCCTCGTCGATCAGGACGTGCTCGGTCGCCTGGTCGAGCTTGAAGCGCACCCATTCGCCCATGCCCGGCTCGCCGAGCAGCGCGACGGTCGCGCGGATCAGGTCGTTGAAGTCGACCGCGCCCAGCCGGCGCTTGGCCTGGCGATAGGTCTCGGCATAGACGCGCCCGGCCTCGAGCCCCGCGGCGAGCAGGTCGGCATAATCCGCCTGCGCCTTCATCGCGATCAGCTCGGCGCAGCGGCCATGGAGTCGCATCGCGAGATCGGCATAGCTCGCGTCGGGCGGCGCCTGGCCCTTGCCGAACGAGCGTGGATCGCCCTTGGCCGTCGCCCAGACGAGGTGGAGATCGCCCAGCCCCGCCGCGCGCGCCTCGGCTCCCTTCGCGAGCCAGGCCGCGACGATGTCGGCGCGCTCGAGGCCCCGTGCGGTGCCCCAGGCGGCATTCATCGCCGCGATCTCGCGCAGCGCCGCCAGGTCGAACGCCTCGTCGCCGCAGCGGCGCGCGATCTCGGCCTCGATGTCTCCCTCGGGCAGGCCCAGCGCCGCGCGCAGCTGGGGCCGGATCGCGGGCCCGAGCGACGCCATCGCCTCGCCCGCCCCCGCGCAGGCCTTGAGGAAATCCTCCGCCTTGCCCTCGCCCAGTCGCAGCGACAGCGCGCCGACGGCCTCGACGATCCAGTCGCGGCCCTCGCGCCCCGCATCGACGAGCATCTCGGCCAGCGCCTCGCGCGCGAGCACCGCCTCCTCGCGCTGGTCGAGCGGCCGGAAACCGGGGACCAGCCCGGCCTCCATCGGAAAGGCGGCGAGCAGCGACTGGCAGAAGCTGTGGATCGTCTGGATGCGGATGCCGCCGCCCGGCGCGTCGAGCACCTTGGCGAAGAGCTGGCGGGCCCGCGCCATCCTGTCGCGCGTCGCCGATTCGCCGAGCGCGAGCAGGTCGAGCCGCAAGTCGTGGTCGTCGGCACGGACCCAATGCGCCAGCCGCCGCGTGATCCGCTCCGACATCTCGGCCGCACCCGCCTTGGTGAAGGTGAGGCACAGGATCGCGCCGGGATCGGTGCCGTTCAGGAGGAGCCGCCACACCCGGGCCGCGAGCACCTGCGTCTTGCCCGTGCCGGCCGAGGCCGAGAGCCAGACATGCCGTTCCGGATCGCTCGCGCGGCCCTGTTCCCCCTTGAGCGGGTGCAGCGGTCGGACCTCAGTCACGGCCATACCATTCGTCGCGCCGCATCAGCTGGTCGTACTCGGCATAGGGCGCGTATTCGGGGACGAGCTTGGCGGTGAAGGGCCGGTCGCCGGTCAGCCAGGCGGCCGCGGCCTCGGCGAAATGATGCGCGGCGATGTCGACGAACTCGGCCGCCGGGATCGGCTCCTTCTTCCGAGGATCGACCGGCGAGTCGACGAAGCCGAACCCGCCCGTCCGGCCGCGCGCCAGCGACCAATATTCGAAGCAGCCGGCCTTGCCCTCGATTCCCTGGAAGCCGCCCCGTTCGGCGATCAGCCCGAGCAGCCCCAGCTGCAGGCTGAACCCCGCGCGCACCGCGCGAGTGCTCGGCGGCTGGCCGGTCTTGTAGTCGACGATCGCCAGGCCGCCGTCGGCCAGCCGGTCGATCCGGTCGAACTTGCCGCGCAGCGTCACTCCCGCGAACGGGATCTCCCCGTCGAGCTCGACCGCGAGCACGCGGCGGCCTTCGGCCGCCTTGGCGGCGATCTCGGCGGCGATCCAGTCGATCGCCTCCATCAGCCGCGGCTGCCACAATGCGCGCATCATCGGATGCGTGCGCTCGTCCGCGAGCAGCGCCTCGGCGCGGGCGCGCAGCTTCTCGGGCGCGCAGTCGTCGAGTTCGAACCATTTCTGAAGGACGTCGTGCACCGCCGTGCCGCGCCAGGCCGCGCTCGGATCGGCGTCGACCGGGTCGAGCGGCATCAGGCGCAGCATCCGCCGGGCGTAGAAGGCATAGGGATCGGCCTTGAGCCGATCGACCTCGGTGACCGAGATCAGCTTCGGCCGCGCCGCGGCCGGCGGCGCGGGTTCGGGCCGTTCGGCGGGTGCATGCGCGCCCGGATCGTCGATCGCGCGCAGCCATTCGGCGAGGTCGTGGGCACGCTCGAGCCCGCCGGACAGCGCCTCGAGCCGCAGCCAGAAGCGCGAGGCGATGGTGGGCGCGGTGGCGTCGCGCCGCGCGCGCGTGAGCAGTACCTGCGGCGCGCCCAGCGCCCCGGCGAGGTCGTGCGCGGCGAGGCCGATGCGGCGCTCGAGCCCCGGCAGCCCCAATTCGGCGCGGATGCGCGGCGCGAGCCAGGGATCGGGCGCGGGCAGGCCCGGCCACACGCCTTCGTTGAGCCCGCCCAGGATCATCAGGTCGGCCGTCTGCAGCCGCGCCTCGATCAGGCCGAGGATCGCGAGGCGCGGATGCCCGCCCTGCGGCGGCCGTACCGCCTCGGCGTCCATCAGCGTGCGCAGCATCGGCGCGAGCGTCGCGGGATCGGCGCGGCGCGGACCGTCGGCGGCCTCGCGCTCGAGATCGTCGAGCAGGGTCGCGGCGGCACGGCCGTCGACGCGGCTCCACGCTCCGTCCCCGCCCAGCGCCTGTGCCGCCTCGCGCAGCGCCGCGAGCAGCACGGGGATGGGCTGCGATCCGCCCGCGAACGCCGCCTCCAGCGGCACGAGCAGATCGCGCGCCGCCGGCCACCAGCGCTGCGCCGCGCGGCGGAGCGCACCGTCGCGCCCCTCCTGCTCCGCCAGGTGCCGGTCGATCCCGGCCAGGTCGGGCGCCGGGCGCGGGCCGCGCAGCGCGCGGTCGAGCAGTCGCACGCCTTCCAGCCATTCGGGCCGCGCCTCGGGCATCACCAGCGGATGCTTGAGCAGGCTGAGCAGCGGCAGCGGCGCGAAGCGCTGCGCCGCCGCCTCGGCGAGCGCGAGCAGCAGCGTGCCCGGCGGCAGGATCGAAAGCGGCTGGCCGGCGGAATCGTCGATCGCGATCCCCCAGCGCGCGCAATGCGCGGCGACGCGGCGAGCGAGCGCACGGTCGGGCGTCACCAGCGCGGCGGTGCGCCCCGGCGTCTCGAGCACCTCGCGCAGTGCCAGCGCGATCGCCTGCGCCTCCTCGGCCGGCGTCGCGACTTCGAGCGCGCGCACCGCGTCGAGCCGCCGCTCGGCCGCGGGCAGCGCGGTCCAGCCATGGGTGAGCTCGGGCGGCTGCATCGCCGAGGCGATCGCCTTGCTGCGCGAAGGCGCCGCGTCATGCTCGCTCGCCGCGCGCCACGGATCGAACTCGCTGCGGTGCACGCCCATCCGCTCGAGCAGCAGCTTGAGATGGAATTGCGGATGCGTCTCCAGGCTGCGCCTGCGCCGGCCGGAAACCGGATCGGGCGCATGGGGACCGAGCGAATCCCATTCCTCGTCGCCGATGCCGATGGCGAGGCCGGGCAGCACGACCATGCCCCGCGGCAGAGCCGCGACCGTCCGCTGGAGCCGCGCGATCGCCGGCGCGCTCGCCGTGATGCCGGCGGCGCAGACGAAACCCTCAGGCGGCGCCGCGCGCCAGCGCCGCGTGACCTTGTCGATCAGCCGCCGCCGCCGCTCGGCCAGGTCGATCCGCCCGAGCCGCGCCAGCTCGCGCGGCCAGCGTTCGAGCACCACTTCGAACAGCTGGAGCGATCGCTCCCAATGCGCCGACAGCTCGGGCCCGAGGTCGAGCTCCTTGAGGCGCCGCGGCTCGACTTCCTCGATCAGCAGCTGGTCGAGCGTGCCCGCCAGCTCGCCCGCCAGCCGCACCGCCTCGGCGGCGTCCACCGGCGCGCCGGCCTCCTGGATCAGCCGCGCGAGAATCAACTGGCGCTGGAGCGGCCCGACCGTGGGCGGCACCGGATCGGCGTCGCCCGCCGCGTCGAACACCGCCTCGTCGAGCTCGGGATCGCCGACCGCGATCAGCCGGGGCAGCAGCAGCCCGCCCCCGCTCGCGCGTACGAACGCGTCCTGGATCGCGCGCTTGGCGCGATTGTTGGGCAGCAGCACCAGCCCCCGCGCGAGCCGCATCGGATCCCCGCCGAAGCGCTTGATCAGCCCGTTCGCCAGCGCGTCCGCAAAGGCGCGGTGCGGCGGGATGGAGTAGAGGTGGAGGCGATCGGGCATCAGCGGACTCTCCCCTCCCGCTTGCGGGAGGGGTCGGGGAAGGGCCTGTCCAAACGCAACCGCATCAGAAGATCGACATGCCCTCCCCCAGCCCCTCCCGCAAGCGGGAGGGGAGGAAGAGGATCACATCTCCGCCAGCACCTCTTCGGCCTCTTTCACTGCCTGGGGCGTTCCGACGTCGAACCACAGCCCCTGGTGCACCGCGCCCCAAAGCCGCCCCGCCGCCATCGCCCGGTTCCAGAACAGGTTCGTCGAGAACGGCCCCTCGGGCCAATCGCGGATCAGCCGCGGCGAGAGGATCTGCACGCCGGTATAGACGAAGGGCGCAAGGCGCCCCGGCTTGCGCCGTTCGGTGATCCGGCCGAGCGGATCGAGGCGGAAATCCCCCTGCCCGCGATGGCTGTGCGCGCGCGCCAGCGGCACGAGCAGCAGCAGTGCGTCCATCCGCGCATCGTCCCAGGCGGCGGCGAGCTGGTGGAGCGCGCCGATCGGCCCGTCGACCCAGAGATTGTCGCTGTTGACGCACAGGAACGGCGCGTCGCCCAGCATCGCGCGCGCCTGGACGATCCCGCCGCCGGTCTCCATCAGCTGCTTGCGCTCGTCGGAAATCAGCACTTCCATGCCGGCGGCGCGCGCCCGGAGATGCGCCTCGATCTGATCAGCGAGATAATGGACGTTGACCACCGCGCGCTTCACTCCCGCCTCGCGCAGATGGTCGAACGTATGGTCTAGCAGGGTCTTGCCCGCCACCTCGACCAGCGGCTTGGGGCGCGTCGCGGTCAGCGGGCGCATCCGCTTGCCGAGCCCCGCCGCCATCACCATCGCCGTCGCCGGCACCGCGACCGCGGGATTGGGCCGCAGCGAATAAGTGGCGGCGGGCTTCATGCGCCGGCGATCGTCAGCGGGTCGCCGCGCAGCTCCGCAGGCACGTTCGCCGCGAACCAGTCGGCGACGGGCCGCAGCGCGGGATGCTTGAGGTCGCGCTCCAGATAGCCCCAGACGCGCGGGCACAGCCCGGGATAGCGCGGCTTGCCGTCGCGCTTCCACAGCCGCGTGAAGATGCCGACGATCTTGGCGTTCCGCTGCGCGCCGAGCACGTGATAGGCCACGTCGAACGCGTCGCCGGCGCCGGTGATCCGCTTGTAGCGGTCGAGCATCGCGGTCTCGAGCTCGGGCGCAACGTCGCGCCGCGCGTCCTGCAGCAGCGAGACGAGATCATAGGCCGGATGCCCCGCCAGAGCGTCCTGGAAGTCGAGCAGGCCCAAGGTTTCCGCCGCACCGTCGATCAGCATGATGTTCTCGGCATGGTAGTCGCGCAGCACCATGACGGGCGTGTGACCATCGAGCACCGGCGCCAGCGCCTGGTCCCAGGCGTCACGATAGCCCTGGGCGTCGACCGTCAGCCCCACTGCCGGACAATACCATTCGGGCAGCAGCCCCGCTTCGCGCTGATATTCGGCCAGATCGTACCGGCGGAGCGCCGGCGCCTCGTGCTGGCCGAGACGGATCAGCAGGTCGACCGCCTCCTCGTAGAGCCGGAGCTCGCTCTCGGGCGCCGCATCGGCGGTCTCGCGCATCCGAGCGTCGCCGAAATCCTGGAGCAGCACCAGTCCGTGCTCGAGATCCTCGTGCAGGATCGCGGGCGCCGCGAAGCCGCGCTCGACCAGCCAGCGCGCGATCGCGATGAACGGGCGCGGGTCCTCGTGCGGCGGCGGCGAATCCATCAGGATCGCAGTGCGGTCGTGCTCCACCACGCGGAAATAGCGGCGGAAAGAAGCGTCGCCGGCGAGCGGCCGGATCTCCGCGTCTCCCCATCCGGCGGCGGTCAGGAAATCGGGCGCCGCGGCGGGCGGGTTCATGTCAGGGGCCATCGGTCCTTCCATGCCGCGGGCACCTTGGCTGTCAAGGCGCGCGCGCCGTCCGGTGTCACTTCCAGGGACAGCCACAGCGCGTTGTGCCACGCGGCGGCGCCGAGCCGCTCGGGCCATTCGACGATCAGCAGCGAATCGGACCGGGCATCGTCGAGCCCCAGTTCCTCCGCCTCCTCCGGCGCTTCGATCCGGTAGAGGTCGACATGGAGCACCGGGACACGCACTTCGGGCGGATCATAGGGCTGGACGATCGCGAAGCTCGGGCTCGGCGCCTCGCCTTCCAGCCCCAGCGCGGCGAGCAGCCCGCGCGCGATGCTCGTCTTGCCCGCGCCGAGCGGCCCGGAGAGCGCGATCGCATCGCCCGGACGAACCACCGCGGCGAGCCGGCGGCCGAGATCGAGCGAGGCTTCGGGGGACGCGAGGATCACTTGCGCGGCAGCTCCACCGTGACGAGCGTCCCCTCGCCCGGCTCCGAGATCAGCTCGATCCGCCCGCCATGCGCCTCGACGAACTGCTTGGCGAGCGGCAGCCCGAGCCCGAGCGCGCGTTCGCCGCTGCGGGCGTTGCCGAACTGGGCGAAGCGGTCGAACGCCTTGGCGACCGCGTCCGGCGCCATGCCCGGCCCGTCGTCGGATACGATCACCCGCGCCACCCGGGCATTGCCGTCGAGATGGAGCAGCACCCGCCCCTTGTCGGGCGTCCCCGCCACCGCATGGCGCAGCAGATGCTCGATCACCTGCCGGATCCGCCGCGGATCGCCGGTGACCGCGCCGGCGGTGCCGGTATCATCGACCACCAGCTCGATCGCCTTGGCCTTGGCGAGCGGCGCCACTGCCTCGGCGGCGTTGTGCGCGGCGATCTCGAGGTCGACCGGCACCTTGTCGAGCGGCGCGCCTTCGCTCTGGGTGAGGTCGAGCACATCGTCGATCAGCGCGCCCAGCCGCTCGACCGAGACGAGGATCGCCTCGGCATATTCCTCGCCGCTCTCGCTGAGCTTCCCCGCGAAGCCGCCGTGCAGCATCTCGGCAAAGCCCTTGATCGACGTGAGCGGCGTGCGCAGCTCGTAGCTCATATTGGCGACGAAGGCGGTCTTGACGCGGTCCGCCGCCTCCAGCGCCTCGTTGCGGTCGCGCAGCGCCCGCTCGGCGCGGTGATGATCGGTCGTGTCGAGCATCGTCACCAGCGCGTTGCCGTCGGGGAGCGGCACCGCGGTGATGTCGAAATGCCGTCCGTCGGCGAAGGCGATGCTGCTCCCGCGCTGCTGGCGCTCCTGCGAGGCGAGCCGGACCAGGTCGCCGATCACTTCGGCGCGCGCCGGGTTCCTGAGCTTCGGCCCCGCCGCGCGGACCAGCGCCAGCACCTGCGGGTGCCCGTCGAGGAACGCGTCGTCGAAGCCCCAGACCTGCCGGAACTTGCGGTTCCACATCTGCAGCCGGCCCTTGGCGAACACCGCCACTGCCTCGGCCAGGCTCTCCATGGTCGCGGTGCGCACCTGCTGCATCTCGCCATGCTCGCGCTGCAGCTCGAACTGCTGGGTGCGGTCCTCGAACAGCAGCAGCAGCCCGCCCTCCGGCATCGGCTGGGCGACGACGCGCAGATGGGTCGGGCCGACGCTCCACGTCTCCTCGACCGCCTCGGGCGCGACGAACCATTCGCGCCGCTCCGCCTTCCATGCCGGAAAGTCGCGCACTTCGGGCAGGCGATTGGCCTCGCGCATCCGGTCGAGCACCCGGTCGAACTCGGGCCGGTCGGCGAGCCATTCGCTCTTCATCGCGAACATGCGCCGGAAGGGCTGGTTGCAGAAGACCAGGCTGCGGTCCGCCGCGAACTGCGCCACACCGCCCGAGACCCGGTCGAGCATCGCGCGCTGCGCCTCGGCGAAGCGCTTCAATCCGCCGCGCGCCTGCTCGAGCTCCTCGATGTCGATCGCGAAGCCCGCCACGCCGCCGGTCGGCAGCGGCATGTCGTGAAGGCGCAGCATCCGCCGCGCCCCGCCGATCGTCGCCGGCATGGCGGCGGTCTGCGGCTCGCCGGTGTCGCGCGCGATCGCGGCGTTGGCGAGCGGCCCGCCGAGCCCGGCGCCCTCGACCAGCTCGAGCCCGCGCGCGACCACGTCCTCGCTGTCCTTGCCCTCGACGGCGTTCACATAGGCCGAGTTGACCATCAGCAGCCTGAGGTCGGGCCCGCGATACCACATCGGCATCGGCGCGGCCTCGATCAGCGCGGTGAGCGCGTCGAAGGCGGCGCGGAGCCGCGTCGCCTCGCGCTGGAGCCGGTTGATCTCGTCCTGGCTCTCGGTCGCGTCGAGGAACCAGAGCACCACGCCGCCCGGCGCGTTGACCGCCTGCGGGGCGCGCTCGCCGATCACCAGCAGCGCGCGCTCGGACCCCCGCGCGCGCACCGAAAGGCTGAACGGCCTGCCCGCCTTCTGCGCCGCGGCGACATGCGCGCCCAGCGCGTCGGCGTCCTCGGGCACCAGGCCGCCCTCGCCGCCGCTCAGCTCTGCGAGCTCGCGCGGCAGGGTCTGGAGCCCGAGCCAGTCGGCCAGCCGCCGCGGCAGCTCGATGCGGCCGTCGGCGCGGACCAGCATCGCCTGCGCCGGCGACCCGCTCACCAGCGCCTCGAGCCGGGCATTGGCGTCGGCCATCGCAGTCGCTTCGGCCCGGGCGCGCAGCCCGGCATAGAGCATCCACACCGCGCCGATCACCAGCAGCGCCAACGCAGCGCCTGCGATCACCGCAGCCGATTGGGTGACGTGGATCAAAACGCGCCGCTCCGGGGATTCATCGGTGAACCCTTAGGACAGTTTCGCCGCAAACGAAAAGGGCCCGGCTGGCAGCCGGGCCCTTCCCATTGTTCGCGTGCAGCCGCGCCGATCAGAACAGATTCGGCAGTTTCACGCGGGCACCGACATAACCGAAACGGCCGACGGCGCTGATCGGGGCCGCCAGCGTGCCGATGTCCGGCTTCTGGTTCCAGAGGTTGCGGACACCGCCATAGATCTGGAAGCGATCGGTCACGTCCAGGTTCATCGAGATGTCGTGCTGCCACAGTTCCTTGATGTAGAGATACTGGGGTGCGACGATGTCGGGGTCGCCCGCCACCGCCTGGTTCGAATAGCGCAGCGTCTTGTCGGTCCACAGGATGCCATAGGCCAGGCGGAAATTGTCGAGCTTCCAGCTGAGATCGGCGTTGACCGTGTACTTCGGCGCTCCGATCTGACCACGCGAGTTGGTGACGTCGGCGCCCGGCGTCCCGATGAACTCGAGGCGATCGAGATAGTTGGCGATCACGCTCAGATTGAAGGTACCGACCTTGCTGGTACGCAGCGTGTAGTTGAGGTTGATGTCGAGGCCCGCGGTGCGGAACTGCGCCACGTTCTGAGGGATGACGGTGAAACCGATGATGTTGCCTGCGTCCGCAGTGCCGGCGGCGCCGTTCTGGCGGGTGATGTTCGCGCAGAACGGGTTGTTGAGCGTCGGCTGGTCGACACAAAGATCAGCGAGTTCCTGCGAACTGACCTGGTTGATCGCGTTCTTCAGCTTGATGTCATACCAGTCCGCGCGCAGCGAGAAGCCCGGCAGGAAACGCGGCTGGAGCACCACACCGGCGGTCCAGGTGGTTGCCTCTTCTTCCGAAAGGCTCGGATTGCCGCCCGAGAAGCCCGGAATATTGGTCGAGCGCGAATCGTCATAGGTCGCCGGGTTGGCGCCTAGCGCGGTCAGGAGCGCCGAGCAGTTCGCCGCGCGATACTGGGTGCCGTGCTGCAGCTCCGCCGGGAGGCAGGGATCGGTGATGAACTCGAAGGTCTGCGACTGACCCGAATAGAGCTCGCCGATGTTCGGCGCGCGCACCGCCTTCGAATAGGTGCCGTTGAAGGTGATGTCGCGGACCGGCGAGAACGAACCGTCGACCTTCCAGGTCGTGGTGTTGCCGATCGACGAATAGTCCGAGAAGCGCGCCGCGCCACCCACTTCGAGGCGGTGGATGAAGGTGTCGGTGAGCAACGGCACGCGCAGTTCGCCGAACACTTCCTTCACATCATATTCGCCGCCGTCATTGCTGAGCGAGTTCGTGAAGGTCAGGCCCTGCGCCGCGAGCGGATCCGCGATGAACTGGCTCTTCTCCTTGCGGTATTCTGCGCCGACCGAGAAGCCGACATTGCCGCCGCCCGGCATGGAGAACAGCCCGCCCAGGTCGCCGCTGAGGAAAGCCGAAGCAACGTGCTGCTGGATGCGCGAGTGATCCTGCGTGTTGACCTTGATCCAGTCGAGCGCGGCCTGGCTGGCCACGCCTTCGCCGAACAGGTTCAGCGGGACGCACTGGCCCGGCGAGAAGGTGGTCGGCGGGAAGACGTCGCGGCTCGCATAAGGCTGGGTCGGTGTCCAGGTTGGGTCCAGATTGACGCGGCAGGTCGGGCCGTTCGGGCCCTGCACCACGTCGAGCGCGGCATAGAAACGGTCGTCGAGGATGTCGTTGACGTAGCGGCTCGCCACGTCGGTACGGCCGTAGGTATACGACACTTCGTAGTTGAGGTGGCTGCTGATGTCGCCGCGCACGCCGAACACACCGCGATAGGTCTCGCGGGTTATGTCCTCACCACGCTGGCCGAAATCGAAATTGTCGCGGTTCATCAGGATACCGCCATTGCCCGCAGCTGCGATCAGCGGCTGGAGCGAAGCCGGGATATAGGGGTTATCCTCGGGAATGAAGATGTAATAGTCGAAGGTCGGCTGCGCGAGCGAATAGCTGTGCGTCCGCGCATATTTGCCCTCGGCGAAGATCTGGAAGGCCGGACTGATGTCGAAATGCGCGATCGCATTGACGACATGGCGGTCGACCTGAGGCAGCAGATCGTTGCCGTAATCCGAGACGAGCGTGGCATTGCCGCCCTGCTGATAGGCGGTCGGCACATAAGTGCCCGGATCGAATGGGACGACCTGCCCGTTCGACACGAGATAGTCCGGGAAGCCGTCCCAATCGATGTCGATACCGCCCTCGCGGTTGGTGTCGAAGTACCGGATGTTGTTCAGCGGCACATAGGTCGGGCTGGTGCCGTTGGGGTTACGGTAGAAGCCGATGCGATTGGTACCGCTGAAGCGGGCGCGATCATGCGAATCGAGGCGATCCTCCGAGCCATATTCATAGGCGATCGCGATATTGCCGCGGCCATCGGCAAAGTTCTTGCCCGCGGTGATCGAGAAAAGCCGCTGGCCAGCATCGCCATGCTCGGAGATGCCCGCCTGCGCGCGCGCGGTGATGCCTTCGAAATCCCTCTTCATGATGAAGTTGACGACGCCGGTAACGCCGTCCGCACCATAGATCGCCGAAGCGCCGCCGGTCAGCACTTCGATGCGGTCGACCAGATCGTTCGGAATGGTGTTGATATCGACCGAGGCGGTGCCAGGGACGCCTGCGACGTGACGACGGCCGTCTACCAGCACCAGCGTGCGCTGCGTGCCGAGGTTGCGCAGGTCAAGCAGGTTGAGGCCGGTATAGCCGATACCTGCGCGGTCACCCGAGTTGTTGGCCGAGGTCGACGAGCCCTGCAGCGCCGGATATCCGGTGAGAAAATCGGTGAGATTGGTCGTGCCCGAATCCTGCAGCGTCTGCGCGCCGAGCGTCACGACCGGATTTGGCGTGTCGAAATCCTGGCGGCGAATGCGCGAACCAGTGACGACGATGGCGTCTTCCTGCGGGCTGGCGGTCTGGTCTGCCTGGGGCACCGCGGTGGTGTCCTGTGTCTCGGCGGCCGCCGGAGTCTGATCGGTGGTCTGCGCGGCCGCCGGTGTGACGACGGATGCGAATGCGAGGACGGCGATCGAAGCCGTCAGAGACAGGCGGCCCTGCCTGCGCGCGAAGTAATTACGCATGTGATACCCCTCTTATTTTGACCAGCCCATCTCCGAATCGAATGTTTCTCTTTTTTGTCCGGGACGTGTGCAAGACGCCGGAAATCGCCAGTCAGTTGCCGCCGGACAACGCTTTCCGATGTTGCGTTGCAAAATTGCCACAATTTGTCGCAATAAAAAGCCGCGCCCCCGAAGGGACGCGGCCGAACTGCAGTAATTTTCGGATCAGTAGCGGTAGTGGTCCGGCTTGAACGGCCCCTCGACCGGCACGCCGATATAGTCGGCCTGCTTCTGGGTGAGCTTCGAGAGCTTCACGCCCAGCTTCTCGAGGTGCAGCGCCGCGACCTTCTCGTCGAGGTGCTTCGGCAGCACATAGACTTCGTTCTTGTACTCGTCCGCCTTGGTCCACAGCTCGATCTGGGCGAGCACCTGGTTGGTGAAGCTCGACGACATCACGAACGAGGGGTGGCCGGTCGCGTTGCCGAGGTTCACCAGCCGGCCCTTGGAGAGCACGATGATCTTCTTGCCGTCCGGGAACTCGACCTCGTCGACCTGCGGCTTGATCTCGGTCCACTTGAAGTTGGCGAGGCCGGCGATCTGGATCTCGCTGTCGAAATGGCCGATGTTGCAGACGATCGCCATGTTCTTCATCGCGCGCATGTGATCGACGGTGATGACGTCGGCATTGCCGGTGGCGGTGACGAAGATGTCGGCGCGGGTCGCGGCCTCCTCCATCGTCACGACCTCATAACCCTCCATCGCCGCCTGCAGCGCGCAGATCGGATCGATCTCGGTGACGAGCACGCGCGCGCCGCCGTTGCGCAGCGACGCGGCCGAGCCCTTGCCGACGTCGCCGAAGCCGGCGACCGCGGCGACCTTGCCCGCCAGCATCACGTCGGTGCCGCGGCGGATCGCGTCGACCAGCGATTCCTTGCAGCCATAGAGATTGTCGAACTTCGACTTGGTGACGCTGTCGTTGACGTTGATCGCCGGGAACGGGAGCTTGCCCTTCT
>CBIFVW010000054.1:0-16626 GCA_966186155.1 uncultured Sphingomonas sp.
CGCGGGCTCGGCGCTCCCCGGCCATGACGCATTGGTGCTGATCGGGGATCCCGAATATTATGGCCGCTTCTTCGGCTTCACCGCCGACAAGACCGGTGGCTGGCGCCTGCCCGGTCCGTTCGAGCCCCGCCGCCTGCTCGCGCGCGGCTCCGGCGTGCCGGGCGGCGCCGGTCTGGTCGGAGCCCGTCTTCGACGCGCGGCTTGAGGGGCGGCGCCCGCTAGCCTAACGCTTCGGGAATGCCCGCTCCGCCCCCGCCCGACTTCGCCAGCCTCTCGCTCGCCGAGATCGCGCGGCTGGCCGAGGAGAATCGGCTGCCGCCGGTCGAGAGCTGGAATCCCGAGCATTGCGGCCATAGCGACATGCGGATCGCGCGCGACGGCACCTGGTTCCACCAGGGCTCGCCGATCGGCCGCGCGGCGATGGTGCGGCTCTTCTCGACGATCCTGCGGCGCGAGCCCGACGGCCGATTCGTGCTAGTGACGCCGGTCGAGAAGCTCGACATCGACGTCGAGGACGCGCCCTTCACCGCGGTCGAGATGAAGCGCGAGGGCGAAGGCGCGGCGATGCGGCTCGCCTTCCGGCTCAACACCGGCGATCTGGTCACCGCCGGCCCCGAGCATGGCCTGCGCTTCGAGGAGCGCGACGACGGTCCCCGCCCCTATCTCCACGTTCGCGCCGGTCTCGAGGCACTGGTAGCGCGCAGCGTCTATTACGAGCTCGCCGGGATCGCCCTGGCCAATGGCAGCGCGCCGCCGGGCGTGTGGAGCAACGGCGCCTTCTTCGCGCTGGAGCCGCGGCCATGACGCTCGCCGAACGGCTGCGCGCCGCGCTCGAGGCGGCGCATGGGGAGGGGCCGATCCTGCTCCCCGGCGACCATTTCGACTATGATCCCGCGATCCGCGGCAATCCCGCCGCGGTGCTCGTCGCGGTCACCGAACGACCCGATCCGGGAGTGATCCTCACCCAGCGCACCGAGACGCTGCGCCGCCATGCCGGCCAGATCGCCTTTCCCGGCGGCCGGATCGATCCGGGCGATGACGGGCCCGTCGGCGCCGCGCTGCGCGAGGCGGAGGAGGAGATCGCGCTGCCGCCTTCCCGAGTCGAGGTGATCGGCACCGCCGACAGCTATCGCACGGTCACCGGCTATGACGTGACGCCGGTCGTCGGAGTGGTGCCGCCGGACCTCCCGCTGGTCCCGTCCGAGGCCGAGGTGGCGAGCGTGTTCGAGGTGCCGCTCTCCTTCCTGCTCGACCATGCCAATCATCGCGAAGGGAGCCTGCGCTATCAGGGGCGCGAGCGGCGCTATTACGAGATATTCTGGGAAGATCGCCGCATCTGGGGTGCGACCGCGGCGATGATCGTCAATCTGTCGAGGCGGCTCAAATGGACCGCGTGACGCTTCCCGACGCCGAATGGCGGCACCGCGAGGGGCTCGCCCGCCTGGTCGAGGTGCTTGGCCAGACCCGTTTCGTCGGCGGATCGGTGCGCGACACGCTGCTCGGCATTCCGGTGTCGGACCTCGATCTCGCCACGCCGCTCGACCCCCGGCGCGTGATCGAGCTGCTCAAGGGCGCCGGCATCAAGGCGGTGCCGACCGGCATCGATCACGGCACGATCACTGCGGTGCTCGAAAGCGGCCCGGTCGAAGTGACGACGCTGCGCCGCGACGTCTCGACCGACGGCCGCCGCGCCACCGTCGCCTTCACCGACGATTGGCGCGAGGACGCGGCGCGGCGCGACTTCACGATGAACGCGCTCTATGCCGACCCCGGGACCGGCGAGATCTTCGACTATTTCGGCGGGCTCGCCGATCTCGAGGCGCGCCATGTCCGCTTCATCGGCGATCCCCTGCAGCGCATCGCCGAGGATCACCTGCGCATCCTGCGCTTCTTCCGCTTCCTCGCGCGTTTCGGCGACACGCCCGATCCGGCCGGGCTTGATGCCTGCACGGCGCGGGCGAAGGACCTGATGGCGCTCAGCCGCGAGCGGATCGCCGACGAATTGCTCAAGCTGCTCGTGACGAAGGACGCGGTGCGCGTGGTGGCGCTGATGATCGAACGCGGCATCTTCGCGGCGGTGCTGCCCGAGATCGCGTCGGCCGGCGGGCTCGCGCATCTCGCCGCGCGCGAAGCCGAGGCCGGAGTCGCGCCGCACGCGATCCGCCGCCTCGCCGCGCTGCTGCCGCCCGATCCCGCATTGGCCGAGCAGGTCGGCGCACGGCTCAAGCTCTCCAATGCCCAGCGCAAGCGGCTGGCAGCCGCCGTCACGCCACCCGATGCCGAGCCGCGCCCCCTCGCCTACCGCGCCGGAACCGAAAGCGCGCTCGACCGGCTGCTGCTGTCGGACCGGCCGGTGGCGAATTGGGCAGGACTCGCCGACTGGCAGCCGCCGCGCTTTCCGCTGACCGGCGGCGCAATCGTCGCGCGCGGCGTCAAGGCAGGGCCCGAGGTCGCGCGGCTGATGCGCGGGATCGAGGACCAGTGGATCGCGGAAGGCTTTCCCGGTCAGGCCCGAGTCGAGGAGCTCGCCGACGCGGCGGTTGACCAGGCGTTGCGCTCGGCGAGCAGCGACCAGGCGTCGTCACGGTCGAGCGCGGAGGAATAGAGGAAGCCCTGGCCATAGGTGCAGCCGAGCGCCGCGAGCGTCTGGGCGAGCTCGTTGGTCTCGATGCCCTCGGCGGTGGTCTGCATGCCGAGCGCCTGGGCGAGGCTGAGGATCGCGCGGACGATCGCGATCTTGTCGCGGTCCGCGAGCATGCCCGAGACGAAGCTGCGGTCGATCTTGAGCAGGTCGATCGGCAGCTTCTGGAGATAGGCGAGGTTCGAATAGCCCGTGCCGAAATCGTCCATCGCCAGCGTGGTGCCGAGATCCTTCAGCGCCATCATCGTCTGGGCGATGCGGTCGGGATCGTGGACGATCGCGCTCTCGGTGAGCTCGAGGGTGAAGCGCCGGCCATCGACTCCATGGCGATCGAGCGCGGTCTTCACCATCGCCGGCACCTGGTCGCGCTGGAGCTGGATCGCCGAGAGGTTGACGGCGAGCTTCACGCCGCAATCGCCGCCCGCCGCGCGGTCCCAGGCCGCGATCGTCTGCGCGGCCTCCTCCATCGCCCAGCGGCCGAGCGGGATGATCAGCCCCGATTCCTCGGCGACCGGGATGAAGTCGTTGGGCGAGAGCTTGACGCCGTCCTCGTTGGTCCAGCGCGCCAACGCCTCGAACGCGACGATGTGGCCGGTGGCGAGGTCGCAGATCGGCTGGTAGCTCAATGTCATCAGTCCGTTCTCGATCGCGCGCCGGAGCTCGGTCTCGATGCTGAACTGCTCGCGGGCGATGTCGAAGGCGTGGGTCTGGTAGATCTCGGTGCGGCCGGTCTTCTTGGCGCGCTTGACGGCGAACTGGGCGTTGCGGACCAGGTCCTCGGGGTCGCCTTCGTTGTCGGCGCCCATCGCCACGCCGATCGAGCATTCGATGCGGATCTCGAAGTCGGACAGGCGGAAGGGATTGGCGAGCGCGGCCTGGACCCGCTTCGAGACGTGGAGCGCGTCGGCGGGGCCTTCGTCGAGCGTCAGCAGCACGCCGAACTCGTCGCCGCCCATCCGCGCCAGCGTGTCGCGGCCGCGCAACGCGCCCTTGATCCGGCGCGCGACCGAGATCAGCAGCTCGTCGCCGGCCAGGCCGCCCATGCAGGCGTTCACGCGGCTGAACCGGTCGAGATTAATCACCAGCACCGCATAGTCGGCGGCATTCTCCGTTGTGATCAGCTGCTCCAGCGTGTCCGAGAAGCCGGCGCGATTCGGCAGGCCGGTAAGGCTGTCGGTCGCCATCTCGCGCCTGAGGCTGTGCTCGGTGCGCAGCTCCGAGGTATGATCGACCAGGGTCACGATGCAGCGCGGCAGCGTGCGGCGGTCGGGACGCTTGGCCAGCATGACGCGGAAATGGCGGCAATCGACTTCCTCGCCGAACTGCCAGCTGATCTCGCACTGCGTCTCGTTCGATTCGAGGAAGCGGCGGATGCGCGGACCGAGCAGGCGGATCAGCGGCGATTCGCTCGCGACGGTGCCGAGGCCAGCGTGGCGGAACGGGCGGTTGACTGCGTCGAACACGAACTCGCCGCCATTGAGCTCGACGATCGCCGCGGGGATCGGGAGCATCCCGAGCATCATCGCCGTGGCACCCGGGCCGAAGATGTGCGCGTCCGCCGTCTGCGGCACATGCGGCAGGATCTCGGCCGACGCTTTCTTCGCTCGGGCAAACACCATCGCCATCCCGCCTAACCGCGAGAAGTTAAGACCCGCTGAAACGCAGTCGATTTATCGCCGTTTCAGAAACGGTTGTCTCGCGGAAAACCATTGGGCGCCATCCGGCCCGCGGCCCCGCGCGCCGCGCGCCACGGCGAGAGGTCGCTTTCGGTGCGCGTCCGCCCGCTCTCTCCGCCCATTGCCCAGCTCAATCCCTCCTCCATCCGGAAGCTGCGCGCGTCGGACAGGCCGCCGTCGCGATAGCGCTGGAGCTGCACGCCCTGCCCGCGCGCCAGCTCGGCCACCTCGGCGAGCGGGAAGACGAGCATCTTGCGGTTGTCGCCGATCGCCGCGACGGCATCGTCCTCGGCGCGGATCGGCCGCACCACCTTGAGCTGGGCGCCGGCGCGCGGCGTCACCACCTGCTTGCCCTTGCGGGTCTCGGCGACCACGTCCGCCGCCTTCACCACGAAGCCGCGCCCGTCGGTGGCGGCGACGAGCAGTTTCTCGGCCTGCCCCGCCGGCAGCAGCGCGACGATGTTCCGCTCGCCTTCGAGATCGATCATGAGCCGCACCGGCTCGCCGAAGCCGCGCCCGCCGGGCAGCTTGTCGGCCGCCAGCGTGTAGAAACGGCCATTGTCGGCGGCGAGCAGTAGCTTGTCGGTGGTCTGGGCGTGGAAGGCGAGGAACGGGCCGTCCCCTTCCTTGAACTTCATCGCCTCGCCGCTGGTGTCCTCGACATGGCCCTTCATCGCGCGGATCCAGCCGCGCTGCGAGAGGATCACGGTGATCGGCTCGCGCTCGATCATCGCCTCGAGCGGGATTTCGCGCGCCGGCGCCGCTTCCTCGATCCGCGTCCGACGCGCGCCGAGCGTGGTCTCGAAGCCGTAGCGCTCGATCATCTTCGCGAGATCGCGCTTCATCCGAGTGCGCTGGCGGGCGTCCGAGCCCAGCAGCTGCTCGAGCTCGGCCTTCTCCTTCTCGAGCGCCTCCTGCTCGCGCTTGAGCTCCATTTCCTCGAGCCTGCGCAGCGACCTCAGGCGCATGTTGAGGATCGCCTCGGCCTGGCGGTCGGTGAGCTGGAACTCGGCCATCATCACCGGCTTGGGTTCGTCCTCGGTGCGGATGATCTCGATCACCCGGTCTAGATTCAAAAAGGCGATGATGTAGCCCGCGACCAATTCCAGCCGGTCGGCGATCTTCGCCAGCCGGTGCTCGGACCGGCGGCGGAGCACGACGAACTGATGCTCGACCCAGGCCGCCAGCGCTTCCTGCAGGCTCATCACCCGCGGCGTGCGGTGCTTGTCGAGCACGTTGAGGTTCAAGGGCACGCGGACCTCGAGGTCCGACAGACGGAACAGGCTTTCGGTCAGCGTGTCCGCGTCGACGGTACGGCTGCGCGGCTCAAGGACGATGCGGACATCATCGGCGCTTTCGTCGCGAACGTCGCCCAGGATCGGCAGCTTCTTCTCGTTGATGAGCTCGGCGATCCCCTCGATCAGCTTGCCCTTCTGCACGCCATAGGGAATCTCCGAGACGACGAGGTGCCAGCCGCCGCCCTTCTCGACCACCTTCTCGACCTTCGCCCTCACCCGGAAGCCGCCGCGGCCGGTGGCGTAGGATTCGGCGATCGCCGCCGGGCTGTCGACGACGATGCCGCCGGTCGGGAAATCCGGGCCCCGGACATGGTCTAGGACGTTCGCCTGGGGATTGTCGATCAGCGCGACCGCGGCGTTCATCAGCTCGGCGGCGTTGTGCGGCGGGATCGACGTCGCCATGCCCACCGCGATGCCCGCGGCACCGTTCGCCAGCAGGTTCGGGAACAGGCCCGGGAAGAGCTCCGGCTCCTCGTCCTCGCCATTATAGGTAGGACGGAAATCGACGGCGTTCTCGTCGAGCCCGTCCATCAGGTCGATCGCGACCTGAGTCAGCCGCGCCTCGGTGTAGCGATAGGCGGCAGCGTTATCGCCGTCGATATTGCCGAAATTGCCCTGTCCGTCGACGAGCGGGTAGCGGAGCGCGAAGGTCTGCGCCAAGCGGACCATCGCGTCGTAGACCGACTGGTCGCCGTGCGGATGGTATTTGCCGATCACGTCGCCGACGACGCGCGCGCACTTCTTGTAGCCCGAGGCGGGATCGAGCCGCAGCAGCCGCATCGCCCAGAGCAGCCGGCGATGCACCGGCTTCAGCCCGTCGCGGACATCGGGCAGCGACCGCGCGGTGATCGTCGACAGCGCGTAGACGAGGTAGCGCTCGGAAAGCGCGCTGTCGAAGGGGACGTCGGAAGGGCCGCCGGAGTCGAGAATATCGGTGTCGAGGCTCATTTGCGGCCCCCGATAGCAGCCGCCGGCACCATACGCCACGGCAGGGGGCGGACTCGTCCACAGCTAAGTTGACGGCGATATGCAACCATGCGGTCGAGCATTCCGACGTTCAACCAAGTCGTTGAACAAGGATGTCGTTGATCTTCCGCGATATTCCGGGAAAAGCACCCGAACGAAGTTGACAAAGTTGACACGTCCACACGCGCGCACGCGAGGCGGGCCGCGACGGAAAGGCCGGCGAGGATTCGCGGGGAAGGTGCGATCGGAAACATCGGGCCATTGAAGCAGGCGGAATCCTACATTGCCAGAGAATTGTTCCCCTTTCGTGCCTCGCCGGAAGGAGGGACTTCCCCGTTGCGGCTCACTCCGTCGGCGGCTCCTCGGCATAGGCGAGCGCCATGATGCGCCAGCCCGACGGCGTGCGGAGCACGAGCGCGCGATCGGTCCATTCGTCGCCGTTGCCGGCTCGGAACGACCAGCGCGCGACGCCGATGTCTCCCCGCGCCTCGACATGCCTGCTCGTCACCAGCGCAGGGTTGCGCGGCGCGGCGGTCGCGGCGCGGTCGGCATAGCGCGCCTGCCACTCCGCCAGCGACGCGGCGACGAGCTCGCCTTCCTCCACGGTCATCACGAGCGCGCGCGCGTCGATGCTCTGCGCCAGCACTGCCGGATCCCAGGCGCGATCGGCGGAGAGCTTGGTCTCGACCGTCGCATCGACTGCGGCCGACGCGGCGGCATCCTGGCGGGCACCGGCCTCGCAGAGCTTGCCGACGATCCGCCAGCCGCGATCGAGCCTTGCGAGGAGCAGATAGTCGACGAACACGGTGTCGCCGCGCACCGCACGGGCCCGGGCGAGCGCGCTGGACCGACCGATGTCGAGCCATTCGACTTGCGTGGCGATCGGACCCACGGGCCTCGACGACTCGCGCATCCGCGCCTTCCATTGCGCCTGGTAGGTGGCACGGACCGTGGTGCCGTCGGTGCAATACATGATCGCGCTCGGATGGAATGCCCGCGCCAGCAATGCCGGATCGTTGCGCACGATCGCCTCGCCATAGGCCTTGACGGCGTCGCCTGGGGTATCGCCGGGACCGGCTATCGCGAGCACGGCAGCGATCAACGTCTTCATGGCAGGGCTCCTCCGTTGCAATCGGAGAAGTAGAGCGGATCACGAAATGCCGGAATTTGAAACGATCGCGCCTATCGTTCCATCCTGCCGAATGATCGCCCCTACCCCAGCACCGGCACCGGCCGGTCGCGGCGCATCTCCTCGAGCAGCCACTCGCGGAAGCGCTTGATCTTGGGGACGTTGCGTCGCCCTTCGGGTACGACGAACCAGTAGGCGTAGCCGCGCGTCGAGACTTGATCGAATGGCCGCGCAAGGCGTCGATCGGCCAAGTCGTGCTTCCAGAAGAAGGGCGTCAGCATCGCCACCCCCTGCCCTGCGATCGCGGCATGGCCTTCATGTGCCTGGCTGTCGAGGCGGACGCCGGGGCGCGGCGGGCCTTCGGGCACATCGACCCCGGCCTCGCGCAGCCAGACATTCCACCACGGATCATGCGGGCTGATCAGGGGCAGGCGGAGCAGGTCCTCGGGCCGGATCGGGCCATGGCGCTCCAGGAAGCCCGGGCTGACCATCGGGGTGAAATCGATGTCGAGCAGCTTGTCGGCGACCAGCCCGGGCCAGTCGCCCCGGCCCGAGCGGACCGCGCAATCGACCTCGCCCGCGTCGAGGTCGACCACGGAGTCGCTGGTTTCGAGCCGCACCGCCATTTCGGGATGCCCCATCTGGAAGCTGCCGAGCCGCCAGGCGAGCCATGCGTTGGCGAAGGTGTTCGACGTCGAGATGACGAGCAGCCTCTCGTCCTCGGCGCGGACCTGGGCGAAGGCTTGGTCGATCGCGTCGAAGGCGCGGCTGACCTGCGGCGCGGCGCGCGCGCCCGCGTCGGTGAGCACCACCCGGCGCTTGTCACGGCGGAACAAGGGCGCGCCGAGCCGCTCCTCCAACAATTTCACCTGATAGCTCACCGCCGCCTGGGTCATCCCCAGCTCCTCGGCGGCGCGCGTGAAATTGCCGTGGCGGGCGGCGGCCTCGAAGGCGCGGACGGCGGCGAGCGGCGGCAGTTTGCGCATGGCGCTATCCATAAGCCCTGTTTGTGATCCTAGTCCAACGATTTGTTGGCGCCGGACGCACGGAAAGCGCATCTGGAGATCACCCGATCACGAAGGAGGAAGACCATGCGTGACGATTTCGAGAGCGCCGCCTGGGCGGACAATCACCATCATCTGAGCCGCGCGTTGCGGCGGTCCCTTCACAAGGTCTACTATGCCTTCAAGCGCCTGAACGCGATCGAGTACGACGCGCCCTGGCGCTATCTGCGGCCGTAGAACCAGATGACCGGGAGCCCCGTCATCTCCGCCATCTCGGCTTTCACGGGATGACGGGGGCGCCGCGCCTTCCCGAAAAGGGAAACCTACGCCCAAGTCTAGGTTGGGCGCGTAACGAAAACTGGTTACTCCTTGCGCAACCAACAGGGAGGGACCGATGCGAGTCGTATGGGCTTTGGCGGCGCTGGCGCTGCTCGCCGGTTGCGATGACTTGAACCGCGGACCCAGCGGGCGCGACGACGAGACGTCCGGGCTCGCCTCCGCCGCCAATGCCGAGGCCTTCGCGTCCACCGGCACCGGCTTCGACTATCGCTATGCCTATCGCCTGCCCGGCAACCGCGTGAAGGGCGTGCTCCAGTCGAACGCCGATGCCTGCGACCGCATCGGCCCGGCGCGCTGCCGCATCCTCTCGATGCGCTACAAGGTCGACGACACCAACCATATCCGCGCGGTGCTGACGATCCGCATCGACCCGTCGGTCGCGCGCGCCTTTGGCGACGCCGTCACCCGGAACGTCACCGGATCGGACGGCGTGCTCGTCGACACCGAGATCACCGGCGCCGATTCGACCGCCACGGCGCGCAGCGTCGCAGTGGTGAAGCGGCTGCAGGACCAGCTCCAGAATGCCCGCGCCACCGCCACGCCCGAGGGCCAGGCCCGCGCCGCGCGGATCCAGAGCGCGCTCGCCACGATCGCCGAGGTCGAGGCGAGCCAGGGCCAGACGCTCGCCACCGCCCCGGTGCTCTTCACCTATGATTCGAGCAACGCGCTGACCGGATTGGGCTCGTCCGACGCCAATTTCCGCAATGCCGGCCAGGCGCTGCAGAATTCGGTGGCACAGCTCGTCAACGTCCTCGCGAATGTCGGGCCCTGGCTGTTGCTGATGCTGGTGGTGGTGCTCGTCCTGCGCTGGATCATCCACGGCCGCGCCTTCGGCCCCGATGCCGAGCCCGCGCATGCCGCCGGCGGCGACCCGCACGACGACTATCGCCCCCAGCCCCGCGACAACCGCAACCTCATCCAGCGCTGGTTCTCGCGCGAGGACGAGGAGGAGCCGCAGCACGGCTGACGATGAGGCCGCAATTTCGCCTTAAATGTGGCAATATTGTGTCTTGACTATCCTCTAGTCGCATGATGGATTATGACCAAAATGCGGCACGAGAGGATGTCATGCGCCTTATTCTGATAGCGACGGCCATTGCCTTGGCGGGTTGTTCGGCAGGCCAGAATTTCAGCGAGCGGCAGAATGCAGGTCCGGCGCAGGATAGCGCCGCGGAAATGACGCAGCTCGCCGCTCAACCCGGTGGAGACGGCCGCGCCAAGGGCGATCAGCCTGACAAGCTCGAAATCACCCTGCCCCAGCTCGCCTACAGCTATTCGCTCGGTTTCGTGCTGCCGAACGACAGGCTTGGCGAGACCCAGAATGCGCATCGCGCGCTCTGCGAACAGATGGGGCCGGCGCGCTGCCAGCTCCTCGCGCTCGAAAGCGGGGACGCACAGGACCGGACCAGCGAGGCGCTGCTCAAGCTGCGCGTCGCCAGCAACGAGGCGCGCCGCTTCGCCGACCTGCTGGGCAAGGCCGCCGCCGATGCCGGAGGGCGTCCCACGGGCACCAAGGTCGAGGCCGAAGACGTCTCGAAACAGATCGTCGACGCCAAGGCACGCATGGCGCAACGCGAGTTGCTGGTGCAGCGGCTCACCGAAATACTGCGCACGCGATCGGGCAAGGTCTCGGAACTGGTCGAAGCGGAGCGGAGTGTCGCACAGGCCCAGGAGGAGCTCGATCAGGCACGCGGCTGGCTGAACGCTCTGCAAGGGCGCGTCGCCATGTCCGATTTCGAAATCCGCTATACGGCCACCGCCCCTGCTGCGATGTCCGGTAGCGTGGTAAACCAACTCGGCGAAGCGGGCCAGGGTTCGCTGGCAAGCTTCCTCATCGGCCTTCGCGGCCTGCTGACTCTCGCGATCTACCTGGCTCCCTGGGCGCTGCTGGCGGTGCCGATGATGCTGCTCGCCCGCATGTGGCGGCGCCGGTCACGCAATGCCGCTTTGGCACGCGTTCCGGAGGATGCCTGATTGCGCGCCCTTCCCCCTTCCGGTATAGCGCCCGCTCTCGCCCCGGCCGTGCGCGCAACCCGCGCCGCCGGGGCAATGATTTTCCAAGGGAATACGCACCCGATGGCACGCCGCCGGCAAATCTATGAAGGCAAGGCCAAGATCCTCTACGAGGGTCCCGAACCCGGCACGCTGATCCAGTATTTCAAGGACGACGCGACTGCCTTCAACGCCCAGAAGAAGGGCACGATCAGCGGCAAGGGCGTGCTCAACAACCGCATCTCCGAGCACGTCTTCACGCTGCTCGCCGGGATCGGCATTCCGACCCACTTCATACGCCGCCTCAACATGCGCGAGCAACTCATCCGCCAGGTCGAGATCGTGCCGATCGAGGTGGTGGTGCGCAACGTCGTCGCGGGCTCGCTCGCGAAGAAGCTCGGGATCGAGGAGGGCACGCCGCTGCCGCGCACGATCATCGAATATTACTACAAGGACGACGCGCTCGGCGATCCGATGGTCACCGACGAGCACATCCTCTGCTTCGGCTGGGCGACGCAGGAGGAACTGCACGACATGGCCGACATGGCGATCCGCGTGAACGACTTCCTCTCGGGGCTGTTCGCGGGCATCGGCATTCGGCTGGTCGACTTCAAGCTCGAGTTCGGCCGCATCTGGGACAATGATTACAGCCGCATCATCCTGGCCGACGAGATCAGCCCGGACGGCTGCCGGCTGTGGGACATGGTCTCGGGCGAGAAGCTCGACAAGGACCGGTTCCGCCGCGACCTGGGCGGCGAGGTCGAGGCCTATCAGGAAGTCGCGCGCCGGCTGGGGCTGTTCCCGGAAGGCGCGGACTCGGCCGTGCTCGACCTCGAGAGCCATCGCAAGCGCCGCGGGCGCTGATTTCCGCCACCTTTCGGGTTGCAGCGGCGCGCCGGCGGGGCCATAGGCCCTGCCCATGAAGCTCCGCATCATCGTCACCTTGAAGAACGGCGTGCTCGACCCCCAGGGCAAGGCCATCCAGCATGCATTGGGCGGGCTCGGCTTCGCGGGCGTCGACGACGTCCGCGCGGGCAAGATCTTCGAGCTCGACGTGGCGGACTCGACCAGCGACGCGGCGATCGACGAGATGTGCCGCAAGCTGCTCGCCAACACCGTGATCGAGAATTATCGGGTGGAGAAGCAATGAAGACCGCGGTCATCGTCTTTCCGGGCTCCAACTGCGATCGCGACATCGCGGTCGCGCTCGAGGCGGTGACGGGGGCGAAGCCCGCGATGGTCTGGCACGGTGAGAGCGAGCTGCCCGCCGGCCTGGGCCTGATCGCGCTGCCCGGCGGCTTCTCCTATGGCGATTACCTGCGCTGCGGCGCGATCGCGGCGCGTTCGCCGGTCGTCCGCGCGGTGGTCGAGGCGGCCGAGCGCGGCGTGCCGGTGCTCGGCATCTGCAACGGCTTCCAGGTGCTCACCGAGACCGGGCTGCTCCCCGGCGCGCTGATGCGCAATTCGGGGCTCAACTTCGTCTGCCGCGACGTGCCACTGACCGTCGACAATTCGCAGTCGATCTTCACCTCCGCCTATCGCTCGGGCGAGGCGATCACGATCCCCGTCGCGCACCATGACGGCAACTACTTCGCCGATGCCGAGACGCTCGACCGGATCGAGGGCGAGGGCCGCGTCGCCTTCCGCTACGCCGCCGACGTCAACGGATCGGCCCGGGGCATCGCCGGCGTGCTCAACAAGGCCGGCAACGTGCTCGGCATGATGCCCCATCCCGAGCGCCGCATCGAGGCCGCGCATGGCGGCACCGATGGGCGGCGGCTGTTCGAGGGGCTGCTCGAGGCAGTGGCATAAGGCTTCGCACATTCTTATCCAAATAGGCTTGCCTGCCTCGCCGAATCATGCGATAGGCCGCGCATCATGACTGCAAGGATTCTCTTCGCGCGACCGCGACCCTGCACCTGTCGACATTGACGGGCAGCCGAGCTGCGCCCGTCGTTCAGGGTGTAGCTCAAGAGAGTCAGAGCGCCCGGCTTGGGACCGGGAGGTTGCAGGTTCGAATCCTGTCACCCTGACCAGACTTCCACAAAACAACGGCTTTTGAGGCACCTGCCCGTGGTGACCGAACGCAATTCAGTGCGCGGTCGGTATGTGGAGCCGATGCAAGAGGGTGCAAATCCCTCCGGTCACACCAGCGGTGCGTTGGTCCGGGTGGCGAAATGGGAACGTAGCGGATTGCAAACCCGCCATGAGCCGGTTCGATTCCGGCCCCGGATTCCGGATGCTCTACGAACCTATTCGGTTCGTAGAACGCCGTCGCGCACCTAAACCCGCGCCTCCAGCCACTCCACGATGTCCGCCATCACGCTCTCCTTGCCGAGATCGGCGAGCAGGTCGTGATAATGGCCCTGGTAGAGCTTGAGCGTCTTGTCGCTCGATCCGGCGGTCTCGTAGAAGAACTCGCTGCCATGGCAGACGGTCGCCTTGTCCTCGGTGCCGTGCATGATGAGCAGCGGTATGTGAATCGTCGGGAATTCCTCGCGCAGCCGCTCGTCGGCGCGGACCAGCGCCGCCACGGTCGCGGCGGGCTGGGTCTCGTTCTGCGTATAGGGATCGGCGTTTAGCTTCGCGACCCAGGCGGGATCGCGCGAGAAATCCTCGTTCCTGAGCTTCAGGACGCCGAGGTGCGGGGCGATATGGCTCAGCCCCTTGATCGCCGAGAGCAGGAAACCCGGCGCGGGCACCTGGAAGGCGAAGCTCTCGCAGATGAAGCCGGCGAGCTCGTCCTGGTTGTCGAGCACGTAGAAGGCGGAAGTCACGCCGCCCGCGCTATGGCCGAGCAGGAAGACCTTGAGCCCCGGATGGCGCGACTTGGCGATGCCGATCGTGCCCGCCACGTCGGCGGCATAGTCCGCGACGTCCTCGACATAGAAGCGCTCGCCCTCCGAACGCCCGCGCCCGCGCAGGTCGAGCGCGTAGACGGCGAACCCCTTCTCGGCGAGCCGCTCCGCCGCCCAGGCGTGCTGGCCGCCATGCGAATTGACGCCGTGGCAGATCACCACCACCGCGCGCGGCGCGCCCTCGGGCAGCCATGAGCGGAAGAAGATGTTGACCTGGCCCTTGCTGCCGAACGTCTCTTCCGTCGTCGCCATGGTGTTTCTCCCTTCCGATTGCTGCAGCAACCTGCACGTATCGGCGGGCGACTACAATATTACGACAGGGTAACTATTCCGAGGGCCGTTCCCGGCCGCGATCGAACAGCGACGTCGTGCGCGCGAGGATCAGGATCGCGCTCGGCCAGAACATCGTGTTCCAGATGTCCTTCCAATTGCCCGAGAGGTCGACGCGCGTGTGGTAGACCAGGCTGTCGCGCAGGTCCCACGCCTCTCCCGCCAGCGCCGCGGCGAGCACGACCGCCCAGGGCTTCCAGCTGCGGAGCGGCCAGCGAAAGGCGAGCGCGCTGCCAAGGAACAGGGCGAGCCCGACATAGATGTGGAGCGCATCCTTGGCGAGGCTCAGGTGGTGCACGATCCAGAACTTGACGGTCTGGAGCGGGCTCATCGGCTCAGACCCGCGTGGCGAAGGGCGTGAAGTCGGTGCCTTCGTCGAAGACGTCGACCCCCTCGCGCCGCTTGAGGAAGCCGACCACCACATAGGTGACCGGAGTCAGCACCACTTCCCAACCCACCTTGAGCAGCCAGTTGGTGAGCAGCACCGTCACCACCTGCTCGTTGGTCCAGACGCCCAGGAAGGCCAGTGGATAGAAGATCAGGCTGTCGACGCCCTGGCCGAACACCGTCGACCCGATCGTGCGGGTCCAGAGCATCCGACCGCGGGTCCAGATCTTCATCCGCGCGAGGACGTAGCTGTTGACGAACTCGCCGGCCCAGAAGGCGATCACCGACGCCGCGACGATCCGCCATACCTGGCCGAACACGGCGGTATATTGCTCCTGCCCACCCCAGCCCGGCGCGGGCGGCATCGCGACGATCACGCCGCACATCACGGCGGCGAAGATCGCCGAGGCGAAGCCCGCCCAGATCACCCGGCGCGCGCGGGCATAGCCGTACACCTCGGTCAGCACGTCGCCAAGGACATAGGAGATGGGGAAAAAGAGGATGCCAGCCCCGAAGGTGAAGCCGCCGATCTGCGCGACCTTGGCCGCGCCGACGACGTTCGACAGCACCAGCACGACGCAGAACGCCGCCATCGCGAAGTCGTAATAGCGGAAATGGCCTCCGGCCACCTCGCGCGCGGCGACGTGCGCCGGCCTCTGATCCCCCTCCGTCATGTACCCGTTTATGATGCCGGTTCCGCTGCCTTGCAATCCACGCTAGGGCGTTCCCGCGCGCGCCCGTAGCTCAGCTGGATAGAGCACGTGCCTTCTAAGCTCGTGGTCGCTGGTTCGAATCCAGCCGGGCGCGCCAATTCCCGCCATGGGCACTGCGCTAATGGAGACGGCAAGCGTCGTTGCCCGAATGGCCAGGCGGGTTATCATCCTGTCCGATGAACATGGAAATGCGATCGGGCCTGCCGATAATCGGCTTCGAGGACGCAGCCGCCTTCGATGCCTGGCTGGCGGCGGAGCCCAGGACGTCCAAGGGGTTGTGGCTGAAGCTCGCGAAGAAGGGCGCGAAGGTCGCCAGCCTCTCGAAGGCGGAGGCGATCGACGCGGCGCTCTGCCATGGATGGATCGACGGTCAGCTCGACAAATATGACGAGGCGAACTGGCTGGTTCGGTTCACGCCGCGCAAGCGCGCGAGCAAGTGGTCCGAGATCAACCGGACACGCGCCTTGGAGCTCATCGCGCAAGGCCGGATGCGCCCCGCCGGCATGGCCGAAGTGGAGGCGGCCAAGGCGGATGGCCGATGGGACGCGGCCTATGCCCCCGCGAGCACCTCGCAAGTGCCGCCAGATCTGCAAACCGCGCTCGACGCCTCGCCCCAGGCAGCGGCGTTCTTCGCCACGCTCAAGGGGGCGAACCGCTATGCGATCCTCTACCGGGTGGGCACGGCGAAGAAGCCGGAAACGCGCGCCAAGCGGATCGCCGATTTCATCGCGATGCTCGAGCGCGGCGAGACGATTCACGGCTAGTCCGTATCGACCTCAAGAAGCGGCCGCTTTTCATTCCTCCCCGGGGAGGGGGAGGATTTGGACCTGCTCAAATCGCGCCGGCTGAATATCGATCCGCCCTAGTCCGAACCTTCGCTTTATCCGGCGTGGCGCGTTCATCTCGCTTCAGGAACGGCGCCGCGTCCCGTGTGTTTTTCCGCCGGAGGCTGAGATGGCGCCGAAGCGGATCACCTTGGCATTGCTTTGCGGAAGCGGCGGAATCCTTCTCGCCGCGGCCGGCGGGATCGGGCTCGCCCGCTATGCCGAATCCGGCGCCTTCACCTTCTATAAGCAGCAGCCGGCGACCCTCTGGGAACCACGAGCCGCTACAGCCGCCGAGATGTCCGCCTTCTACCCCGCCACGCCCGCGGGCCCCCGGGCGGCCGCCTATCCCTCCGCCCCGGCGCCCGCGCCCTATCCCGGGGTGTAAACCGCCTATGCGGACGAGCCGGAGCGATATCGCCCCGCGGACATGGAACCGCCCGCGGGCGGGGCGGGGTAGAAGGCGGAC
>CBIFVW010000055.1:0-16580 GCA_966186155.1 uncultured Sphingomonas sp.
GGCATCGGTGCCGGCATCACCCCGTTCAACTTCCCGGCGATGATCCCGATGTGGATGTTCGGCGTCGCGATCGCCTGCGGCAACGCTTTCATCCTCAAGCCGTCGGAGCGCGATCCCAGCGTGCCCGTCCGCCTCGCCGAGCTGATGCGCGAGGCCGGCGCGCCCGAGGGCATCCTCCAGGTCGTCCATGGCGACAAGGAGATGGTCGACGCGATCCTGGACCACCCCGCCATTGCCGCAGTGAGCTTCGTCGGTTCGTCGGACATCGCGCATTATGTCTATCGCCGCGGCGTCGAGGCGGGGAAGCGCGTCCAGGCGATGGGCGGCGCCAAGAACCACGGCATCGTCATGCCCGACGCGGACATGGACCAGGTCGTCGCCGATCTGTCGGGCGCTGCCTTCGGCTCGGCGGGCGAGCGCTGCATGGCGTTGCCGGTGGTGGTGCCGGTCGGCGACAGGACCGCCGACGCGCTCCGCGCAAAGCTGATCCCGGCGATCGAGAAGCTGCGCGTCGGCGTCTCGACCGATGCCGAGGCGCATTACGGCCCGGTGGTCAACGCCGCGCACAAGCAACGCGTCGAGAACTGGATACAGACCGGCGTCGACGAAGGCGCCGAGCTCGTCGTCGACGGCCGCGGCTTCGAGCTCCAGGGGCACGAGCAGGGCTTCTTCATCGGGCCGTCGCTGTTCGACCGCGTCACGCCGCAGATGAAGTCCTATCAGGAGGAGATCTTCGGCCCCGTCCTCCAGATCGTCCGCGCGCCCGATTTCGAGACCGCGCTCCGCCTGCCGAGCGAGCACCAGTACGGCAACGGCGTCGCGATCTTCACCCGCAACGGCCATGCCGCGCGCGAGTTCGCCGCGCGGGTCAATGTCGGCATGGTCGGCATCAACGTGCCGATCCCGGTGCCGGTGGCCTATCACAGCTTCGGCGGCTGGAAGCGCTCGGCCTTCGGCGACGTCAACCAGCACGGCATGGAGGGCGTCCGCTTCTGGACCAAGGTCAAGACCGTCACTCAGCGCTGGCCCGATGGCGGCGCGGGCGACAGCGCCTTCATCATTCCCACCATGGGATGAGCACCGACGTACGGGACAGCTTGTGCCGCGCCCGCTTACGCTCCTACCGTCATCCCTGCGCAGGCGGGGATCCAGGAGTCGCGGGCGATATCCTGCGTGGCTCTGGATCCCCGCCTGCGCGGGGATGACGATGACGAGGTAGGGGGATGATCCGGCTGCTGCTCTTCATCGCTGCGCTGATGCTCGCGGTGCGCGCCGATCCGGTGTCGAACGCCGGCGCCGCCACGCCGCCCGTGGCGGCCAAGCGCATCGCGCTGAGCTTCGACGACGTGCCGCGCGGCCGCGGCGCCTTCCTGACGCCCGACGAGCGCACCGCCCGCCTCGTCGAGATCTTCAAGTCGCGCCAGGTGCCGCAGCCGGTCTTCTTCCTCAATCCCAACCGCATCGTCCATTTCGGCGACGGGATCGACGCGCCCAAGCGCATCGCCGCCTATGTCGCCGCCGGCGCGGTGCTCGCCAATCACACCGACACCCATCCGAAGCTCTCCAAGGTCTCGGCCGAGTTCTTCCTTGCCGATATCGATCGCGCGGGAGCCTATCTGAAGACCCAGGGCAAGGCGTATCGCCCCTGGATGCGCTTCCCCTATCTCGACGAAGGCGGGCCGGACAAGGCGAAGCGCGACGCCGTTCGCGCCGGGCTCGCCGCGCGCGGGCTGATGAACGGCTATGTGACGATCGACGGCTCGGACTGGAACATGGAAGGCCTGGCCCTCGCCGCGAAGAAGGCGGGCAAGGCCATCGACATGGCGGCGCTGCGCGACCTCTATGTCGAGACCCATGTCCAATCCGCCGACTTCGGGGACGAGCTCGCCCGGCGCGCGCTCGGCCGCTCGCCCGCGCACGTGCTGCTCCTCCACGAGACCGACATGGCGGCGCTGTTCCTCGGCGACCTGATCGACGCGCTGCGCAAGGACGGCTGGGAGATCATCGGCGCCGATGAGGCCTATGCCGATCCGATCCATCTCGAGCGCCCCGACGTCGCCTGGACCGCCGGCACGCTGATCGAGCAGATCGCCTGGGAGAAGAAGCTTCCCAAGCCGCGCTGGTACGAGCGCAACGACGTCAAGATCGCCAACCCGCTCTTCGCCGAGCGCGTGCTGCACGAGAAGGCGGCAGAATGATCGCGCTCGCCGCTGCGCTTCTCCTTCACGGCGCGTTGCAGGATGGCGCGTTCGAGCCGATCGCCGGGCCGGCGACGCTCTGCATGAAGTACAGCAGCTTTCAGCTCCACGCCGAAGAGCGTGTGACGGGTGCGGGTATGGGAATAGAGGGGATGGAGCTCACTATCGAGAGTCCCCGCGGCAGCTATGCGATCCGCGAAAGCGAGATACTGGCCGAACCGCGCCGGATGCATCCGTTCCTGACGCGCGACGACGCGCGGATCCTGCGCGTGGATGCCCGCAACTATGTCTTTTACGGCGCCGTGCCGTTCGTGATTCGGGAAGAGCCGGTCGGCGAGCCGACCGAACATCTCTATGTCTGGATTTCGGGAAAGCCGCTTGGCACGGCGAAGCGCGAATCGATCCTGAGCCGGCTTAAACTGGGCATACCCCGGCCGGATGGCTGCACCCGGCGCTTTCAGTACGGCTGGGAATATATGTTGCCGGAGGAGCAATGACTCAATTCGAACTCACCGACGATCAACTCGCGATCCAGGAGATGGCGCGCAAGTTCACTGCCGACGCGATCACGCCCTTCGCGGGCGAGTGGGACGAGAAGCACGTCTTCCCGCGCGACACGATCCGCGCCGCCGCCGAGCTCGGCTTCGCGTCGATCTATGTCTCCGAGGAGTCGGGGGGCATCGGCCTCGGCCGGCTCGAGGCGGCGCTGATCATGGAGGCGATGGCCTATGGCTGTCCTTCGACCAGCGCCTTCATCTCGATCCACAACATGGCGAGCTGGATGATCGACCGGTTCGGCGCCCAGGCGGTGAAGGACAAGTATCTCCCCTCGCTGGTCACGATGGAGCGGATGGCGAGCTATTGCCTCACCGAGCCGAGCTCGGGCTCGGACGCCGCCGCGCTCAAGACCCGCGCGGTGCGCGACGGCGACCATTATGTCGTCACCGGCACCAAGCAGTTCATCTCGGGCGGCGGCGAGAACGAAGTCTATGTCTGCATGGTCCGCACCGGCGAGGAGGGCCCCAAGGGCATATCGTGCCTGGTGATCGAGAAGGACATGCCCGGCGTCTCCTTCGGCGCGCAGGAGCGCAAGCTCGGCTGGCATTCGCAGCCGACCGCGGCGGTGATCCTGGACGGAGTGCGCGTTCCGGCCGAGAATCTCGTCGGCGGCGAGGGCGAGGGGTTCCGCATCGCGATGATGGGATTGGACGGCGGCCGGCTCAACATCGGCGCCTGCTCATTGGGCGGCGCGCAGCGCTGTCTCGACGAGGCGGTGAGGTACACCAAGGATCGCCAGCAGTTCGGCAGGCCGATCGCCGATTTCCAGAACAGCCAGTTCACGCTCGCCGACATGGCGACCGAACTGGAGGCCGCGCGCGCGCTGCTCTATCTCGCCGCGGCGAAGGTCACCGCGGGCGCGCCCGACAAGACCCGGTTCGCCGCCATGGCCAAGCGCTTCGCCACCGACACCGGATCGGCGGTGGTCGACCGCGCGCTCCAGCTCCATGGCGGCTATGGCTATCTCATGGACTATCCGATCGAGCGCTTCTGGCGCGACCTCAGGGTCCATTCGATCCTCGAAGGGACCAACCAGGTGATGCGGATGATCGTCGGCCGGGAGCTCACGCGGCAGTGAATTCGCGCTGTCCTACAGGCCCCGGATCTGCCATAGCCGATAGGAACAGAGAAGGAACATCGACTGCCTTTTTCACTCCCTTCTGTGCGGGAATTTCGAGAAGTTTGGGATGACCGATGAAGTTCAGATCCTCGTCGAGAACCGCGTCGGCCGCATCCGGCTGAACCGGCCCAAGGCGATCCACGCGCTCAACACGGACATGTGCGCCGCGATGCTCGACGCGCTGCTCGCCTGGCGCGACGACAATTCGGTCGAGGCGGTGCTGATCGATCACGCCGAGGGCCGCGGCTTCTGCGCGGGCGGCGACATCCGGATGATCGCCGAGAGCGGCGCCGGCAACGGCGCGGCCGCGCGCGACTTCTTCCGCATCGAATATCAGATGAACCACGCGCTGTTCACCTGGCCCAAGCCGGTGGTCGCGTTCATGGACGGCATCACCATGGGCGGCGGCGTCGGGATCGCGCGGCCGGCCACCTATCGCGTGGCGACCGAGCATACCCGGTTCGCGATGCCCGAGACCGGCATCGGCCTGTTCCCGGACGTCGGCGGCGGCTGGTATCTCGCGCGCATGCCGGGTTGCCTCGGCGAGTTCGTCGCGCTCACCGGCCACCGGCTCGACGGCGCCGAATGCCTCGCGCTCGGCCTCGCCACCCATTATCTGCCCGCCGATCGGCTCGAAGAGGCCAAGGCCGAGATCGTCGCCGATCCGCGCGCGATCAATTCGACCCTCGATTCGCTCGCCGTGCCGGAGCCCGAGCCCAAGATCCTCGCCCATCGCGAAGCGATCGACCGGCTGTTCGCCCGCGAGACGGTGGAAGCGATCCTCGCCGCGCTCGAAGCCGATGGGAGTTTCTGGGCGCTGGCGCAGCGCACCACGCTGCGCACCAAGTCGCCCCAGGCGATGAAGATCTCGCTGCGCCTCGTGCGCAAGGGCCGGCGCAGGCGGAGCTTCGAGGACGAGATGCGCCAGGAATATGCGATCGCCAGCCGCGTCGCCCAGAGCCCCGATTTCCTCGAAGGCGTCCGCGCCGTCATCCTCGACAAGGACAATGATCCGCAATGGAACCCCGCCACGCCCGAGGGCGTCAGCGACGCGATGATCGACGAGATCTTCGCGCCGTTGCCGGAGGATGAGGAATGGATGCCGGCATGATCGATTGGAGGAATTGATGTCGAACTACGAAACCATCCTCGTCGAGCAGCGCGGCGCCGTGACGCTCGTCACGTTGAACCGGCCCCAGGCGTTGAACGCGCTCAACAGCCGGGTGCTGGAGGAGCTGCTGCGCGCGATGCGCGCCTTCGACGCCGACGCTTCGCAGGGCTGCGCGGTGATCACCGGCAGCGAGAAGGCGTTCGCGGCCGGAGCCGATATCAAGGAGATGCAGGCGCAGGGCTTCGCCGACATGTACGGCCACGACTTCTTCGCCGGCTGGGACGCGTTCACCCGCACGCGCAAGCCGGTGATCGCCGCGGTCGCCGGCTATGCGCTGGGCGGCGGCTGCGAGCTCGCGATGATGTGCGACTTCATCCTCGCCGCCGACAGCGCGAAGTTCGGCCAGCCCGAGATCAAGCTCGCGGTGTCGCCGGGCATGGGCGGCTCGCAGCGGCTCACCCGCGCGGTCGGCAAGTCCAAGGCGATGGAGATGTGCCTCACCGGCCGGACGATCGACGCCGTCGAGGCCGAGCGCGCGGGGCTGGTCAGCCGCATCGTGCCGGCGGCCGAGCTGGTCGAGGAAGCGGTCAGGACCGCCGCGACGATCGCGTCGATGGCGCCGCTCGCGGTCCTCGCCAACAAGGAGATGGTCAACGCCGCCTACGAGACGACGCTCGCACAGGGCGTCGCCTTCGAGCGCCGCCTGTTCCACGCGCTGTTCGGCACCGCCGACCAGAAGGAAGGCATGACCGCGTTCGTCGAAAAGCGGCAGGGCGAGTGGACGGGGAAATAGGGATGGCACGCATCGCATTCATCGGGCTCGGCAACATGGGCGGCGGCATGGCCGCGAACCTCGCCAAGGCGGGGCACGACGTGCGCGCCTTCGATTTGAGCCAGGAGGCGCTGGACCGCGCCAAGGCTGCCGGTTGCCTGCCCGCTGCCAGCGCGGCCGAGGCGATCGCGGGCGCCGAGGCGGTGGTGACGATGCTGCCCGCCGGAAGGCATGTCGAAACGGTCTACACCGACGTCCTGCTCGACCATGCCGAGGCCGGCGCGGTCCTGATCGACTGCTCGACGATCGACGTCGCCACCGCGCGCCGCGTCGCCGAGGCGGCCATGGCGCGCGGGCTGATGGCGGTCGACGCGCCGGTCTCGGGCGGGATCGCGGCGGCCAATGCCGGCACGCTCACCTTCATGGTCGGCGGCACCGAGCAGGCGTTCGCGCGCGCCGAGCCGGTCCTTTCGGACATGGGCAAGGCGGTGATCCATGCCGGCGCCAGCGGCGCGGGCCAGGCGGCCAAGATCTGCAACAACATGATCCTCGGCGCGACGATGATCGCGACGTGCGAGGCCTTCGCGCTCGCCGAGAAGCTCGGCCTCGATCCGCAGCGCTTCTACGACATCGCTTCGGTTAGCTCGGGCCAGAGCTGGTCGATGACGAGCTATTGCCCGGTCCCCGGCGTCGGCCCGGAGACCCCGGCCGACCGCGACTATCAGGGCGGCTTCGCGGCGCCGCTGATGCTCAAGGATCTGAAGCTCGCGATGGAGGCGGCCGCGAGCGTCGGCGCGCAGGTGCCGATGGGCGAGCGGGCGCAGCAGCTCTACCAGGCGTTCGTCGACGGCGAAGGCGCGGAGCTCGACTTCTCGGGCATCATCAGGACGCTCCGGTGAGGCGATGCGCGGCGCGGCCTTAACCCGTCCTTTGCTCCCGTTGCTGCAGGGTGCCGCCATGCGTGCCCCGCTCGTCCTGCTCGTCGCTCTCGCCGCCCCCGCCGCCGCCCAGCAGCAGCGCGCGCCCTTCGTGATCGCCGAGACCGGTCAGGGCTTCGCGCATCTCGACGATGCCGTGAACGCGGTCCGCGACGGCACGGCGACGATCCTCATCGCGCCGGGCACCTATCGCGAATGCACCGTCCAGACCGGCGGCCGCATCACCTTCAAGGCGGTCCAGCCCGGCACTGCGATCTTCGAGCGCGAGGTCTGCGAGGACAAGGCCGCCTTCGTGCTGCGCGGGCGCGGCTCGGCGGTCGACGGCATCGTCTTCCGCGGCTTCGCGGTGAACGACGGCAACGGGGCCGGCATCCGCATCGAGATGGGCGACCTCACCGTCACCAATTCGATGTTCCTCGACAGCCAGGAAGGCATTCTCGGCGGCGGGCACGAGACGGTGCGCCGCATCGCGATCGACCATTCGAGCTTCGCGGGCCTCGGCCAGTGCGAGACCGAGAATTGCAGCCACGCGATCTATCTCGCGGTCGATGGCGACGTGGTCGTCACCAATTCGCGCTTCGAGCGCGGCACCGGCGGCCATTACGTCAAGCTGCGCGCGCGGCGGGTGACGATCACCGGCAACAGCTTCGACGACAGCCAGGGCGACAAGACCAACTACATGATCGACATGAGCGAGGGCGGCACCGGGCTGATCGCCGGCAACACCTTCGTTCAGGGCCCGCGCAAGGAGAACGGCTCGGGGTTCATCGTCGTGGCGGCCGAGGCGCGGACCTATCCCTCGGCGGGCCTGCGCATCGAAGGCAACACCGCGACGCTGGCGCCGGGCGCGCCGCCCAACCCCGCCTTCGTCGCGGACTTGAGCGGCCAGGTGAACGGCATCGGCACGAACAATCTCGGCCCGGGCATCCGCATCTTCGAGCGGCGGCGCTGAGCGGGCCTACCGGCAGCTGTCGCCCGGCCCGGCATCCAAGTCGAGGCACCGCCCGTCGATCGTCCCCGGCACGGGCACATGGATCAGCGCGGCGAGCGTGGGGGCGATGTCGACCGTCTCGACCGAGAGCGGCTGCTCGAACCCGGTCATGCCCTTGCGCCAGAACAGGATCGGCACGCGCCGGTCATAGTCCCAGAAGCTGCCATGCGTCGCGACCGAGCTGCCGAGCGGGCTGACGATCGGCGTGATCCGCGGCTTCAATGCGATGACGAGGTCGCCGGATCGGTCGGCGCTGTACGAGGCGCGGGCGCGCTCGATCAGCGACCAGGTGTCGGGCGGGGTCTTGGCGAGAGGAGTCGCTTCGATCTGCGCGCGGGTGAACACCGCCTGGACCTGCGGATGCGCCGAATAGAGCTTCGCCGCCTCGGCGAGCACCGCGTCGTGCTGCGCCTTGGTGAGGCCGGGGACGACGTACACGTCGCCCGCCGCGCTGCCGGCCAGCACCGGCCTGGCGCCGAGGCCGAGCTTCGTCGCGATCGCCTTGCCCATGGTGGCGGGGACCAGCGCCGGGTCGATCCGGGCGGCATCGGGCGCCCCCTGCTCGCGCGCGCGCTCGGGCAGGTCGAGCCCGCCATGGTCGGCGGTCAGCGCCACGACATAGTCGACGCCGGTCTGGTCCAGCACCGCGAGGAACTTGCCGAGATACTGGTCGAGCGCCATCAGCTGGAGGCACATCTCGCTGCCCTGGGTGCCGAAGGTGTGGCCGACATAGTCGGTAGCGGAGGCGCCGACGATCAGCAGGTCGGTGTCGGCGCCCTGGCCGAGCTTCATCTCGGTGGCGAGCCCCGCCGCGGTGGCGAGGATCGATTCGTCGAACTCGGGCGAGATGCGGTAGGCCTTGGCGTCGCCCGCCGCGCGCGCGAAGCGGCCGTCGCCGACGGTCTTGCCGTTGCCGAGCGGGATCGCACGCGACTTGGCGGCGCACCAGCCGAGGTCCATCGGCGCCTGCGCCTCTGCGATGCGCGCGGCGATGCCGGCGTTCATCCGCGCCACCATCGGCGGCATCGCGCGGCCGGCATAGGTGGTGAAGGCGCCCTTACCGTCCCACCACCAGATCTCGTCGGTCTTGTGGCCGCCCATCATCACCGCCGCGCGGTCCTTGCCCGCGACCGAGACGACGCGGCTGCCGGGATGCGCGGCCTTCATCCACTCGCCGAGCGTGGGCACCTTAAGATGCTGATCGGCGACGGTATAGCTGTCGGAATTGCTGCCGGGCACGCTCTCGTCCTCGGCGCAATAGACCTTCTTGTCCTCGCGCGGCGCCTTGAAGTCGTACCATTCGTTGGCGATGATCCCCGTGCGCGCCGGGCGATCGCCCGAGAGGATGGTGGAATGCCCCGGGCAAGTCTCGGTCGCGGCGTGGCTCTGATAGCCGGCGGGGAACACTGCGCCCGAGAGCAGCCGCGCGAAGCCGCCGGTAAAATGGTTGCGATATTCGGCAAAGAGGTCGGCCGAGAACTGGTCGACCGACACCATCACCACCAGCTTGGGCGGGGTGGCGGGTGCCTGCGCGGCAGGCGCGGGCGCCGCTTCCTGCGCGGCGATCGGAGCGGCGGCGAGCAGCGCGGCGGCGGCTGCGATCGGACGGAAGACTTTCATGCTTGGGCCAACTCCCCGGCGTGTGCAAATCCAGCCGGGCTGCTATTGGGCCAACAGCTCTTCCTCGGCAAGGACGCTCCATGGCGTGGGTTCGTTTCGGATTGATGGCGCTGCTGCTCGCGCTGCTCGGCCAGCAGGCGACGGCGCAGGAGGCACCGGGCAAGACCCGCCATGTGCGCATCGACCTGGTCGCCGAGACCGACCGGCCCGCGCCCGGCAGCGAAGTCACGCTCGCCTTCGCCTCGGTGCCCGAAAAGGGCTGGCACGCCTATTGGCTCAACCCCGGCGATGCGGGGCTTCCGGCCCGTGCCGAATGGACGCTGCCGGAGGGCGCGAGCGTCGGCGAGATCCGCTGGCCGGTGCCGCAGCGGCTGATCATCGCAGGGCTGATGAACTATGTCTATGAAGGCCCCTTCGCGCCGCTGGTGACGCTCAAGGTGCCGGCGGACGCGCGCGGGGCGCTGCCGATCAAGGTCAAGCTCGACTATCTGGTCTGCACCGACGCGATCTGCGTGCCCGAAAAGGCCGAGCTCGCGACGACGCTGCAGGTCGGCGATGGTGCGGTTGCCGCCCCGCTCCGCAGCCAGTTCGACGGCTGGCGCGCGGCGTTGCCCAGGCCGCTCGGCGCGCAGGCGACCTATCAGGTCGAGAACAAGGCTTTCCGCATCGCCATCCCCTATCCGGCGGACGCCGCTGCGGAGGGGGAGGGCTATTTCTTCCCGGCGACCGACGGCGTGCTCGACTATGCGGCGCCGCAGAAGGTGGTGCGCGACGGCGACCGGGTCGTGATCGAAACCGTCGGGAAGCGCGCGGTCGGGCCGATCGACGGGCTGCTCGCCTGGGGCACGCAGGGCTTCTCGGTGCATGCGGTCCCGGGCGCCGTCCCGCCCGCCCGCGAGGCACCGGCGCAAGCGTCTTGGAGCGCGGCGCTGCTCGCCTTTGCCGGCGCGGTGCTGGGCGGGCTCCTGCTCAACATCATGCCCTGCGTCTTCCCGATCCTGAGCCTCAAGGCGCTGAGCCTCGCCAAGGCCAATGACGCGGGCGGCAACCCACGCGGCGAGGCGCTGGCCTATACCGCCGGCGTGGTGCTCGTCTGCCTCGCGCTCGGCGGGGCGCTGCTGGCGCTGCGGGCCGGAGGCGCGACGCTCGGCTGGGCGTTCCAGCTCCAGGATCCGCGCGTGATCCTGCTGCTGCTCCTGCTCGTCACCGCGATCGCCTTCAACCTCGCCGGACTGTTCGAGATCAGCGCCCCCGGCTTCGTCAACCGCGCCGCGGCGAAGGGCCATGGCGGCGCCTTCGCGACCGGCGCGCTCGCGGCGTTCATCGCGACGCCGTGCACCGGCCCTTTCATGGGCGCGGCTCTGGGCGCGGCGCTGGTGCTGCCCTGGCCCGCCGCGCTCGCGGTGTTCGGGGGGCTCGGCCTCGGCATCGCGCTGCCTTTCCTGCTGCTCGGCTTCGTGCCGCCCCTCCGCAGCCTGTTGCCGAGGCCCGGCGCCTGGATGGAGACGCTGCGCCGGATCCTCTCGGTGCCGATGTTCCTGACCGCGCTCGCGCTCGCCTGGGTCCTCGGGCGCCAGGCGGGCGTGAGCGGCATGGCGATCGGCCTTGCCGCCGCGATGCTCGTCGCCTTCGGTCTCTGGTGGGCGGGGCGGCGCCAGGCGCGGGGCAAGGCGCATGCCTGGCTTCCCGCGCTGCCGCTGCTCCTCCTCGCCGCCGCTGCGATCGCGCTGGTCCGCCCGGGGTCCGCCGGGCCCGAAGCCAAGGCCGTCGCCGGCGCCGAACCGTTCAGCGAGGCGCGCCTCGCCGAGCTCCAACAGCAGGGCCGCCCGGTCTTCGCCTATTTCACTGCCGACTGGTGCCTCACCTGCAAGGTCAACGAGAAGGCCGTGATCGAGACGGCGGAAGTCGCCAAGACACTCGCCGACCACAAGGTCGCGGTGCTGGTCGGCGACTGGACAGACGGCGATCCCGCGCTCGGCCGTTTCATCGAGCGGCACAATCGTGCGGGCGTTCCGCTCTATCTGTGGTACAAGCCCGGCGAGGCCGCGCCGCGGGTCCTGCCCCAGATCCTGACCCAGGCGATGCTGCGCGACCTTGCGAGCGGGGGCTGAGGAGAAGGAGAGTCCGATGAAGCATTGGATGTGGGCCGGCCTTGCCGTCACCGCCCTGGCCGCCGCGGCGCCGCTCGCCGCCGAACCCGAGATCGCCGGCGCGGTCCCCAATTTCCGCGCCTTCGACATGCACGGCAAGGTGGTCGATCTCTCGCAATATCGCGGCAAGACCGTCGTGCTCGAGTGGAACAATCCCGGCTGCCCCTTCGTGCAGAAGCATTACAACAGCGGCAACATGCAGAAGACCCAGGCCGCCGCCGTCGCGCAGGGCGCGGTGTGGCTGACGATCAATTCGGGCGCGCCGGGCAAGCAGGGCTATATGACGGGCCCGGAGGCGCAGAAGTTCGTGACCGGCCAGGAGGCGAAGCCCACTGCCTATCTGCTCGATCCCAAGGGGCTGGTCGGCAAGGGCTATGGCGCCAAGACGACGCCGCACATGTACATCATCGATGGCAATGGCCGGCTGGTCTACAAGGGCGGGATCGACGACCGCGCGACCGCCGACGCCGCCGACATCGCCAAGGCGCGCAACCACGTCCTGGCGGCGCTCGGCGAGCTCAAAGCGGGCAAGCCGGTCTCGGTGGCCGAGACGCGGCCCTATGGCTGCAGCGTCAAATACGAGAGCTGACGCCATAACGTCCCCCTTGTGCAACGCAACAAAGCGTTGCAGCATGGCTGTCGCCGGCATTTCCGGCGGCTTGGAGGCGCATGGGATCAGGCGAGGCGTTCGACGAGATCTGGGGGCATGGCGGGCCTGACAGCCCGCGCGCCGAGTTCGCCGCGCTTTCGCAATGGATCGCCGACACCGACGCCGCGGAGCTGCACCGCCGCCAGCAATCGGCGGAGGCAGCCTTCCGCCAATTGGGCATTACCTTCGCCGTCTATGGCGACAGCGACGCCGCCGAGCGGATCATTCCGTTCGACATCGTGCCTCGCGTCTTCCTTGCCGGCGAATGGGCGCGGCTCTCCGAGGGGCTGGTCCAGCGCGTCGAGGCGATCAACGCCTTTCTCGAGGATATCTATGGCGAGCGTCGGATCCTTGCGGAAGGCGTGATCCCGCCCGAGCTCGTCTATCTGAACGAGCAATTCCGTGCCGAGGTCGACGGCGTCCGCCCGCCGCACGGCGTCTGGGCGCATATCTGCGGGATCGACCTGGTCCGTACCGGGCCCGACCAGTTCTTCGTGCTCGAGGACAATGCCCGCACCCCCTCGGGCGTCTCCTACATGCTCGAGAATCGCGAGGCGATGATCCGGCTCTGCCCGGAGCTGTTCCGCGACTTCCGCGTCGCGCCGGTGGACAGCTATCCGGACATGCTGCTCCAGACGATGCGCTCGGTCGCACCGGGGGACAATCCGCATCCGGTCTGCGTGGTGCTCACGCCCGGCCATTTCAACTCGGCCTATTATGAGCACAGCTTCCTCGCGGACTCGATGGGCATCGAGCTGGTCGAGGCGGCCGACCTGGTGGTCGACGACGACGTGGTCTGGATGCAGACGATCGCGGGCCGCGTGAAGGTCGACGTGATCTACCGGCGCATCGACGACGATTTCCTCGATCCGCTCGTCTTCCGCCCGGATTCGCTGCTCGGCGTGCCGGGCATCGTCGCCGCCTATCGTGCCGGCAATGTCGCGATCCTCAACGCGCCCGGCAACGGCATCGCCGACGACAAGGCGATCTACAGCTACATGCCCGAGATCGTCCGCTTCTATTCGGGCGGCGAGGCCAGGCTGCCCAATGTCGAGACCTGGCGCTGCCGCGAGCCCGATGCGCTCAAATATGTCCTCGATCATCTGCCCGAGCTGGTGGTGAAGCTGGTCGACGGCTCGGGCGGCTACGGCATGCTCGTCGGCCCCACCGCGACCAGGGCGCAGATCGAGGAATTCCGCGCCGCGCTGATAGCCGAGCCGCACCGCTACATCGCCCAGCCGACCCTGGCGCTCTCGACCGTGCCCACGCTCACCGAGGCCGGCCTCGCCCCGCGCCATGTCGATTTCCGCCCCTTCGTCCTCACCGGCAGCGACGGCGTTCGCGTCGTCCCCGGGGGCCTCACCCGCGTCGCGCTGCGCGAGGGCTCGCTGGTGGTGAATTCGAGCCAGGGCGGCGGCACCAAGGACAGCTTCGTCCTGCTGGACGACGGAGCGTGAGCCGATGCTGATGCTCTCGCGCACCGCGGCGGCGCTCTACTGGCTCGGCCGCTATCTCGAGCGCGCCGACTTCATCGCGCGGCTGGTCGAGGCGACGATCCGCCTCGACGCGCTCTCGGCCAGGCCGGCGGGCGAGGCGGCGTGGCAGAGCGCGCTCGCGGTCAGCTATACCGACGAGGCCTTCGCCGCCACCGGCCAGTCGATGACGCAGGCCGAGGTCGCACGCTTCCTCACGCTCGACGCCAGCCATCCCGGCTCGATCGTCCGCTGCCTGGAGATGGCGCGCAACAACGCCCGCGCGGTGCGCACCGCCCTCACGCGCGAGGCCTGGACCGCGATCAATCGCGCCTGGCTGATGACGCAGAACCGCTCGTCGACCGGCAGCGCCGCCACCACGCTCAACCTGCTCGAGCAGGTCAAGGGCGAGACCCGCGGCTTCGAAGGCGCGATCCACCGCATGATGCGCAACGAGGCGACTTTGCTGATCCAGCTCGGCGCCGCGATCGAGCGGGCGGACAACACGGCGCGGCTGGTCGACGTGAAGTATCACCTGCTGCTCCCCGAAGGGGAGACGGTGGGCGGCGTGGTCGACCGCGACCAGTGGAACACGATCCTCCAGACCGTCTCCGCCGTGAACGCCTATCGCTGGCTCTACAATGACGGGCTCCAGCCCGCGAACGTGATCGACCTGCTGATCAGCCGCTTCGAGCTGCCGCGCAGCCTCGCCGCCTGCGTCGAGGAGGTGGTGAGCCTGCTCAACGCGCTCGCCAAGCGCACCGGACTCCAGGGCGAGGCCGACCGGATGGCGCGTGCCCGGCTCGCGCGGATGCAGAAGACGCGCACCCACGACGTGATCGTCAGCGGCCTGCACGAATATCTCGAGGCTTTCGTCCGCGAGAATGCGATGCTCGACGGCGCGATCGCGCGGCAGTTCCGGTTCATCTAGCCATGCGCATCGCGATCGACCACCGCACCCAGTACCGCTTCAGCGAGCCTCAGGCGCGGATCGTGCAGCTGCTGCGCCTCACGCCGGGCGACACGCAGGACCAGACCGTGGTGAGCTGGCTGGTCGGCGTCGATTGCGACGCCCGGATGCGCGACGCGACCGACGGCTTCGGCAATGCCGTCACCATGCTCTATGCCGAGGGCCCGATCGAGGCGCTCGACATCACCGTCACCGGCGAAGCGCTCACCACCGAGGCGAGCGGCGTGGTGCGTGGGTCGATCGAGCCGCTGCCGCCTCTCTTCTACCTGCGCCCGACGCCGCGCACCGGCGCGAGCGGGGAGCTGGCGGCCTTCGCGCGAGACCATGCCGCCGGCGACGGGCTGGACCGGCTCCACCGGCTCAATGCGGCGTTCCACGCCCGCTTCGCCTGCGTGCCCGATCTGCCCGACACCGGCGTGACCGCCGCTCAGGCCTTCGCCACGGGAGAGGCCAGCTCGCGCGACGTCGCGCAGATGTTCATCGCCGCCGCGCGCGGACTGGCGGTGCCGGCGCGCTACGTCTCGGGCTATCGCGCCGAGCACGCCGCGCGCTGCGCGCCGCACGCCTGGGCCGAGGCCTGGGTCGACGGGCTCGGCTGGGTCGGATTCGATCCCGCGACGGGGCTCAGCCCCGACGAGAGCTATGTCCGCGTCGCGATCGGGCTAGACGCGACCGGGGCGGCGGCCACTGGCGGGATGCGGATCGGGCAAGGCGAGGAACGGCTCGCGGTCGATCTGCATGTCGACCGGCTGGGCGGGGAGGAGTGAACCTCCGAACCGCCGGGTGACGGAAAACTAGGCCAGCACCGAAGCCCTGACCGGCATCGGCATCGCCACCTCGGCCTCCTCGTCCTCGAGCAGCGCCCAGCCGTTCGGGCCGAGTACCTCGAGCGGGCGATAGCGGGTCTTGTACGCCATCCGCTCCGAACCCTTTACCCAATAGCCGAGATAGACATAGGGCAGGCCCGCCGCGCGGCTGCGCAGGATATGGTCCATGATGATGAAATTGCCCATGCCCGGGCGGCCCTCGTCGTCGGCGACGAAGAAGCTGTAGATCATCGAGAGCCCGTCGGCCTGCTGGTCGGTGATGCACGCGCCGACCAGGCGGCCGCGCTCGCCGTCCACGCTCGGCTCGCGATATTCGATCACATAGGAGCTGACCGGCGACTGCTCGACCATGTCGGCATAGTCGTTCTCGTCCATCGCCGCCATGCCGCCGCCCGGGTGGCGGACCTTGAGGTAGCGGTGGAGCAGGTCGAACTGCTCCTCGGTCGCCCAGGGCTTGCAGGCGGTGACTTCGAGGTCGCCATGGCGCTTCAGCAGCTTGCGCTGGCTGGCATTGGGCCGGAATTCGTCCGCGACGACGCGGACCGAGACGCAGGCGGTGCAGCCCGCGCAGCTCGGCCGGTAGGCGACCGACTGGCTGCGGCGGAAGCCTATCCGGCCCAGCGCGTCGTTGAGCTCGCCCGCGTGCTGGCCGGCGAGCTCGGTGAAGATCTTACGCTCCTGGCGTCCCGGCAGATAGGGACAGGGCGAGGGACTGGTGACGAAGAACCGCGGGAAACGGGAAAGTGCAGTCACCGCTCGATCGCCCCTTTGCTCCGGCCGTTACCCCCGGCCTCCTTGGGGCGGACTATGCTGCGGATCGGGGAGGATGAAAAGCGGCTTTACCATGAAAGAGGGTTAACGATTCACCATTTTCACGGAGAGCGCGGGCATTAACCATCGGGCCGCGCAACTGGCTGCCTTTGCGCGGTTTTCCCTGCGCACGTGCATCTTATCGGGAGCGACGAATCGTGTGAATCCAGCGACGACTCAACTCGTCGCGCGTGCGATTCGCTTTGGCGTGACTTGGCAAGGGGAAGCGAAAAATCCCCCGGCGAGCTGGGGGAGGATTTTAGAAAGTCACGCCAATTCCACCTGGCTCACCTCGTACTGCGCCCGCCGCAGCGCGGTGATCAGCCGGTCGAGATGGTTGCGGTCGCGCGTCTCGCATTCGATGTCGGTGATCAGGCCCTTGGCCGGCAGCGTG
>CBIFVW010000056.1:0-16372 GCA_966186155.1 uncultured Sphingomonas sp.
ACATGGACCGCGACGCCCGGCGTCTCGCGTACCAGCTGATCGACCACCGATCCGTGGCGCAGCTCGAACCAACGCGAGCGCGCCGACTTGCCGACGATGAGCTGGGTGGCGCGCGCTTCGGTCGCGAAGGCCTTGAGGCCCTCGACCACCGATTCCGCGGGGATCGACGCGACCTGCGCGCCGAGCTGGCTGGCGAGCTGCAGCGTGCCGGCGAGGCGCTTGCGCTCGGCATCATCGAACTGGCGCGCGCGCGCCCTGGACCGCGGTGCATATCGAGACGGCGCGTGCGCGCGAACATAGTCGAGCATCTGCACGTCCGCCGCCTGCGCGGCGCGGCGCAGCGCCAGCTCGCGCAGAGCAGAGAGATTGGTCTTCGAGAAGAAGTGGCCGAGCGCCCGCGTCGCCTCCTGCGGGACATAGACCTTGCCTTCCTTGAGCCGCTCGATCAGCTCGTCGGGCGGGATGTCGACGATCTCGATCTCGGCATTCTCGAGCACGCGATCGGGCACGGTCTCGCGCACGCGGACCTTGGTGAACGAGGCGACGACGTCGTTGAGGCTCTCGAGATGCTGGATGTTGAGCGTCGAGAAGACGTCGATCCCCGCGGCGAGCAGCTCCTCGACATCCTGCCAGCGCTTGTCGTGGCGGCTGCCGGGGGCGTTGGTGTGCGCCAGCTCGTCGACCAGCACGAGCTGCGGGCGGCGCGCGAGGATGGCGTCGAGGTCCATCTCGGCAAGCGCGCGGCCCTGATACTCGACCTCGCGACGCGGCACGATCGCATGGCCATGGACCAATGCCTCGGTCTCGGCGCGGCCATGCGTCTCGACCACGCCGATCACCACGTCGACCCCGGAACGCCGGCGCGCGGCGCCTTCGCTCAGCATCTCATAGGTCTTGCCGACGCCGGGAGCGGCGCCGAGGAACACCTTCAAACGGCCGCGGCCCTCCCGCGCTGCCTGGCGCAGAAGGGCCTCCGGAGACGGGCGCAGCTCGGGATCGGGCGAACTCACGCGTCCTTACTGCGCTCGCTTGCCCGCCCGGTCGAGAGCGCGATTGAGCGCGAGCACATTGACGCGCGGCTCGCCAAGGAAGCCGAGCAGCGGCCGCTCGACATGGTCCTGGACGAGCCGGCGCAGCTCGGCGGGCCGCAGGCCCCGCGCCGCGGCCACACGATCGACCTGGTAAAGGGCCGCCTCGGGGCTGATGTCGGGATCGAGCCCCGAGGCGGAGGTCGTCACCAGATCGGCGGGGACCGATGTTGCTGGTGCGGTGCGGTTCGCGGCGATGTCCTTCGCGACGCGGTCGGCGAGCGCCTGCGAGGCGGGACCGAGGTTCGAGCCGGCCGAGGCGGCGGCGTCGTAGCCGGTCGAGCCGGCGGCCGAAGGACGGCCGTGGAAATAGCGTGGGCTCGCGAAGCCCTGGCCGAGCAGCTCGGAGCCGATCACCTTGCCGTTCTCGCGGATCAGGCTGCCATTGGCCTGATGCGGGAACGCCAGCTGGCCGACGCCGGTGAGCGCGGCGGGATAAACGAGGCCGAGCAGCGCGGCGAAGAGCAGCGTCAGCACCAGGGCCGGGCGGATCGCGGACGTGAAGTCGTCGAGCATTTTCTTCTTCCTAGGCGAGGTGGAGACCGGCGATCACCAGATCGATCAGCTTGATCCCCACGAACGGCGCCAGCACGCCCCCCAGGCCGTAGATGGCGAGGTTGCGCGCGAGCAGGGGACCGGCGCCGATCGGCCGGTACCGCACGCCCTTCAGCGCGAGCGGCACGAGGCAGGGGATGATCAGCGCGTTGAAGATGATCGCCGAGAGGATCGCGCTCTCGGGGCTCGCCAGGCGCATGACGTTGAGCACGCCGAGGCCCGGATAGAGCGTGACGAACATCGCCGGGATGATCGCGAAATATTTCGCGATGTCGTTCGCCACCGAGAAGGTGGTGAGCGCGCCGCGCGTCATCAGCAGCTGCTTGCCCAGCCCCACGATCTCGATGAGCTTGGTCGGATCGCTGTCGAGATCGACCATGTTGCCCGCCTCGCGCGCGGCCTGGGTACCCGTGTTCATCGCGACGCCGACGTCCGACTGGGCAAGCGCGGGCGCGTCGTTGGTGCCGTCGCCGCACATCGCGACAAGCCGACCGCCCTGCTGCTCCTTGCGGATCAGCGCGAGCTTGTCCTCGGGCGTCGCCTCGGCGAGGAAGTCGTCGACTCCCGCCTCGGCGGCGATCGCGGCGGCGGTGAGCGGATTGTCGCCGGTGATCATCACCGTGCGAATGCCCATGCGACGGAGCTCCGCGAAGCGCTCCCGCACGCCGGCCTTGACCACGTCCTTGAGCGCGACCGCGCCGAGCAGGCGGCCGTCCTGCGCCACCGCGAGCGGAGTCTGGCCGAGGCGCGCTATCTCGTCGGTCATCTTGCGCAGGTCCGCGGCGGCGGCGGTTTCCGCCACGCCCGGATTGGCGCGCAGCACCGCGTCGACCGCGCCCTTCTGGATCAGGCTGTCGCCGACGCGGATGCCCGAGATGCGGGTCTGGGCGGTGAAGGGGATCACCTCGGCCCCGGCGGGCAGCGCGCGCGTGGCGACGGCGTACCGGCCCTGGGCGAGCGTCACGATCGAGCGACCCTCGGGCGTCTCGTCGGCGAGGCTGGCGAAGAGCGCGGCGCGGGCCAGCTCATCGGCGGTGATCCCGCCCAGCGGGCGGAACTCGCTCGCGGCACGGTCGCCGATCGTGATCGTGCCGGTCTTGTCGAGCAGCAGCACGTCGATGTCGCCCGCCGCCTCCACTGCCCGGCCGGACTTGGCGAGCACGTTGAAGCGCACCAGCCGGTCCATGCCCGCGATGCCGATCGCCGATAGCAGGGCCGCGATCGTGGTCGGGATCAAGGTGATCAGCAGCGCGGCGAGGATCGCCACCGGCACCTCGCCGCCCGCATAGGAGGCGAAACCGGGGATCGTGGCGACGGCGATCAGGAAGATGATCGTCAGGCCGACGAGCAGGATGGTGAGCGCGATCTCGTTCGGCGTCTTCTGCCGCTCGGCACCCTCGACCAGCGCGATCATGCGGTCGAGAAAGCCCTGGCCTGGCTCCTGCGTCACGCGGACGCGGATCGAATCCGATATGACGCGGGTGCCCGCGGTGACGGCCGAGCGGTCGCCGCCCGCCTCGCGGATCACAGGCGCGCTCTCGCCGGTGATCGCGGCCTCGTTGACCGAGGCGACGCCTTCGATCACCTCGCCGTCGGCGGGGATGAGGTCGCCGGTCTCGACGAGCACGACCTGGCCCTTCTGGAGCTGCGAGGCCGGCACGCTGCGCCCGTCGGGCAATTTCGCAGTGAGCTCGGACTTGGTGGCGCGCAGCGATGCCGCCTGGGCGCGGCCCCGGCCCTCGGCCAGCGCCTCGGCAAAGGTGCCGAAGAGCACGGTGAGCCAGAGCCAGGCGATGAGCTGGAGCTGGAACGGGACCGCGAGGCTGGTGCCGCCGAGGAACAGCAGCACGGTGAGCAGCAGCGCCACCACGGCGGTGGTGAAGAGCACGGGATTCCTCACGAGCGCGCGGGGGCTCAGCTTCCGGAATGCATCGCCGATGGCGGGGCGGATCGGGGTGGGGGTGAACATCGTCGTCATGGTCATGGGACTGCCCTCAGAAGAGCTGGCCGTGGGCCGTCGCGAGGTGATCGGCGACGGGCCCGAGCGCGAGGCTCGGCAGGAAGGTGAGGCCGCCGAGGATCAGGATGATGCCGACGAGCAGCCCCACCCAGAGCAGCCCCGTGGTGGGGAAGGATCCGGCGGATTCGGGATGGACCTTCTTCGCCGCCAGGCCGCCGGCGATGGCGAGCACGGGGAGGATGACGAAGAAGCGGCCGATCCACATCGCCACGCCGAGCAACCCATTGTAGAAGGGCGTGCCCGCGCCGAGGCCGGCAAAGGCCGAGCCGTTGTTCGCGGCCGCCGAGGTGAAGGCGTAGAGGATCTCGCTGAAGCCGTGCGGCCCCTTGTTGAGCGGACCGGCGAGCCCCGCGGGGAGCACCGAGGCGAGCGCGGTGCCGCCGAGGATCATCAGCGGCAGCGCGGCGATGGCGAGGACGGCGAGCTTGACCTCGCGGCTCTCGATCTTCTTGCCGACATATTCGGGCGTGCGCCCGACCATCAGCCCCGCGACGAACACCGCGAGGACGGCGAAGAGCAGGAAGCCGTAGATGCCCGCGCCGACGCCGCCGATCACGACTTCGCCGAGCTGCATGTTGAACAGCGGGACCAGGCCGCCGAGCGCCGTGAAGCTGTCGTGCATCGCATTGACCGCGCCGCACGAGGCGGCGGTGGTGACGGTGGCGAAGAGCGCGCTCGCGGCGATGCCGAAGCGGACCTCCTTGCCTTCCAGATTGCCCCCGGCGAGGCCGAGATGGTGGAGCGCCGGGTTGCCCGCGGCTTCCTGCCAATAGGCGAGGGCCGCGCCGCCCAGGAACAGCACGAGCATCGCGGCGAGGATCGCCCAGCCCTGGCGGGTGTCCCGCACCGCCTTGCCGAAGGTGTAGGTGAGGCCGACGCCGAGCAGGAAGATCGACAGCATCTGCACGAAATTGGTGAGCGCGCTGGGGTTCTCGAAGGGGTGCGCCGAGTTGGCGTTGAAGAAGCCGCCGCCATTGGTGCCGAGCATCTTGATCGCCTCCTGCGAGGCGACCGGACCGAGCACGATCGACTGTTTCGCGCCTTCGAGCGTGGTGGCGTCGACCAGCGTCGCGAAAGTCTGCGGCACGCCGCTCGCGACCAGGTAGAGCGCATAGACGATGCAGGCGGGCAGCAGCACGTAGAGCGTGATCCGCGTCAGGTCGGCCCAGAAATTGCCGATCCCCGCCGCCTGGCGCCGCGCGAAGCCGCGGAACAGCGCGAAGGCGATCGCGATGCCGGTCGCCGCCGACAGGAAATTGTGGATCGTCAGCCCCAGCATCTGGCTGAGGTTCGAAAGCGCGCCCTCGCCCGCATACCATTGCCAGTTGGTATTGGTGGTGAAGCTGATCGCGGTGTTCATCGCACCGTCGGCGGGCAGGCCGGGAAGCCCGCGCGGGTTCATCGGCAGCGCGCCCTGGAGGCGCAGTACCGCATAGGTGAAGAGCAAAGTCGCGAGCTGGAAGAGCAGCATGTGCAGCGCGTAGCGGCGCCAGCCCTGCTCCTCGTCGGGATCGACCCCGGCGAGCCGGTAGAAGCCGCGCTCGACCGGGCCGAGCACGACATGGAGCGGCGTGCGCCGCCCCTCGTAGACGGCGAACAGCCACAGCCCCACCGGCTTCGCGAGCGCGACGAGGACGAGGACGAAGACGAGGATGAGCATCCAGCCCTGGACGGTCATGACGGGGTCCGATCAGAAGCGCTCGGGCCGGACGAGTACGGCCACGAGATAGAGGAGAAGGCCCAGCGCAGTGAGCCCGGCGAGTAGGTAGGGAAGCGGCATGGCGGTCTCCTCAGGCCTTGTCGCAGAGGCGGACATAGGCGAGCGAGAGCAGGAAGAGTCCCGCGAGCACGCCGAGCCAGATCAGGTCGTTCATGATGGTTGCCCCGATGATGCATGGGCCGGCCGAACGGGCCGAGCGACGGTGGCGAGATGGCCCCGAGGGCCGTTAAGCTTCCACGGGGAAGCGATGGCGGGACGTAAAGAACGTATAAAATCAGCCCTTAGTTAGATCGTATCGACATTCCCGAGACGGCTCATTTCATTCCTCCCCCGGAGGGGGAGGGGGACCAGCCGCAGGCTGGTGGAGGGGTATTCTCCACTTGCGACATCGCTTGAGGCTATTACCCCTCCACCACGCCCTACGGGCGCGGTCCCCCTCCCCCTCCGGGGGAGGAATGTTGAAGGTCGATATGCCTTAGATCCCGCGGTACCAGTGCCGCTGCGGCACGGGGATCAGCTCGAACAGGCCGGCTCCCTCGAACAGCAGCGCGAGGCCGCAGCCCAGGGTCGCGGCGGCGAGCGCGGCGGCGAGCAGCTCGATCGCGCTGACGGCGTGCCCCGGCGGCCGGTGCGCCGAAAGCGCGAGCCAGCGCGACGCGACCGCGCAACCGGCGAGCAGCGACAGGCCGGCCGCTCGGCAACCGAGGTCGCGCGGGGTGAAAGCGGGCATGTCGTTACTCCGCGACAGGGAAGAATGCCGGCCCGATATGCGCCGCCGCCGGATTAAGCTTCCATGCGAAGGATCGCCCACCGCATAAGGAAAGCGTGAAGATTCGCGCTGGACGACGCCGCCGGACGGTCGCATTAGGCGCCGCCGCGCTCCGTCAGGGGGCAATTCGAACCGGAGGGACCGGGTTTGAGCGAAGAAGCATCCCAGCCCGCGGAAGCCCATGCGCATGGCGATCGCCTCTCGGCACTGGCGGTCGGCGCCATCGGCGTGGTGTTCGGCGACATCGGCACCTCGCCGCTCTATTCGCTCAAGGAGAGCTTCGTCGGCCATCATCCGCTGGCGGTCGACCGGGCGCACGTCTTCGGCGTGCTCTCGCTGATCTTCTGGACGATGATGCTGATCGTCACCGCCAAATACGTCCTCATCATCATGCGTGCCGACAACAAGGGCGAGGGCGGCAGCCTGGCGCTGCTCGCGCTGATCCTGCGCAAGCTCGGCGAGCATCGCTGGAGCGGCGGGATCGTGATCCTGGGCGTGCTCGCCACCGCGCTCTTCTATGGCGACGCGATCATCACGCCGGCGATCTCGGTGCTCTCGGCGGTCGAGGGACTGACGGTGGTGCATGACGGGCTCACGCCGCTCGTGCTGCCGATCACGATCGCGATCATCATCGCGCTGTTCATGATCCAGTCGCGCGGCACCGCCGCCGTGGGCAAGCTGTTCGGCCCGATCATGATCGTCTATTTCCTCGTGCTCGCGGTCATGGGGGTCGCCCAGATCGCCCGCGCGCCCGAGATATTGTGGGCGCTCAACCCCTGGTACGCGCTCGACTTCTTCCTGCTCGACCCGCTGCTCGCCTTCCTGGCGCTGGGATCGGTGGTGCTGGCGGTGACCGGCGCCGAGGCGCTCTACGCCGACATGGGCCATTTCGGCCGCAAGGCGATCAGCATCGCCTGGCTCTACATCGCCTTCCCCTGCCTGATGCTCAACTATCTGGGCCAGTCGGCGCTGCTGCTCCACACGCCCGGCGCCGCCGAGAACCCCTTCTTCCTGATGGCGCCGGACTGGGCGCGGCTGCCGCTGGTGATCCTGGCGACGCTGGCCACGATCATCGCGAGCCAGGCGGTGATCTCGGGCGCCTTCTCGGTGACGCAGCAGGCGGTGCAGCTGGGCTTCCTGCCGCGCATCCGCATCACCCATACCAGCGCCAAGGCGGCCGGGCAGATCTATGTGCCGATCGTCAACTGGCTGCTGCTCGCGATGGTGATCCTGCTGGCGCTGGGCTTCAAGAGCTCGAGCAACCTCGCCGCGGCCTATGGCATCGCCGTGACCGGCACGATGTTCATCACCGCCTGCATGCTCGGCGTGCTGACCTTCGCGGTATGGCGCTGGCCGCCCGCGCTGGCGGGGCTGGTGACCGGCACCTTCCTGTTCATCGACGCGCTCTATTTCGCCTCGAACCTCACCAAGATCCCCGACGGCGGCTGGTTCCCGCTGCTGATCGCGGCGGCGGCGTTCACCGTGCTCACCACCTGGGCGACCGGACGCAAGCTGGTGCGCCAGCGGCTGCACGAGGGATCGATGTCGGTCGAACTGTTCATCCGATCGGCCGCGCATGCGCTCAACCGCGTGCCGGGAACGGCGGTTTTCCTCGCCTCCAACGCCTATGACATCCCCCCGGCGCTGCTCCACAACGTCAAGCACAACCGCGTGCTGCACGAGCGCGTGGTGGTGCTCACCGCCGCGGTCGAGCAAGTCCCGCACATACCCGTGACGCAACGCTGCGAGGTGGCCGATCTCGGCGAGGGCTTCCACCGGGTGATCCTCCACTATGGCTTCATGGACGAGATCGACGTGCCCGCGGCGCTGGGCGGCGCGAACGTGCCGGGCGGGCCGTTCAAGCCGATGGACACGAGCTATTTCCTCGCCCGCCAGACCCTGATCGCGTCGGACCGGCCGGGCATGGCGCTGTGGCGCGAGAAGCTGTTCGCGGCGATGGTGCGCAACGCCGAAAGCGCGATGGAATTCTTCAAGCTGCCGACCAATCGCGTGGTCGAGCTGGGGAGCCAGCTGGAGATCTAGCTGGAGATCTAGCTGGGCTGACGTCAAAATTCCTCCCCCTCCGGGGGAGGATCTGTTGAATCTAGATACGTCCTAAGGCCGGCATCATTACCCGCCCGGCGTGAACTCGGCGACGAGGTCGTAGCGATCGCCCGGGAAGGTCTGGCGGACGAAGGTGACGGCACGGCCCGAGCGCCAGGTCCAGCGCTCGACCTGGAGGCAGGCGGCATGCGGCGCGAGGCGGAGCTGCGACGCGAGCGCGCGGCTCGCCGGGACGGCGCGGATGCGATGGCGCGCGTCGGTCCAGGGGACGTGGTGGAGCAGCCACGAACCGGGAGCCTCGGCCTCGAACGTGTCGGCACGCGGAACCGGAACCGTGTCGAGCGCGATCAGCCGGTGCTCGGCGGCGAAGGGCAGCGCGCCCGCATGGTGGGTGCCTTCGATCAGCAATGCCGGCGCAGGGATGCCGGCGGTCTCGAGATCGGCGTCGCGGTTGACCACGCGACAGGTGAGCAGCTCCCAGCGATAGGTCTCGCCGCGCGCCGCGATGAGCTGCGCGAGATCGGGCACCTCGAGCACCGCCGCGTGCACCTGGGGCTGCGCGACGAACGAGCCGGCGCGGCGGCGGCGCTCGATGAGCCCGGCATGGGCGAGCCGCTCGAGCGCCTTGCTGACCGTGGCGCGCGCGCAGCCATAATGTGCGACGAGCTCATGCTCGAAGGGAATGCGGTCGCCCGGCCGCAACTCGCCCGAGCGGATGCGCGCCTCGATGTCCGATCGGATGCGTTCCTGCAGCGTCACCCGAGCAGCCGCTCCAGCGTTTTGTGATAACGATTAGCAATAGCCTCCCTCGCGGCATGGCTACCGCTAATCACTCGCATCTCGCCCGCGCGCCATACGGTGTCGATCGCACCGGCCCGGCCGGCGAAGATCCAGCGATCGAGAAGCGTGCCTGCGGAAGCGCCGGCGAAGCAGGGATGGCCGAGGTTCAGGCTGACCAGGTCGGCGGGCGCGCCGGGGACGATGCCGGCGGCGACACCGAGCGCCTGCCCCGCTCCGGCCAACGCGGCGGCGAACAATGCCTCGCCCACGGAAGCGCCCTCCTCCGCCAGGATCGCGCGGCGGCGGAGCGACAGGCGCTGCGAATATTCGAGCGCGCGCAGCTCCGCGGCGGCGTCGATCAGGATGTTGGAGTCGGTGCCGGTCGCGATCCGCCCGCCCGCGGCGAGATAGCGCTCGGCCGGGAAGATGCCGTCGCCGAGATTGGCCTCGGTGACGGGGCACAGGCCCGCCACCGCCCCCGAAGCTGCGAACCGTTCGCATTCCGCTTCGGTGAGGTGCGTGGCGTGGATCAGCGTCCAGCGCGCATCGACATCGGCATTGGCGAGCAGCCATTCGACGGGCCGCGCGCCGCTCCAGGCGAGGCAGGCCTGGACTTCCTTCATCTGCTCGGCGGCGTGGATGTGGAGCGGCCCGTCGGCGAGCGTGGCGACCGCCGCCAGTTCCTCGGGCGTGACGGCCCGAAGCGAGTGCGGAGCGATGCCGAGCACCGCGTCGTCGGGCAGCCCGGCCCGGCTCGCCTCGACGAGCTTCGCGAATCCGTCGAGATCCGAGACGAAGCGGCGCTGGCCCGGCCTGGGCGGGAGGCCGCCGAAATCGGCATGGGCGTAGAAGACCGGCAACAGGGTCAGACCGATCCCGGCCTGATCGGCGGCGGCGACGATCGCGCCCGCGGTCTCCGCAGGATCGGCATAGGGGGCGCCGTCCACGTCGTTGTGGAGATAGTGGAACTCGCCGACGCGCGTGTAGCCGGTCTCGAGCATCTCGACATAGGCCTGGGCGGTGATCGCGGCGATGTCGTCGGGCGTGAGCCGGTCGAGGAACCGGTACATGATCTCGCGCCAGCTCCAGAAATCGTCGTCGGCCCGGCCGCGGCGCTCGGAGAGGCCCGCCATGCCGCGCTGGAAGCCGTGGCTGTGGACATTGCCGAGGCCGGGGATCACCGCGCGGTGACGATCGGCGCCGGGAGCGGGATCGGTCTCGGGCAGGACTTCGGCGATGCGGCCATCGGCGATGCGGACGCTGACGCGCTCGGCCCAGCCCGAGGGTAGCAACGCGGTTTCGAACCAGAGATCGCGCATCCGATGCCTCCTGTGCAATATGTCTAGACATATTCGCGGGAGCAGGCAAGGATGCGCGCATGGACCGACTCTGGACCAACGCGCGGATCGCGACGATGACGGGCCCCGGACTGGGCGCCGTCGAGCGCGGGGCGGTGGCGGCGAAGGAAGGGCGGATCGCCTGGGTGGGCTCCGCGGACGATGCGCCGGCGGCTGCCGAGACGATCGACTGCGAGGGCCGCTGGATCACCCCGGGGCTGATCGATTGCCACACCCACCTGGTCCATGGCGGCGACCGGGCGCACGAGTTCGAGCTCAGGCTGCAGGGTGCGAGCTATGCGGAGATCGCGCGCGCGGGCGGCGGCATCGTCTCGACGATGCGCGCGACCCGAGCGGCGAGCGAAGCCGAGCTGGTGGCGGGCGCGCTCCCCCGGCTCGACGCGCTGATCGCCGAGGGCGCGACGACGGTCGAAGTGAAGTCGGGCTATGGCCTGTCGCTGGACGACGAACGCAAGATGCTGCGCGCCGCGAGGGCGCTGGGGCGCGAGCGGAAGGTGCGGATCGCGACGACCTTCCTCGGCGCGCACGCGCTGCCGCCCGAATATGCGGGCGACCGGGCAGGCTATGTCGACCTGGTCTGCGGGACGATGATCCCGGCGGTGGCCGGGGCGGGCCTCGCCGACGCGGTCGACGCGTTCTGCGAGGGGATCGGCTTCACCCCCGACGAGACCGCGCGGGTGTTCGCCGCGGCGAAGGCGCACGGGCTCGCGGTGAAGCTCCATGCCGAGCAGCTCTCGAACCAGCAGGGCGCGGCGCTGGCGGCGGCGCATGGCGCGCTTTCGGCGGATCATCTCGAATATCTCGACGCGGACGGGATCGCCGCAATGGCACGGGCGGGAACGGTGGCGACGCTGCTCCCCGGCGCCTTCTATTTCATGCGCGAGACCAGGCTGCCGCCGGTCGACGCGCTGCGCGCGGCGGGCGTGCCGATCGCGCTCGCCACCGACTGCAATCCGGGCACATCACCGCTCACCAGCCTGCTGCTCGTGATGAACATGGGCGCGACCTTGTTCCGGCTGACGGTCGAGGAATGCCTCGCGGGGGTGACGCGCGAGGCGGCGCGGGCGCTGGGACGGCGCGATGCGGTCGGGACGATCGAGCCCGGCAAGTCGTGCGACCTCGCGATCTGGGACATCGAGCGGCCGGCCGAGCTGGTCTATCGCATGGGGCTGAACCCGCTCCATGCCAGGGTGTGGAAGGGCGAATGCACGAAGTCACGATGATCCCGGGCGCAGTGCCGCTGGCCGAGTGGCGGGCGATCTACGAGGGCGCGGTGCCGCGGCTCGATCCGGGCGCGGCGGGGCGGATCGCCGAGAGCGCGGCGGCAGTGGCGCGCATCCTGGCGCATGGTGCGCCGGTCTATGGGATCAACACCGGCTTCGGGAAGCTCGCGAGCGTGCGGATCGAAGCGGGCGACCTCGCCACGCTCCAGCGCAACATCGTGCTGTCGCATGCCGCGGGGACGGGCGCGCCCTCCCCTGCGCCGGTCGTGCGGCTGATGATGGCGCTGAAGCTCGCGAGCCTGGCGCAGGGCGCGTCGGGCGTGCAGCCGGCGACGGTGGCGCTGCTCGAGGCGATGCTGGCCCGCGGCCTGGTGCCGGTGGTGCCGAGCCAGGGATCAGTCGGCGCGAGCGGCGACCTCGCCCCCCTCGCGCACATGGCGGCGACGATGATCGGGGTGGGCCGGATCGAGGCCGGCGGGCGCGTGCTGCCCGCCGCCGAGGCGCTCGCGCAGGCGGGGCTGGCGCCGGCGACGCTCGGCCCCAAGGAAGGGCTCGCGCTGCTCAACGGCACGCAATTCTCGACCGCCAACGCGCTCGCCGGGCTGTTCGAGGCCGAGACGCTGTTCCGGGCGGCGCTGGTGACCGGCGCGCTCTCGACCGAGGCGGCCAAGGGCACCGACGCGCCATTCGACCCGCGCATCCACCAGCTCCGCCGCCATCCCGGCCAGATCGCCGTGGGCGAAGCGCTGCGCACGCTGATGGCGGGATCGGCGATCCGCGCCTCGCATCGCGACGACGACCCGCGCGTGCAGGACCCCTATTGCCTGCGCTGCCAGCCCCAGGTGATGGGCGCGGTGCTCGACCTGCTGCGCCAGGCCGCCGCGACGCTCGGGACCGAGGCGAACGGCGTCTCGGACAATCCGCTGATCTTCGCCGGCACCGACGAGGCGCTGTCGGGCGGCAATTTCCACGCCGAGCCGGTCGCCTTCGCGGCGGACATGATCGCGCTGGCCTTGTGCGAGATCGGCTCGATCGCCGAGCGGCGGATCGCGATGCTGGTCGATCCGGCGCTGTCGGGGCTGCCCGCCTTCCTGACGCCGCAGCCGGGGCTCAATTCCGGGTTCATGATCCCGCAGGTGACCGCCGCCGCGCTCGTCTCCGAGAACAAGCAGCGCGCGATGCCGGCGAGCGTCGATTCGATCCCGACCTCGGCGAACCAGGAGGACCATGTCTCGATGGCCGCGCATGGCGCCCGCCGGCTGCTCGACATGGCTGCGAACGCGCGCGCGGTGATCGGGATCGAACTGCTCGCCGCGGCGCAGGGGTGCGACTTCCATGCCGGGCTGACCTCGTCCGAGGCGCTCGAGCGAGTGCGGGCGCGGCTGCGTCGCGACGTGCCGATGCTCGATCACGACCGGCATTTCCATCCGGACATCGAAGCGGCGATCGCGCTGGTGGGCGGCGGTGCGGTGGCCGAAGCGGCGGGAATCGCGCTGCCGGGGGTCGCATGAACTGGCTCGAGGTCCATCGCGGCGATGCGCCGCTGATCGTCGCCTTTCCGCATACCGGGACCGACATTCCGCCCGACCTCGAGCAGCATTTCGTCTCGCCCTGGCTGGCGCGCAAGGACGCGGACTGGTGGATCGACCGGCTCTACGACTTCGCCGCCGGCCTCGGTGCGACGACGATCCGCACGCGCATCTCCCGCAGCGTGATCGACGTGAACCGCGATCCCTCGGGCGCGTCGCTCTATCCGGGCCAGGCGACGACCGAGCTCTGCCCCACCACGACCTTCGACGGCGATCCGCTCTATCGCGACGCCGCGCCGCACCCGACCAATATCGCCTGGCGCCGCGAGACCTTCTTCGATCCGTACCACGCCGCGATCGAAGCCGAGATCGCCCGCCTCCGCGCGACCCATCCGCGCATCGTCCTCTACGACGCCCACTCGATCCGCAGCCACGTGCCGCGGCTGTTCGAGGGCGAGCTGCCGCAGTTCAACATCGGCACCAATGGCGGCGCGACCTGCGACCCCGAGCTGCGCGCGGCGGTCGAGGCGGTTTGCGCCGCGACCGAGTGGAACCAGGTGACCGACGGGCGCTTCCGCGGCGGCTGGACGACGCGCCATTATGGCCGGCCCGGACAGGGCGTGCACGCGGTCCAGATGGAGCTGGCCTGTCGCGGCTATGTCGACGAGCCCGAGATCTTCGACGAGGCGCATTGGCCGACACCCTACGACCCGGCACGCGCCGCTCCGATGCGCGACACGCTGACTCAAGTCCTTCAGGCCTGCCTGACCTTTGCCGGAGCCCCGGAATGACTCGCACCGACAACAGCCGCATCATCCGCCCCGCCACGGGCACCGAGCGCACCGCCAGGAGCTGGCTCACCGAAGCGCCGCTGCGGATGCTGATGAACAACCTCCACCCCGACGTCGCCGAGCGGCCCGAGGAGCTGGTGGTCTATGGCGGCATCGGCCGGGCCGCGCGCGACTGGGAGAGCTACGACCAGATCGTCGCGGCGCTGCGCGACCTGGAGGCCGACGAGACGCTGCTGATCCAGTCGGGCAAGCCCGTGGGCGTGTTCCGCACCCATGAAGACGCCCCGCGCGTCCTGCTCGCCAACTCCAACCTCGTGCCGCACTGGGCGACCTGGGAGCATTTCAACGCGCTCGATCGCAAGGGGCTGGCGATGTACGGCCAGATGACCGCGGGCTCGTGGATCTATATCGGCACCCAAGGCATCGTGCAGGGCACCTACGAGACCTTCGCCGAGATGGGGCGCCAGCATTATGGCGGCGATCTCAAGGGCCGCTGGCTCCTCACCGCCGGCCTGGGCGGCATGGGCGGCGCCCAGCCGCTCGCCGCGGTGATGGCGGGGGCGAGCTGCCTCGCGATCGAATGCCAGCCGAGCCGGATCGAGATGCGCGTGCGCACCGGCTATCTCGACCGCGCCGCCGAGACCATCGACGAGGCGCTCGACATCATCCGGGACGCCGACGAGCCGGTCTCGGTCGGCCTGCTCGGCAACGCGGCCGAGATCCTGCCCGAGATGTTCGCCCGCGGCATCCGTCCGGACCTGCTCACCGACCAGACCTCGGCGCACGATCCGGTCAACGGCTATCTCCCCGCAGGCTGGACCGTCGCCGAGTGGATCGAGCGGCGCGAGCGCGATCCCGAGGGCGTCGCGAAGGCGGCGAAGGCGTCGATGGCGGTGCATGTCCGCGCGATGCTCGACTTCCACGCGGCGGGCGTGCCGACGGTCGATTACGGAAACAATATCCGCCAGATGGCGAAAGACGAGGGCGTCGCCGACGCCTTCGACTTCCCGGGCTTCGTCCCTGCCTATATCCGCCCGCTCTTCTGCCGCGGCATCGGCCCGTTCCGCTGGGCGGCGCTTTCAGGGGACCCCGAGGACATCCGCCGGACCGACGCCAAGGTGAAGGAGCTGCTGCCCGACGACGCGCATCTCCACAACTGGCTCGACATGGCGGCCGAGCGGATCAAGTTCCAGGGCCTGCCCGCGCGGATCTGCTGGGTGGGACTGGGCGACCGGCACCGGCTGGGCCTCGCCTTCAACGAGATGGTCGCAAGCGGCGAACTCAAGGCGCCGATCGTGATCGGGCGCGACCATCTCGACAGCGGATCGGTCGCGAGCCCCAATCGCGAGACCGAGGCGATGCGCGACGGATCGGACGCCGTCTCGGACTGGCCGCTGCTCAACGCGCTGCTCAACACCGCATCGGGCGCGACCTGGGTGTCGCTCCACCATGGCGGCGGCGTCGGCATGGGCTATTCGCAGCACGCCGGCATGGTGATCGTCGCCGACGGCACGCCCGAGGCCGCCCGGCGGCTCGAGCGCGTGCTGTGGAACGACCCCGCCACCGGCGTGATGCGCCATGCCGATGCCGGCTATGACCTCGCGCTCGACTGCGCACGCGAGAAGGGACTGAAGCTGCCGGGGATCCTCGCTAGATAGTGACGAAACGCCCCGCCTCGCGATCCTTGACCACACGGTCGCCGGCGAAGACCGTGCCGTTCATCGTGATATAGACTCCCGGCGGGGCGACCTGCGCGGTGGCGAAGGCCATGCCGAGGTTGAACGGCGCGTCGGTCTCGGCGAAGCGCGCGGGCGCGAGCGCGCCGACCAGGACGATCGTCTTGCCCGGAATGCCGGCGAGCGCCTTGGCGGTTTCGGTCATGGTGTCGGTGCCGTGGGTGACGACGATCCGCGTGGCCGAGGCGGCGGCGGCGCGCGCGGCGATCGCCGCGCGGTCGGCATCGTCCATCTCGAGGCTGTCCTTGCGCATCACTTCCTCGATCTCGAACGGGTGCGTGACGCGTCCGACCTCGAGCAGCCGGGTCACCATCGTGCCGACGATCGTGTATTTGCTCGAGGCGTCGAAATATTGCTTGTCGATCGTGCCGCCGGTGGTGAGCACGAGGATGGGCTGGTCCACGGTCATGCCAAGGCCATGCGGAAAGCCGGAACCGCTGTCCACCGCAAAAAGGCCCCTCCCCGCATTGGGGAGGGGCTCAGTAACGGCCCCAGGTGAAACGTGACGAGAGCGCGAAGTTCCACACTGCGGCGACTGCGATCCCAGCCAGTGCCGCGAAACGCCAGTCGCCATGCTGGACATTGTGGATGAAGGCGGCCACGCCGACATTGGCGGCGGCTCCCGCGCCGCAGACGGCGCAGAACGACACCCAGCCGCCGAGCATCTCCCTCGCCCCCTTCAGCCGCTGTTCGCGATAGGTGAGTGCGTTGTTGAGGAAGAAGTTGAAGGTCATGGCGG
>CBIFVW010000057.1:0-16328 GCA_966186155.1 uncultured Sphingomonas sp.
TCACCCCAAAAAATTGGGGGCGGCGCGTGCAGTGCCGCCCCCGAGGGGGGGTGTAAACAGGGAGGGCAGGGAGCTGGAACCGGTTACAGTCACAGCCGAAAAAGAGGCGAGGACGCGGTCACGCATGCCCGGCTCCGAAGCCCGGGCGCGGCGCGGTGGTGGCGCGCGCGACGAGCTCGGGGGTCTGGATCTCGCTGTCGCGGCCCGGGTCCTTGCCCTCGAGCAGGTCGATCAGCCGCGCGACCGCGTGCGCCCCCATCTCGGCGATGTTCACGCGGAGCGTGGTGAGCGCGAGATAGCGGGCGAGCGGCACGTCGTCGAAGCCGGCGACGGCGACGTCCTCCGGCACGCGCTTCCCCGCGCTGCGCAGCCCGTGGAGGCAGCCGATCGCCATCATGTCGTTGGCGGCGAACACTGCGTCGGTATGCGTGGTGCTCGCCAGGATCTGGCGCGCGGCTTCCTCGCCGCCCTCTTCGTTGAAATCGCCGGCGATCACGCGTGGCGCGAGCGCGTGGCGCGCCATCGCGTCGCAATAGCCCTGCATGCGCTCCTGGGCGTCGACATTGCCTTCGGGCCCGGCGATGTGGACAATATGGCGGTAGCCGTTGGCGACGAGGTGGTCGACCATCGCCTCGGCGCCCGCCTTGTTGTCGAAGCGTAGTGCCGGCCGGCCCGGAACATCGTCATGGCTGTTGATCAATATGGCGGGCAGCGCCTGCGGGATCGCGCGCTCCAGCGTCTCCGGCTCGATGTGCGGCGCCATCACCAGCAGCCCGTCGACTCGGCCGCGCATCGCACGCAGCGCCCCCGCGGATTCGTCGCCATCGGCGTGCATGTTGGAGAGCAGCAGCAGATAGCCGCGGCGACTCGCCTCGCGGTCCATGCCGCGCACGCATTCGGAGAAGAACTCGCCGTGGAGATCGGGCAGGACGACGCCGATCGCATGCGCGCGGGCGAGGCTCAGGCTGCGGGCGCCGGCATGGGGGACATAGCCCAGCTCGGCCGCCGCCTTGATCACGCGCTCGCGCGTCTCCTTGCGGACATTGTCGAGGCCGTTGAGCGCGCGCGACACCGACGCGACCGAAACCTCGGCGCGGCGCGCGACATCGCGGATGGTGGCCTCGCCCATTTCAGTCCCTTCTATCCGGTCCTTCGCAATGTTTCCTGCGTTCCAGACCGCTTCGACGATTGCAATACCCGTCGCGCACGAGTTATGTAACCGGTTACGGTCGCGGGCGACAAGCAAAAAAGTTTCGCGCCCCGGACAGATGGACGACAATTTTCCGCTGGCGGGTGACGGCGGCTTCAGGGAGAGTTTTGATGCTCGACACCAGGATTTCGCGACGCGCGGCGCTGATGGGAGCCGGCGCGGTCGCGGCTTGGGTCGCCAGCCCGGCGCGGGCGACGCTGCAGGCAGTGGGCCGCCTGCCGGTGCCCGCCTTCGTCGATTCGCTCCTCCAGCAGATGACCGTGGCCGAGAAGGCGGGACAGCTCACCTTGCTGCCCAGCGCCTGGGGCGGCGGCGTCGCGACCGCGCTCAACCCGCCGACCAACGGGCCGAGCTTCGAGCAGCAGCTCGAGGAAGTCGCGAAGATGCGGCTCACCGGCGTGTTCAACGGCAACGGCGCCGAGATGGCGCGGCGGATGCAGACCGTCGCGATGACCGGGGCGCGCCTCAAGATCCCGCTGCTCTTCGCGGCCGACGTGATCCACGGCCACCGCACGATCTTCCCGGTGCCGGTGGGTGAGGCGGCGTCGTTCGAGCCCGAGCTCGCCGAGCGTACCGCGCGCATGGCCGCCTATGAGGCCGCGGCCGCGGGAATCGACTGGACCTTCGCGCCGATGGTCGACATCGCGCGCGACCAGCGCTGGGGCCGCACGATGGAGGGCGCGGGCGAGGACGTGCATCTCGGCATGCTGATCGCCGCGGCGCGCGTGAAGGGCTTCCAGGGCAAGGACCTCAAGGACAATGACGCGATGCTGGCCTGCGCCAAGCATTTCGCCGCCTATGGCGCCGCCGAGGCGGGGCTCGACTACAATACGGTCGACGTCTCGGAGCGGACGCTGCGCGAAGTCTATCTGCCGCCGTTCAAGGCCGGGTTCGACGCGGGCGCGCTCTCCGCGATGGCATCGTTCAACGAGATCTCGGGCATCCCCTCGACCGGCAATGAATGGCTGATGCGCACGATCCTGCGCGGCGAATGGAGCTTCGAGGGCTTCGTCGTCTCCGACTATACCGGCGACATGGAGATGATCGACCATGGCTTCGCCGCCGATGCGCGCGAGGCCGCCAAGCTCGCCTTTCTGGCGGGGGTCGACATGAGCATGACCAGCGGCTTCTACCGCGACCATCTTCCCGACCTGGTCGAGAAAGGCGAGGTGCCGGTCGAGCGGCTGAACGAATCGGTCCGCAAGGTGCTGGCGATGAAGGCGCGGCTCGGGCTGTTCGACGATCCGTTCCGCCGCATCGACCTGAAGCGCGAGAAGGCGCGCTCGCGCACCAGACAGGCGCTGGCGCTGTCGCGTGAGGCGGGGCGCAAGTCGATCGTACTGCTCAAGAACGAAGGCGATCTGCTGCCGCTGCCCAAGAGCGGCAGGAGGATCGCGATCATCGGGCCGTTCGCCGAGGGCCAGCACGATATCAACGGGCCCTGGGTGGTCTATGGCGACAACAAGCTCGCGGTCGACCTCGCGACCGGTGTGCGCGCGGCGGTAGCCGACAAGGCATCGGTGAGTGTGGCCCTGGGTTCGGGCGTCGAGGAGCCGCTCGCGGGCGGGATCGCGGCGGCGGTGGCGGCGGCGCAGGCGGCGGACGTGGTGCTGCTCGCGATCGGCGAGAGCGAGAATATGTCGGGCGAGGCGCAGTCGCGCACCGATATCACTGTCCCCGCGCCACAGATGGAACTGGCCGAGGCGGTGGCGAAGACGGGCAAGCCGATCGTGGTGGTGCTCAAGAACGGCCGCGCGCTCGCGCTTTCGGACGCGGTGGCCGACTCGGGGGCGATCCTTGTCACCTGGTTCCTCGGCTCGGAGAGCGGGCATTCGATCGCGGACGTGCTGTTCGGCGACTATAGCCCCGCCGGGCGGCTACCGTGCAGCTTCCCGCGCGCGGCGGGTCAGCAGCCCTATTACTATAACCACAAGCCGACCGGCCGGCCCAATCCCGAAGGGCCGCTCCAGCCGTACAAGGCGCATTATCGCGGCATCCCGAACTCGGCGCTCTATCCGTTCGGGCACGGCCTTACCTATGGCAAGGCCGAATATTCGGACCTGTCGGTGCCGGGCACGCTGGCCTGGGACGGCGAGATCAGCGTCTCGGCGAAGATCACCAACCGCGGCGGCCGCGCGATCGAGGAAGTGGTGCAGCTCTATATCCGCGATCGTACCGCGAGCGTGACCCGGCCGGTGCGCGAGCTCAAGGCCTTCCGCAAGCTCGCGCTGGCGGCGGGGGCGAGCGAGACGGTGACGTTCAAGCTCCGCCGCGACCAGCTGCTGTTCATCGGCCGCGAGAACAAGCCGACGGTCGAGCCGGGGCTGTTCGACGTCTGGATCGCGCCTTCGGCCGAGGCCGACGGCGTGCACGCGCAGTTCACGCTGGTGGCCTAGTCCCCCGATCCTCCAGCTCCCGCACGATCCGTGCATGCGCGCCCTTGCCGAGGGGGTTGAGCAGCATCAGCAGGCACGAGAGCGCTAGGAAGCCCAGCGGCACCAGCGCGATCGTCCAGCGCATCGCGGCGAGCGTCGCGGGGCTCTGCGCGACATTGGCGACATAGCCGGCGGCATCGAAGCCGGTGGCGAGCAGCACCGTCGCGATGCCGATCGCGACGCGCTGGAGCAGCGCCGCCATGCCGAACACCGCGCCCTCGACCCGCAGCCCCGTCGCCCGTTCGCCATATTCGACGGTATTGGGCAGCATCGCCCAGAAGACGAAGTGCAGCCCGACGATCAGCCCCTGCATCGCGACGAGGAAGAGCTGCATGAAATCCGCCCGGTCGATATGGACCGACGCGAACAGCACCAGTCCGGCGATGCACGACAGGCCGGCGAGGAACCACAAGGCGCGCGTGCCGAGCCAGCGCTGGAGCAGCATCCACAAGGGCACTGCCGCGGCGCCGACCACGCCCATCCAGGCGAGTGCGCTCTGGCCCGCGACATCGTCGCCGAGGAAATATTTGAAATAATAGAGCACCGACTTGTTGAGCGCGGTCACGGCGACGATCATCGCCATGCCGGCGAGGTTGAGCGTCACGAAGGCGCGGTTGGCGGCGAGACTCCTTAGGCTGGCGACGATCGAGGGCGGCTGCGCGCGCAGGGGCACGACCTGCTCGCGATAGCTGGCGCCGACCAGCGCCAGGATCGCGGTGCCGAGGACCGCGAACAGGATCGCCGCCCAGAGATAGGCCTGGGCGGGAACCGCGCTACCGCTGAGCCAGGCACCGATCGGGATCGTTCCGCGCGCCACTAGCACCGCCGCCATGGTCCCGAACAGCATCCGCATGCCGGCGAGGAAGGCGCGGTCGCGGCTGTCGGTGCTCACCCGCGCGCTCATCGCGAGATAGGGGACGTTGACCGCGGCATAGGCGGTTCGGAAGAGCAGGTGGCCGAGGAACACCGTCGCCACGCCCCAGAAGCCGGGCGCGAGCGGCGGGACATAGGTCAGTATGAAGGTGAGGCCGAGCGGGATGCTGCCGAGCATCAACAACGGGCCATAGCCGCGCCCGGGCTCCCGCCGGTCCGCCACCGCGCCCGCGAGGAAGTTGGCGATCCCGTCCCATATCGAGGCGACGGTGTAGATCGCCGCCGCGACGGTCACCGGCAGGCTCAGCGCCTCGGTATAGTAGAAGAGCAGGAAGAGCATGATGCTCTGCCAGTAGAGGTTGAACGCGAAGTCCCCGAAGGCGAAGAGCAGCAGGCGCAAGCGCGGCGGGGCGGCGCGGAGGCGGGCGAAGGGCATGCCGGTTCGTCCTAGCCGCTCGCGGGCGCGGGGGGAATGGCGGGCGCGCGGCTCCCCGCGTCAGGCGAACACGGCCTTGGGGATATGCGTGATCCGGCAGGCGAGATCCGCCTCGCCCGAGGCGACGACATAATGGTCGCCGGCATCGGCGATGCCGGTGGTGAACACCACGTCGCGGACATACATCCTGTCCTCGAGCGGTGCGGTGAGCTGCGGCGCGGCCTCGAGCAGCGGCGCGTGTTCGGTGTGGAGCACCTTTGCCGGGTCGTCGCGGTCGAGGATCGACCAGTAGGTGCGGTAGACGCCGACGATCTCCTTCGGCTCGACGCCGTGCCAGAGCGTCAGCCAGCCGCGATCGGTGAGGATCGGCGGCGTGCCGCCCCCCATCCGCGCCGTCGCGACCGTCGCCGCGTGCGGACGGATGCCCGGCCCGCGATGCGGCTTCCAGTGCAGCGCGTCGGGCGAGCGCGCGAGGTTGATCGACGGGCCGGCGCGCCATTCGCTGCCCGGAGGATAGGCGAAGTAGAGATCGCCGAGCGGCCGGGTCTGCGCCCAATATTCGCCCGCGATCAGCCCCTCGAAGATCAGCATGTCCTTGTTCTGATGATCGAGGATGACGTCCTCGAAGACGAAGTCGAGCCCGTTCACCGAGCTGTAGAGCGTGGTCGAGTGCCGCTCGGGGCTCACCGAGCAGGTGGTCATCAGCCAGCGGTCGCCGACCCTGGAGACGCGCGAATCCTCGACCCCATAGCATTGGAAGCTGCCCTGCGGCGCGATCGCCTTGTCGTAATGGATCGCGACGATCGCGAGCCCGTCCGGGGTGAGCTCGACCGGCAGGACCCAGGAGAGCGAGGTCAGCGCCATCACGCGCCAGCGCCCGCCGCGGATCAGGAACTTGCGCGGGTCGGCGGTATCGACCTGGTCGAGCGGCCAGGCGTCGAGCACGAAGCGGCCCTCGTGCCAGCGGATCGCATGGATATGACCGTCGAAGATCGGATCGCGCAGCGCCTCGGCGACGCGGACGAAGATGGCGAGATTGCCGTTGGGCAGCCGCGTCAGCGCGGGGTTGAACGCGCCCAGCACATGCGTCTCGACCCCGAGCTGCCCCGCCAGCGGCGAGCGCGACAGGTCGATGTCGTCCGGCCCGAGGACGAGGCGATCGATCGCGAACCTGCTCATTCGGCGATGCGCGGCTCGACCCGCATCAGCGACACCACGGTACGGCGCGGCTGGGTGAGCATGAAGTGCGCCGCCGCGGCGATGTCCTCGGCGCGCAGCATCTTCGCCTGGTGGATCATCTCGCGCTGCTTCTCGACCGGGATGTCGGGAAGCTGCATGTCGGTGCCGGTGAGCCCCGGCTCGATATTGCCGACCTTGATGTCCTTCTCGGCCAGCTCCTTGCGCAGCGCCTCCGCAAAGGCCTGCACCCCCGTCTTGGTCGCGGTGTAGACGGTCGCGCTCTTCTCGCGCGAATTGGCCGACATCGACCCGATGATCACCACGTCGCTGCCCGGCTCCATGTGATCGAGCGCGCGGCGCGCGGTGGTGAGGAAGGACGTGAGGTTGGTGTCGACGACGTAGCGGATGGCGTCGACTTCGGATTCCTCCAGCGTGCCGATCGGCAGGCCGGCGTTGATCACCGCGATGTCGATCCCGCCGAGATAGCGCGCCCCTTGCTCGACGAAGCGGTCGATCTCTTCCTGCCGCGTGAGATCGATATCGATGCCGTCGCCTTCGCCGACTTCGCGGATGCGCTGGAGCGCGTCGTCGAGATGGCCGGCATCGCGCCCGCAGACGAACACCTTGGCGCCTTCGCTCGCCAGCAGCACGGCGATCGCGCGGCCGATCCCGGTGGTGCCGCCGGTGACGATCGCGCGCCGGCCGGCCAGGCTCGGCTGCTCGGTATGCGCGTCGGCAAGGCCGCGGACGGGCGGTTCGGCAAGATCGGTCATGGCGCTACTCCTCGCAACTCCGCCGTTTCAAGTATTTGAAAGCGGGGAGGTTCCCGCTCACCACCTCACGGTGACCCGGCTGTCGGCCGGAACGCGATACTCGACGCGATCGTCGTCGCGCAGGCGCGGCCGGACCCGCTGGCCGTCGGCAGTGGCGACGGTGAATTCGGGCAGGCGGGCGCGGCCGGTGCGGATCAGGCTGAGCGCGGCCTCCAGCCCCTCGACGCCGCCGAGCTGGAAGCTCAGCGCGCGCTCCGCGGGGCGTTCGCTCGCCATCAGGAAATGATCGCAGAAGATGCGGAACGGCGCGTCGCGGACGCTGTGGAAGGCACGGCTGGCGAAGACGAAGGCCGCGCCGGCGCCGTAGATCTCCTGGCCGACCTGGCCGGCCTGCTGGCCGTCGACATAGAGATCCTCGACCGGGAAGGAGAGCTTGCGGTCGATATGGCCGTTGGGCTCGCGCTGCTTGGGCGCCAGCACCTCCTCGGGCAGCGCGTCGGGATAGTAGAACCAGGCGCGGTCGAGCGCGTAGCGGCAATATTGGGTGAGCAGCAGCCGTACCGACGAATCGATGTCGGGCCCGCTGTCCTTGAGATAGCGCTCGAACGCCGCGAAGCTGTCGAAGCATTCGTACATCGCCATGTACGGCGCGTCGTGGAGCGCAGTGACGCCGAGGAAGTTGCGATAGTGCCGCGCGTGGCCGATCTCGGACTCCCAGATCGCGCAATTGTGGAAGAAGCTCGCCAGATAGACGTAGCTCTGGCGCAGATAGGTCTCCTCGTTGGTGACTCGCCACAGCCTGAGGCACGCCGCGGCGCCCCAGGCGGTGAGGTTCGCCTGGTAATTGAGCTCGAAGCGCATGCCCATGGCGGCGTCGATCGCGGCGCGGGCCTCGTCGAGATAGCGCCAGTCGTCGGTGAGCTCGAAGGCGAGCAGCATGACATAGGCGTAGATGCCGCCGACATCGGTCTGGCCGAGGCCCTGGTCGTCGCGCGCCGCCTGGATGACGCGGAAGTCGCGGACGTCGTACTGGATCGGCCATTTGTATTCGAAATGGTGCGCGGCCTCGATTCCATAGCCGATCGACTTGCGGAACAGCCGCATCGCCCGCTTGTCGCCGTCATTGGCGAGCCGGCCGAGCTGGACCAGCGGGTGATAGAGATACCAGCTGTCGACGGCGTTGCGGTCCTTCTCCTTGCCGACATTGGGCAGGTAGCGGCGCAGCGTTCCCAGCTTGGGATCGTAGAACTTGCCGAGCCCCGCCGCGAGCTCGGCCGCGACCGGTGCCGGCTTGCGCGTCCAGACCTCATAGTCGCGGATCGTCGCCAGCAGCGAGAGCTGGACCATCGAATCGGGATATTCGGCGTCGGTATAGGGATGCGCGTAGAGATGGCCGTAGTGCCGGACCGTCGCCTTGGGCGATTGCGCCAGGTCCCTCAGCGAGCGCTCGGCGCGCCACACCCAGTCGCGATAATCGGTCGGCGGAAGCGGAATCCGCCGGAGCACCGCGGCGAGCAGCGAAAGATAGCGGCGCGCCATCTCCTGCTCGTCGCCGTCCGCCGCGTCGTGGAAGGCGATGCGCGCGTCCGAGACCAGGGTCTCGCGCCCGGCGGGCAGCGGATCGACCGGCGGCGTGCCCTGCTGGGGCGGAGTGGGGCGGAGATAGCCGATCTCGGGCCATACCCCGCCCACCGCGCCGTCGGGCCTGGTCGCCGTGGCCGCGAAATAGGGGTTCAGCGCCGTGAGGTCCTGCCAGTAGAGCACGCTGCCGAAATCGGGCTCGGTGAGCCGGAAATAGATCGCGCCGGTGTTGAGGCCACGCTGCGCCGCCTCGACCTCGCCCTGCGCGCCGAGCGGATCGTCGCGCTCGTCGAGCGGATAGAGGTCGCGCGGGACGAACGACGTGAGCAGCGGCATCGCCGGCTCGATGCTCGTCGTCACGCGCAGCACGGGAATCGCGTCCTCGTGCAGGCCGATCGCGACGCGGTGCGTGCCGACCGCGCTATCTACCTCGAGCCGCGCCGCCTCTTCGCCCCTGGGCTCGAGCAGGCGCACCTCGCCGCAGCCGCCCGGGCAGAAGGCCGCGCGCATCGCCAGGCCGCCGCGGCCCTTCCGGCGGACGATCACCCAGATCGCGTCGCGCCCGGCGCAGAGCTGCACCGTGCGCGAGCCCAGCTCCAGCTCCCGCAGCCGGCGCAGGGTGCCGCCGGCGAGCTCGGCGCGCAGCAGCACGGCGCCGGCGGGAACCCCGCTCGCGATCGCGGACGTGCCGCGAAGCTTATGCATGTCTCACCTCAGGCGGGCTGGAGGTTCACCGCGCGCGGCTCGGCCGGCGGGAGGCCTTGGCTTTCCTCCTGTTCCATCAGCTCCCGCTTGCGCGCGAGCATCGCGTCGCGCAGCGCGACCAGGTCGACATCGGTCTTGCGGCACTGCGCGAACATGCCCTTGGACGGCATCTCCTCCTCATGGACGTGATGCTTGATCTCCTCGGAGAGCACCTTGATCTTGGCGTCGTAGAAATTGTCCTCGGGGCCGCCGGCCTCGATGTCGTTGACGAGCACCTTGGCGCCGTCATGCTCGACATAGGCCTCGTCGAGCACGTCCTCCTCGATCTTGCCGCGAAAGGCGGGGTAGAAGAGCTCCTCCTCGATCATGGTGTGGATCTTGAGCTCGACGCAGATCTGATGCGCGAGCTTCTTCTTGGCCGCCGTGCCGCTCGCCTTCTCGAACTTCTCGAACAGGTCCTCGACCTTGCGATGATCCGCCTTCAGCAACATGATCGCGTCGGTATATTCCTGATCCGGCATGGAAATTCTCCTCGTCCTCTCCTGCAAAGCGCGACGCGGGGAGCAAGGTTCCCGCTGCGAATGAATCGCAGCGGCCGGGGTCCGCGCCGGATCGAACAGGTCTTGCAATCCCGGCGGCTTGCCCGCAGTCTGCAGGCAGGAGAAAGCTCCCGCCGGCCCCCGGGGCCGCGCACGATCGGGTCTCGCGTCGCGTACGCCGGAAACTGCTCGCGGGGGACTCGATGATTCCGAAACATAGGTTGCGCCTGCCCATCCTCGGCCTGGCGCTGGCGATCGCGGGGTGCGGCCACAACGCGCTCACGGTCAAGTCGGCGAGCCAGGTCAACCTCACCGCGCAGGCGGTGGTGACCCAGGCCAAGGCCGCGCTCGACGATGCGGGCGCGCGGCGCGAGCGGGCCTATGTCACGCTGATCGCCAGCGATCCCTCCTGCCCGCTGACCGACCCGGTCTATGTCTTCGTGCCGCTGGGCCCGCCGGCGGCGGGGGCGGTGCAGGCGCCGCTCTGCGCCGACGGCGCGAACGACCGGCGGCCGGGCTATCGCGCCGAGCCGATCTCCTTCGTCCCGCTCGGCAACGAGGCGCTGAAGCCGACGCTCACGCTGATCGGCGCGGTCGCCGACTATGGCGACGTGCTCGGCAAGATCGCGGGCGCGCCCAAGCCCGACGTCGCCAAGGATCTGGAGGCGATCCTGAGCAAGGTGACCGAGGCCCGCGCGGTGGCGGAGGGGCTGACCGGCCTGTCGCACCCCGAGCTGCCCGATCTCGGCAGCAAGCAGGCGAAGACCGCCACCGCGCTGGCGCAGTTCATCGCCGAGCTCGCCGACGAGGCGCAGCGGGTGAAGGATATCCGCAAGGCGGTGCGCGACCATGAGGACGCCTTGCCGGGGATCATCGCCGACCTGCGCGAGCAAGTGGGCATCTGGCAGAACATCGTCGCCAAGGGCTATGCCCAGATCACCGCCAACAATGTCGCGCGCGCCTATGGCGAGGCCGAGCGCAAGCGGATGAGCTTCGAGGCGCGGACCGCGATGGTCACGCTCTTCCGCCAGACCGAGCGCGACGCCGCGGCCGTCCCGATCGCGGCGGCGGCGTTCAAGGCGGCGCTCGGCAAGTTCGAGGAAGCGAATAGCGGCCTTCGCAGGCTGCTCGCGGGCGAGCTCACGCCCGAGCAGCGCCGCGAGGCCGAGCGGATCACCTTCGAGCGGATCCTGGGCGGGCTCAAGCTGATCGCCGAGGCCGTGACGGCATGGGGAGGAATCATCTGATGGCGGGCAAGGCACAAGTCGATGGCGAGGGCGGCAAGTTCCGCGACGCATTGGCGAAGCTGGCGTCGAACGGCGCCTTCTCGACGGCGGAGCGCGACGGGTTCGCGCGGCTGCATCTCTTCTATCACAGCCGGCTCGAGGCGTTCTCGCGGAGCCCGCGCTTCGGCGACAATTCGCCCTATTACGACAATCCGGTGCAATGGGCCGAGGCGGGCAGCGCCGCCGCGCCGGGCTGCCGCCCGGGCGACGCGGCGAGCCAGCAGCCGGTCTATGACGCGGCCAATCGCGGCGGCGACGCGCTCGACGCCGTGACCGGGACGCAGGGCTGGACGATGCCGGGGATCCGCGGCGCGCTGACTCCGCAGCCGGCGGCGCCCGCCCTGTTCGTGGCGGCGACGGCACCGGCGGCGGCGCCGGTATCGCTCGCGCTCGAATCGGCGGTGCCGGTCCGCGGGCGGCGCAGCTTCAAGGCGCCCGAAGCGCCTCCCGCCGCGCCGCCGGGGGCGCCGCCGGGCGCGACCGGGCCGACGCCGCCGCCCAAGCCGGGAACCCAGGACCCGCCTTGGTTCGCCAAGCTGATGGCGATGTTCCCGGCGGAGGCGGTGACCGCCTATATGGCGGGGAGCCAATATTTCGGCGGCGGCCATCTCTGGCTGGCGGCGGTGACCCTGGTCGCGCTGATCGCGGTGCGCTGGGCGGCGCTGACGCCGGTGAAGGGCGGGCCGACCAACTATCCGGTGCTGGCGGTCTCGGCGGTGTCGTTCCTGCTATGGGTCTGCGCCACCGCCGACGCCTCGCTCGCGGCGGAGCTCAAGTTCATCGGCCAGGCCGAGCTGCAGAAGGGCGCGAGCTTCCTGATCCTGATCTGGACCTGGGTGGTACCGAGCTTCGTGCGGCTGGATCCGGTGCCGGCAGTGCCGCCTGAGCGAGGGTGAGGCGGGTCGCGGGGCCAGGCCCGAAATGGTCGGGGCGACAGGATTCGAACCTGCGACCCCCACACCCCCAGTGTGATGCGCTACCAGGCTGCGCTACGCCCCGACCAAGGCTGCGCCCTCTAGGCGCGTGCGGCGCAGGATGCAAGGCACCGCGACAATAGTTGCACGCATCTTTGCCGCATGTTAGCGCGCGCCGCTTGAACGGGGCGGATTCCACGCCCCGCCACCAGGCTTTCGGGAACCCATGTTCGCCACCCCAGCATATGCACAGGCCGCAGGCGCGGCAGGACAGGCCAGCCCGATGGGCGGCGTGCTCGGCATTCTGCCGCTCGTCCTCATCTTCGCCGCCTTCTACTTCCTGATGATCCGCCCGCAGCAGAAGCGGATGAAGGAGCTCCAGAACGCGATCAACGCGGTCAAGAAGGGCGACCAGGTCGTCACCGGCGGCGGGCTCGTCGGCAAGGTGACCAAGGTCGAGGACCAGCAGGTCGAGATCGAGCTGGCGCCCAACGTCAAGGTCCGCGCGGTCAAGGCGACGCTCACCAGCGTCACGCCCACGGGCACCGGCAAGCCCGCGAACGACTGATGCTCGACTTTCCCCGCTGGAAGATCACGACGATCGTCCTCGGCCTGGCCGTGATGATCGCGCTGTCGATCCCGAGCTTCTTCCCCAAGAGCGCGCGCGAGCAATGGCCGAGCTGGGTGCCCAAGCCGGCGATCAACCTCGGCCTCGACCTTGCCGGCGGCAGCTTCCTGCTGCTCGAGGCGAACACCGACGAAGTGCGCCAGGCGCGGCTCGTGCAGATGCAGGAGCAGGTGCGCGGCGAGATGCGGCGCGATCCCCGGATCGACATCGGCGACATCTCGATCCAGGGCGGCAAGGTGAGCTTCATGGTCCGCGACGCGTCGAAGGTCGATGCGGCGCGCGAGAAGCTGCTGACGATCACCGGCAGCGGGGTCGGCACCACCGGCCAGCGCGAATGGGACGTGGCGGTGGTCGACACTTCCCGCTTCGTGCTGACGCCCACCGAGGCGGGCATCAACCAGGCGATCGACACGGCGATGGGCGACGCCCGTGAAGTCGTCGAGAAGCGCATCAACGGGCTCGGCACGCTCGAGCCGACCGTGGTGCGCGAAGGCTCGAACCGCATCGTGGTGCAGGTGCCGGGGCTGCAGAATCCGAGCGAGCTCAAGGATCTGATCGGCAAGACCGCCAAGCTCGAATTCCGCCTCGTCGACGTCAACGCCGATCCCAACCAGGTGGCCCAGGGCGTCGCGCCGGCGGGCGACATCATCCTGCCGCACGCCGAGGGCGGGCCGATCGCGGTGCAGCGCCAGGTGATGATCACCGGCGACATGCTCGTCGACGCCAAGCAGGACTATGACCCGCAGACCGGCGCGCCGGGCGTCTCGCTCCAGCTCGACGGCGCGGGCTCGCGCCGCTTCGCCAAGGTGACGCAGGAGAATAGCGGCAAGCCCTTCGCGATCATCGTCGACAACGTCGTCATCTCGGCGCCGAACATCAACGAGCCGATCCTGGGCGGCAGCGCGCGGATCAGCGGCGGCTTCACCGTCGAGAGCGCCAACCAGCTCGCGATCGCGCTGCGATCGGGCAAGCTGCCGGTGAGCCTCAAGGTGGTGCAGGAGAGCACGGTCAGCCCCGAGCTCGGCGCCGATTCGATCCGGGCGGGCATCACCGCGTCGATCATCGCGATCGTCGCGGTCATCGCCTTCATGATCCTGACCTATGGCCGCTTCGGCATCTATGCGACGCTCGCGGTGACGATCAACGTGCTCGTCATCCTGGCGGTGATGGGGATGCTCAACGCGACGCTGACATTGCCCGGAATCGCGGGTTTCGTGCTGACGATCGGCACCGCGGTGGACGCCAACGTGCTGATCAACGAGCGCATCCGCGAGGAAAGGCGGCGCGGGCGCGGCGTGACCCAGGCGATCGAGCTCGGCTACAAGGAGGCGAGCCGGACGATCTTCGAGGCGAACGTCACCCACGCCATCGCCGGCGTGATCATGCTGATCCTGGGCTCGGGCCCGGTGCGAGGCTTCGCGGTGGTGCTGCTGATCGGCATCGCGACCTCGGTGTTCACCGCAGTGGTGTTCACCCGCATGCTCGTCTCGATCTGGGTGCGCCGCAACCGGCCCACCGAAATCCACATCTAACGGGACGCCTGAACCATGCGGCTCCTCAAGATCATCCCCGACGACACCAATATCGGTTTCGTCCGCATCCGCCACATCGCCTTCGCGATCACGGCGCTGCTCACCGTCGCGGCGATCGCGCTGACCTTCACGCGCGGGCTCAACATGGGCGTCGACTTCGTCGGCGGCGTCTCGATCGAGGAGAAGTTCGTCTCCCCGCCGCCGCTCGACCAAGTGCGCTCGACCGTGAACGGCCTCGGCCTCGGCGAAGCGGCGCTGCAGCAGCTCGGCGACAAGAACACCGTCACGATCCGCCTGCCCTTGCCCGAATCGACCGCGCCCGACGCAGTCAACCAGATGGTCGAGACCGTGAAGGCCGCGCTCGCGTCCAAATTCCCGGGCGCCACCTTCAGCAACTACTCGACCGTCTCGGGCAAGGTCTCGGACGAGCTCATCCAGAACGGCATCCTCGCGGTGGTGCTCGCGATCATCGGCATCGCGATCTTCTCCTGGTTCCGCTACGAATGGCAGTTCGGCGTCTCGACCGCGGTGGCCATCGTCCACGACGTGCTGATGACCCTGGGCTTCTTCGCGCTCACCCAGATGGTGTTCGACTTGAACATCGTCGCCGCGGTGCTGACGATCATCGGCTATTCGATCAACGACAAGATGGTGATCGACGATCGCATCCGCGAGAACATGCGCAAATACCGCAAGATGGGCATGGGCGAGCTGATCGACCTCTCGGTCAACGAGACGCTGCCGCGCACCGTCATGACCTCGGTCACGATCATGCTCGCGCTGGGCGCGCTGCTGATCTGGGGCGGGCACGTGCTGCGCGGCTTCACCGCGGCGATGATGCTCGGCATCGTCGTCGGCACCTATTCGTCGATCTACGTCTCGTCGTCGCTGCTGATCACGCTCGGGCTCAAGCCCGGCCCGCGCGAGGAGAAGCCCTCCCCGGCCTCGGGCGCCGAGCGCGTGGGCCCGCGCGAAGGCCGCTGAGCCATGGAGATGCAGCGCCGCGGCGCGGAGGGGCCGGTGATCTCCGGCTTCTCCGGGCGCGGCTTCCGCGTCGACGACGGAGTCTATGAAGGGCTGCTGATCACCCCCGAGCGCGCCGACGGCTGGTCGCCGCCGCCGATCGGGGCGCTCACCGAGGCCGAGCTGGCACCCGTGCTCGCGCTGGACCCGCAGCCCGAATTCCTGCTGCTCGGCACCGGCGCCACGCTCGTTCGCCCGCCGCGCGCCCTGGTCGAGGCGCTGGGCGCCCGCGGCATCGGCGTCGAGGCGATGGACAGCCGCGCCGCGGCACGCGCCTGGGGCGTGCTGCGCGCCGAGTTGCGCTGGATCGCGGGGGCGCTCTACCCGCTGGATTGAGACCGGATGGGGAGATCAACTCCCCGGCTCGGCCTTGCCCTCGTCGCGGCCGGGCTTGAAGTCGCGCGGATCGTGCGCGTCGCGATTGTCGAGCGTGTCGGCTGGACGGCGCGCGTCGCCCTTCTCCTGATGTTCGGTCGAGATGTTGCGCGAAGGCGTGCCGGTGTCGGGATCGCGGTCCATGATTGCTGCTCCTGTGCTGCGGGAACAACGGGCGCCCCCCGGGGCAGGTTTCACCCCTGCGGCGCGATCCGCATCAGCAGCTGCCGCCAGAAGGGGATCGAGATCAGCGCGATCTGGCCGAGGACCGGCCAGAACAGACTCACGCCCAATGCCGTGCCGGCGCCGAGCAGCGTCGCGAGGCCGCGCTGGCGGATCATGCGGCGATGCGCGAGCGGAACCTGCTCGCCCACCACCGGAGGCGCGGTCGCGATGCGCTGTACGACGATGTTGAGCAGCGCGATCACGACCATCCAGCCGCAATAGAGCGCGATCGGCACGCGATGCCCGTGATATTCGGAGGAAAGCGCCGTGAAGAAGGGCATCGCGGCGATCGCGCTCAGCAGCAGCAGGTTGGGGGCGATGAGGCTCGGGCTCCAGTGGCGCGCGCAATCGAAGGCGCGGTGATGGCCCGCCCAGAAGGCGCCGATCACGAAGAAGGAGACGAAGAAGCCGACGAACTGGGGGAGGAGCTGCGCGAGCGCCTGCAGGAACGCAGCGTCGGTGAACGGTGCCTCGACATGCGGCACGCGGATCTCGATGATCAGCAAGGTGATCGCGATCGCGAACACCGCGTCGGAAAAGAAGATCAGCCGCTCCAGCGCGTGGCCCGGCCCATGCGCCGCGGACGAGTGCGTGCTCTTCATTCCTGCTCCCCC
>CBIFVW010000058.1:0-16253 GCA_966186155.1 uncultured Sphingomonas sp.
GTTGCGTAAGATCCTCGAGGCATCGACGCGCAGGATCTCTGCCGGCACCTGGATGGAACTGGCGACGGTAGTCACGCGCCGGCATCCGGCTAAGGCAAAGCTGGCCGAAACATTGCTCCAGCAAATCGGTCTGGCAATCGAGTCCGTGACGCCGGAACAGGCGCGCCTCGGAACGGATGCCTATCGCGCCTTTGGCCGCGGCACACGCCACCCGGCCCGCCTCAATTTCGGCGACTGCTTCGCCTATGCCCTCGCCAAGGCGACTGGCGAGCCGCTGCTCTTCAAGGGCGACGACTTCTCGAAGACCGACATCGTCGCGGCGTGAGCATCCGCAAGCACAGCTTCCCGCCCGTCGTCGACCCCCGCGTCCGCCTGCTCGTGCTGGGCTCGCTGCCGGGCGAGCGCTCGCTGGCCGAGCGACGCTACTACGCGCATCCGCAGAACCAGTTCTGGCGGCTGATCTCCCCCGCCGCCGGGCGCGACCTCGCCGCGCTCGACTATGACGCGCGCCTCGCCGCGCTGCTCGACGCGCATATCGGCCTCTGGGACGTGGTCGCGAGCGCGCACCGCACCGGCAGCGCCGACGCCACGCTCCGCGACGTCGAAGGGCACGACATCGCCGCACTCGCCGCCACGCTTCCCGATCTGCGCGCGATCGCCTTCAACGGCGGCACCGCGCTGCAACACGGCCGCAAGCAGCTCGGATCGGAGGCGGCGCGCTGGACCATCGTCGGCCTGCCTTCGAGCAGCCCGCTCCACACCGTCGGCCTCGCCGCCAAGCTGCCCGCATGGGAGGCGCTCCGCCGGCACCTCGAATAATCCCATCGAAATGCTGTGAATTTTTCGCTTGCCGCTTTTGCCTCAATCATGCCACATTTATGGCGAGATTAAGGCAGGAGAGAATGCATGCGCGTAAATCTGCTGTTTTCCGTGGCCGTGCCGGCACTGCTCCTCGCGAGCTGCAGCGACGGGAGCGGCCCCATGACCTCCGACGGTTCGGCAATGTTCGAGGAGGTCGCCGACGCGGACATCCCGCCCGAGAGCCGCGAGCGTTACGCCCCCAACGAAATCTCGCCGGTCCGCGCGGTCGCCGACGCGCCGGTCTCGACCTTCGGCGTCGATGTCGACACCGCCGCCTACGTCAATGTCCGCCGCTTCCTGACCCAGGGCCGGATGCCGCCCAGGGACGCCGTCCGCGCCGAGGAACTCGTCAACTATTTCCGCTACGACTATCCGCTGCCCGAGAACCGCGCCGCGCCGTTCAGCGTCACCACCGACGTGGCGAGGACGCCGTGGAATCCCGAGACGCGGCTGCTCCGCATCGGCCTGCGCGGCTATGATCTCGGCTATCGCCAGCGACCGTCCGCGAACCTCGTCTTCCTCGTCGACGTCTCGGGGTCGATGGACGAGCCCGACAAGCTGCCGCTGGTCAGGCAGGCGCTCTCGATGGTCGCGGACAATATGCGGCCCGGCGACCATGTCTCGATCGTCGTCTATGCCGGCGCGGCGGGGCTCGTGCTCGAGCCGACCTCCGATCCGCGCGCCGTCAAGGACGCGCTCGACGATCTCGCCGCGGGCGGCTCGACCGCGGGCGGCGAAGGCATCCAGCTCGCCTATGACGTCGCGCGCCGCAATCTGCGTCCCGATGCGATCAACCGCGTGATCCTCGCCACCGACGGCGACTTCAATGTCGGCATCACCGACCAGAAGCAGCTCGAGCAGCTGATCGAGGCGAACCGCGACGACGGCATCACCCTCACCACGCTCGGCTTCGGCCAGGGCAATCTCAACGACGCGATGATGGAGGCGATCGCCGACAAGGGGAACGGCAACTATGCCTATGTCGATGGGATCGACGAGGCGCGGAAGGTGCTCGACGACGAGCTCTCCTCGACGCTCTTCACCATCGCAAAGGACGTGAAGGTCCAGGTCGAGTTCAATCCGGCCGAAGTGAGCCAGTACCGGCTGATCGGCTACGAGAACCGCGCGCTGCGCGAGGAGGATTTCCGGAACGACAAGGTCGACGCGGGCGATATCGGCGCGGGGCACCAGGTGACCGCGATCTACGAGATCGTTCCCGCGGGCGCCGAGGGTTGGCTTGCCGAGCGCCGCTATGCCGGTAATCGCCGCGAGGCGCCGGCGGGCGAGTCCGGCGAGCTTGCCGAGGTGCGGCTGCGCTACAAGCTTCCCGAAGGCGGGGGTTCGCGGCTGATCACTCGGCCGGTGGCCGCGAGCCTGATGCGCGACACGGGCGCCCCCGGCGGCGACTTCGCCTTCGCGGTCTCGGTCGCCGGCTTCGCGCAGAAGCTGCGCGGCGACCCGCTGCTCGCGGACTGGAGCTATGCCGATGTCCGGCGGCTGGCGGGCAGCCAATCGGGCTTCGGCCAGCAGGCCTGGTGGCGCAGCGAGTTCCTCAAGCTGGTCGATCTCGCGGATGCCCGGACCCGCACCGCCGAGGCGCGCCGCGAGCCAGGCCGGCCGCTCTGAGCCCCCCGGACCGGCGGCATTCTAGGGTCGCCGCCGGTCGCCGCGGCCCGGCCCCCCAGGCCGGGCCGCGGCACCCCTTCGTCACTTCGGGCGCCCCGCAAAGCCCGCCGCTTCGCGCAGCTCGTCGGCATTCATCAGCGCGCCGTCGCTCATCACCCAGAGCGTCCGCCGCATCGCCCCGATGTCCTTCGCTGCGTCGCCGTCGACCAGCACGAGATCGGCTTCCTTGCCTACCGCGATCGAGCCCGTCCCCTTGTCGGCGCCCACCAGCCGCGCGGGCGTCAGCGTCGCCGCCTGCAGCGCCTCGCCGGGCGTGAGTCCCGCCTGGACGTAGAGCTCGAGCTCGCGGACGATCTCCAGGCCATAGCCGTCGGTGCCCGCGACGATCGGCACGCCGGCATCGTGCAGCGCCCGCACCAGCGCCACCATCTTGGCGAAGCTCGCGCGGTAGTCGGCGCGCGTGACGCCCGGCGGCGTCTTGAACCCGCCCGAACGGAAACCGCGCTCGATGGAAGGCGGCATCGTGCCGACAAAGGGCGAATAGGAAGGCGAAAGATCGCCATTCTCGGGCACGTACAGTCCCTCGAAGGTCGCCAAGGTGGGATCGACGGTGATCTTCTTCGCCGCCATCTCGGCGATCAGCGACTTCATCGGCTCGGCGGCGAGGTCGACGTCCTTGCCGTACTGGCCCGGCCCCTCGAACCGCGCGATCCCGTTCGAGACGTCGACCACCGAGTCCGGCAGCGCCTGCATCAGCACGAAGTTGATGTGGGTGATCTCGTCATAGCCCGCCGCGATCACGTCCCTGGCGCGCATCGTCGCGGGGATGTGGCCGTGGACGTGGAGGCCGAGCTTGTGCGCCTCGACGATCGCCGGCTTCAGCCATTCGGGCTTCATCGAGGTGTAGAATTTGACGCCGGCGAAGCCGTTCTCCTTCGCCATCCGCACGCCCCGGATCGCTTCCTCGGCCGAAGTGACCGTGAAGCCGCCTTGCGCCGCGAGCGGTCCCTTGCCGTCGATCAAGACCGAGGAATAGACCTTCGGGAAGAGCAGCTCGCCCTTCGCGATCCGGGCGTTGCGCGCGATCGTCGGCTGGATATCGGCGCCCGGGTCGCGCGCCGAGGTCTCGCCCATCGAGAGCAGCATCAGCCCCTGCAGGTCCGAGCCGACATGCATGTGCGCGTCCCAGATGCCGGGGCTCAGGGTCTTTCCCGCGCCGTCGATCACCTTGGCGCCCGCTGGCGGCTTCACGCTCGCCGCGGGGCCGACCGCGACGATCCGTCCCTTGTCCGCCACAACCGTCTGGTCGTCGACGAACGCGGCCTTCTCGGCGTCGAACAGCTTGACGTGGGTGAAGGCGACCGGCGTCGGCGCGACCTTGCCGAAGCGCTGGAAATTGGCCGGGTTGCGCGCGGCGAGCGCATCGTTCTGCGCCTTCTGGATCTTGAGGAAGTCGCTCCTATAGGCCTCGGGCATCAGCCCCATGCCGAGCACGAAGCCGAAGAAGCTGCCATCGGGGTTCATGAGCACCGGGATCGGCTCGAGCCCCACGCCCTCGACGGTCCATGCGGTGACCGTCTTCGCGGTCGCGCCGCTGCCGACCGGGATGTCGACCAGCTTGGCCATCCGCGCCTCGCCGCCCGGCAGCAGCGCCAGCCGCCTGCCCGGCGCCTTGTAGAGCGACTCCACCCAATAGACGTTCGCCGCCCAGGTGCCGCCCGCGGTGTTGTACTGGCTCTTGCCGTCATAGGGCACGCTGCCGCTGTCGATCTGGCTCTTCCACACCGCCTTGCCGCCGGTGATCGCGAAGGTTTCGGCGGCGTCTCCCGTCGGAGTCACGCCGCGGATCTCGATCCGGTCCGGCATGCCGTTGGCGCCGAGATGGATCACCTGGTCCTGTTCCCACACCTGCCCGCGCAGCAGCATGCTCTCGCGCGTCGCCAGCGTGCCGTCGGGCATGCGCCAGAAGGCCGAGGTGCCGTGCTGTCCCGCGGCCGAGACGATCACGAACTGCCGCGCGTCGGCGGGCGGGACGAGCAGCTGCTCCTTCGGCACCTGCGCGAGCGCGGGCAGCGCCGCGACGAACGAGACGGAGGCGAGCGCGGCGGCGAGCAGGCGATGCTTCATTGCGTGTTCCCTTCGATGCTGTTGTCGGGACGGGAGTCGAGGCCGTCGGCGGGACGCGGGCCGGCACAGCCGCGCAGCACGCGTTCGCCGATCCGGAGCTCGGCGGTGAGCGGCCGGCGGATCGCGGGCTCTCCTTCATCCCTGCACGCGGCACGCGTGAGCGTGATCGTCACCCGCGCGCCCGTGGGATCCTTGGTGCTCCATACCGCCTTGTCCGCATCGACCGTCGGGCCGATCGGATAGAAATCGGTGACGTCGCCCTCCCCGCCCCTGCCCGCGAAGCGCGTGAAGCTGATCGATCCCGGCGCGATCTCGAGCGCCCAGCTGAGCGCCGCGTCGGTGGCGCGCACCGGCTTGGTGAGGTCGACATCGCCGAGACGCGGCCTTGGAGGCTCCGGCGCCGCGACATTGGCGGCCTTGTCGGGCGTTTCGTTCGAACCGCAGCTCGCCAGCGCGAGCAATGCCGCCATTCCCCAAGCGCGCATAAGGCCTCCCGTCGAGCCGCGAAGTTGCGCGCAAGCCAGGCCGGGGTCAAGCTTCCGCGGAGCCGCCTGTTCTGCTAATGTTCCATCGCCATGCACGACCCGCCGCCGCCCCTCCTCGCCTTCCCGCCACGACCGCTGCGCTGGCTGTTCCTCGACCTCAATTCCTATTTCGCCAGCGTCGAGCAGCAGCTGAACCCGGCGCTCCGGGGCAAGCCGGTGATCGTCGCGCCGGTCGACAGCGACACCACCGTCGCGATCGCAGCCTCCGTCCAGGCCAAGAAATACGGCATCTCGACCGGTACGCCCGTCTGGGAGGCAAAGCGCCTGTGCCGCGACCTGCTGATCACGCCGGCGCGGCACGAGAAATATGTCGAGTTCCACGAAGCGGTCCTGGCCGAGGTGTGGAAGCACGTCCCGGTGACGCAGGTCTGCTCGATCGACGAAGTCGCCTGCCGCCTGCTCGACAACGAGAACAGCCTCGAGGCCGCGGTGGCGCTCGCGCACCGGATCAAGGCAGGGATCCGCGCCCATGTCGGCGAGTGCCTGACCAGCTCGGTCGGCATCGCGCCCAATCGCCTGCTCGCCAAGCTCGCTTCCGACATGCAGAAGCCCGACGGGCTCGTCGTGCTCGCCGCCGAGCATCTCCCGCAGCGGCTATACGGCCTCAAGCTGCGCGACATCGCGGGGATCGGCGCCAAGATGGAGCGGCGCCTCGCGCGCGACGGCATCCTCGACATCCGCCAATATTGCGAGCGCCGCCCGCGCGACGCCGGCAACGCCTGGGGCGGCGTCAATGGCGACCGGCTCTGGTACCTGCTCCACGGGGTCGAGCTGCCCGACAGGCCGACGCAGAGCCGCACGATCGGCCACAGCCACGTCCTTTCGCCCGGCAAGCGCGGGCTCGAGCCCACGCGCCTCACTGCGCGGCGCCTTGCGCTCAAGGCGGCGAGCCGGCTCAGGCGCAAGGGCTATCGCAGCCGGCTGCTCGTGCTCCACGGCAAGTTCGAGGACGACAAATCGAACTGGCGCGCCTCGATCCGGCTGCCGAATACGCAGGACAGCTTCGTCGTGCTCCACGCGCTCGACCAACTCTTCCCGCGCCTGGCCGAAGCGGGGCGTGCCCGGGCGGGCGGCTTCCGCCTCCGGATGGTGGGCGTGACCTTGTGCGAGATCGAAGCGGTGGAGGGCGAACAGGAGTCGCTCTTCGCCGCGCTCGATCCCGACGATCCGCTCGCGCGCGAGACGCGCACGCTGGCGCTGAGCCGCGCGATGGACCGGATCAACGAGCGTTTCGGCCGCAACGCAGTCTCGGTCGGTCCGCTGCATGGCGGCAGGATCGACCGGGTCGGCACCAAAATCGCGTTCGGACGCATCCCGGAAATGAACGAATTCCATGAGTGACAACGGTTTCCGCCATGAACGCAACATTCGCTGCGTTCCATTGCACCGCACAACCGGAATGTAACTGTATAACACGAATCGCTTGACGATTCTTTCAGCCTCGACGAAAGCTCTCGCCCGCTATGAACAAAGCCCCCATTTTCGCCGTCGCCGCTGCAGCACTTTTCTCGCTGGCGGCATGTCAGAACAAGCCCGAAGAGGTCACCAGCACCGCGCCCGATCCCATGGCGTCGCAGCTGGCCAACGCCGCGCCGGTCGAGCTGCCGCCCGCGATCCAGGCGTCGGTCTCGATGCGCTGCAAGGACAACAGCATCATCTTCGCCGATTTCTACCAGGGCCAGAAGCAGGTGCTGATCAAGGAGTCCAAGGACGGCCCGGGCAAGATGCTCAAGGCGCCGAGCGCGGGCGAGCCCTATGTCGCCGAGGGCGGCTACAAGGTCACGGGCAACTCGAAGAACGCCACGATCGAGGTCCCGGGCAAGGGCTCGCGCGCCTGCCACGCCTGATCGCGACGGCAGAGTTTTCCAACAGGGCCGGCGGGCATTCCCGCCGGCCCTTTTTCATGCGAGCTTGGCGGGACGCAGGGAGCGAATCGAATTGGCGACGGTCGCGGTCTACAGCCTGAAGAGCGGCGGCGCCGGCAAGACGGCCGGGGCTGAGTTCGGTGCCGACGCGTTGATGCACGCATGACCCGCCCCTTGCCGCCCCGGATCGAGCTCGACCCCGACCTGGTGCTGCGCGCCTATGCGATGGGGGTGTTCCCGATGGCCGACCATCGCATGGCGGCGAGCGTCTATTGGGTCGAGCCCAAGCTGCGCGGCGTGATGCCGCTCGACGGCTTCCATCTCTCGCGCTCGCTCAGGAAGACCATCCTCGCCGACCGTTTCCGCGTCACCGTCGACACCGCGTTCGACCGGATCATCCGGCTCTGCGCCGAAAGCGCCGCCGACCGGCCCGATACCTGGATCAACGGCCCGATCGAGCGCGTCTTCGGCGCGCTGCATCGCCGCGGCTTCGCGCATTCGGTCGAATGCTGGGACGGCGACGCGCTCGCCGGCGGGCTCTACGGCCTCGCCCTCGGCCGCGCCTTTTTCGGGGAATCGATGGTGACGCGCGTGCCCAACGCCTCGAAGGTCGCGTTCGCGCACCTCGTCGCGCGGCTGAAGGCGGGCGGATTCACCTTGCTCGATTGCCAGTTCATCACCGATCACCTCGCCTCGCTGGGCGCGGTCGAAGTGCCGCGCGACGATTATGTCGCGTTGCTGGGCGCGGCGCTCGGCGATTCGGTCGCGGGGCTCTCGACGGGCGCGCCCGTGGTCGACGGCGACTTCCTCGCGCTCGACGCATTGCCCGCGCCGCCATTGGCGGAGGGTGCCGGCACGGTGTCGGGGCCGCTGTCGCGGAAGGTCATCGCGCAGCTCTTGGGCCAGACGTCGTAGATCGGATGCTGGACGACGTTGAGCGCCGGGCGCTCGGCGAACAGCCAGCCCGAATGGACGCGGTGCCATTTCTGGTCGAGTTCGAGCACGTCAACCTGGACGAAGGCGCCGGTGAGCTGGTCTGCCTCCCAAGGCGCGGTCTTGTCGCAGGCCTTGAGGCGGACGATGACGTCACCGATCCGCGCCGCCTGGCCGGGCTTGAGCTTGAACTCGCGCGCGACGCCGTTGCGCTTGTTGAGGATGCCGAGCACCGCGACGCGCTCGTTCATCGGCGTGAGCGCGGCATTCTCGATCGCGCCCTCGCGACCGACCGTGATCACTTCGGCGCCGTCGCCGCCCCGCGGCGCGCCGGGGCCCGTGGTCACCACTTCGTCGGTGCTGGCATTGTTGCCCGCGCTGTCGCCGCCGCCCGAGCACGCGCCCAGGGCCAGCAGCAGCCCCGCCGCGGCAGGTCCGGCGCCGCGTAGGGCCTGTACCCATGGGGTCATGCGCCGGGGGTCCAGGCCTCGTAATCGCCGGTGGCGCGAACTCGCCGGCCGCCCTTCTCCAGCGCGCCGGGCGGGCGATAGGCGAGCTGCGAGCCGGTCAGGTTGGCGAGCGGGGGCTTCTCCCATGCCTTGGGCGCCGGAAGCGCCTGGTCGGGCACGGCGTCGATCTGGTGATGGAGCCAGCTGAACCAGTCCGGCGGCACGCGGCTGGCGTCGTTCGAGCCGTTGTAGATCACCCAGCGGCGCGTGATCCCGTTGGGATCCTTGCCGCCCTCGAAATAGACGTTGCCGAGATGATCCTCGCCGACCCGCGTCTTGCCGCGCAGGCCGAACCAGGTGCCGAGGGTGGCGCCGTTCCACCAGGTGAAGGGATTGAGATTGAGGCCCATGCGCGCGGATTAGCGTGGGGGCGTGAGGGAGGCAATCGGAATGCGCGGAGCGCGCGCTCCCATTTCCTCCCTAGCTTGCCGAGGAGGGATTGGGTTCAGCGCCCCGCCCAGCTCACCTTGTCGCCCGGCGCGATGCCGAGCTTCGCGGCGAGGCCGCCATTGATCTCGAGCACCGCGCTCACCGGCTCGCCCGATTTCAGGTTCTCCTCCGAATAGGGGACCGCGTTCTCGGCGATCGCGGCGATCGTGCCGTCGGGGCGGATGAAGAGGATGTCGAGCGGACTCGGGGTGTTCTTCATCCAGAAGCTCGCCTCGCGCGGCGGGCCCTCGGCCGGATAGGGAGCGAAGAGCATGCCGCCGTCCTCGGGGATGTTGGTGCGGAACATGAGGCCCCGCTCCTGCTCGGCGGCGGTGCGCGCGACCTCGACGTTGAAGACGTGCGCGCCGTTGGCGCTCCGGACCGTCACCGCGACCTTCTGCGCCGCCTGCCCCGCGATCGCCGTGTCGGCGGCGGCATCGCCCTTGCAGGCGCCGGAGACGAGCAGCACCGCTGCGGCGAGCGCCGCACTCACACCACGCGTGAACATCATCGGTCTAGCTGGTCCTTTCGACCGCCACGGCCAGCGGTCCCTTGTCGCCATCGACGATGCGCGCGACGAGCGGCTGGCCGGGTTCGACCTCGTCTATCTCGGCGCGGCGCAGCGTCTCCATATGGACGAATATATCGGCCGAGTCGCCGTCGCGCACGAGGAATCCATAGCCTTTCAACCGATTGAACCATTTGACCGTCACCGGCTCGAACGGACCGGCGGAGTCGATCATCTTGAGCCGGTCGGCACGGTCGCCCTGGCGCTTCACCGGCTCGACCGCCTGGCTCAAGTCGATCGACTTGATCTCGCGCGCCTGGAGCCCGCGCTGGCGCTGCACCGCGGTGCACTCGACGCGAGCCCCCTCGGGCAGGCTCCGCCGGCCGTGCTCCTGCAATACGGTGAAATGAATCAAGATGTCGCCAGCCGCCGCGTCGTCCGCGACGAGAAACCCGAAGCCACGCGTTACATCGAACCATTTGACGACGCCGGTATAGACCTGCGCGTCGGCCTCCCCCTCGAGTTCCCCGTGTTCGATCGGCGTAACTGCGAATTCGCTCTGCGCAACCTGTTGGTCTGCACGCATTTTCCTGTCCCCCAAGGGACTACATTAACATAGTATTTTCCGAAAATGGAATTGCCTTTGTGCGATTCAGTCGCGACCGGCCTCGAGCAGCGCCGCGGCGTCTTCTCCGGGCGCCATCCGGACGATCGTGCGGGCGAGGCCCGGCGCGTGTCCGGCGCGCACCATCGCGGCCACCTGCTTCTCCTGGGCAGGGCGGTCGGCGGCCTCGCGCGCCCAGGGGCCGAACCGCCGCCGCCGGGCGAAGGCGAGCGCGCTCGCGGCGCTCTCCGCCTCGATCGCCGGGGCAAGCGATTCGGCGTCCTCCTCCCCCACGCCCGCGAAGCGCAGCGCCTGGCGCACGCGCCGCGCGCCGAGGCCGCGCCGGCCCATCGCCCCGGCCTTGATCTCGGCATAGGCGCGATCGTCGACATAGCCGAGCTCGGCCATGCGCTGGGCGATCGCTGCCGGGTCCGCGGGCCGTTCGCCGGCCCATCCGCGCTCGCCTATCTTGCGCGCGAGATACGCGGCGAGTTTGGCGCGCGTCGTGGCGTAACGCTCGACGTAGCGGAGCGCCAAACGCTCGAGATCGGAGCCGTCCAGCGGAGGCAGAGGGCGGTTGCGGGCGCGCATGCGCCATGATTGTGCCACACTGGCAACCGATTTTGAACGATAGTGCGTAGCAGAGGCCCGCCTCATACACGTCGTGGGGGCACGACGGGTGGCTGCCACACAGGGGCACGGAAAAAAGAATGGAATTTGACGTTACGGGATCGCTAGAGGCTGTGAAGGAAGCGGAAACGCTCGCGCCGACGCCTACCGACGACGGCTTGCCGCGCCGTCTGGCGGATTTCGATACGCTGGGCGCCGCGCTGGACTATGCCGCGCGCGGCAGGCGCGGGCTGAACTTCCACGACGCGCGGGGCAACCTCGTGCGCCCCTATCCCTTTGCCGAGCTCCGCGAGGACGCGCTGAAACAGGCCCATCGCCTGATCGCCGCCGGCGTGAAGCCCGCGGACCGGATCGCGCTGATCGCCGAGACGGGCATCGAGTTCGCCTCGCTCTTCTTCGGCTGCGTCTATGCGGGCGCCTGGCCGGTGCCGCTGCCGCTGCCGACCAGCTTCGGCGGCGCGCAATCCTATATCGACCAGCTCACGGTGCAGCTCCAGAGCTGCGATCCCGCGATGCTGCTCTATCCGCCCGAGATCGGCGCGATGTGCGCCGAGGCCGCGCGCGGCCGGGGCGTGCCGGGCGTCGACTGGTCCGAGTTCGTCGGGCGCGACGCGGCGCCGGTGGCGCTGCCCGAGGCGAAGCCCGACGACATCGCCTATCTCCAATATTCGAGCGGATCGACGCGCTTCCCGCACGGCGTGGTGATCACGCACCGCGCGCTGCTTAACAATCTCGCCGCGCACAGCCACGGCATGAATGTCACCGACGGCGACCGCTGCGTCTCGTGGCTGCCCTGGTATCACGACATGGGGCTGGTCGGCTGCCTGCTCTCGGTCGTCGCCAACCAGGTCTCGACCGACTATCTCAAGACCGAGGATTTCGCGCGGCGCCCGCTCGCCTGGCTCGATCTCATCAGCCGCAACCCGGGCAACACGCTCAGCTATTCGCCTACCTTCGGCTACGACATCTGCGCGCGCCGCATGTCGAGCCAGACCAAGGCGAGCGAGCGCTTCGACCTCAGCCGCTGGCGTGTCGCGGGCAACGGCGCGGACATGATCCGGCCGGACGTGATGCAGAGCTTCGTCGACGCCTTCGCCGATGCCGGCTTCAAGGCTTCCGCCTTCCTGCCGAGCTATGGCCTCGCCGAAGCGACGCTGGCGGTGTCGATCATGCCGCCGGGCGAAGGCATCGTCGTCGAGCTGGTCGAGGAGACCCAGCTCTCGGGCGGCGAGGTCGCCCGCGAGGATCGTCCGCAGCGCTTCCGCGCGATCGTCAATTGCGGCGTGCCTGCGCGCGACATGGTGATCGAGATCCGCGAGGAGGACGGCACGCCGCTCCCCGAAAAGGCGATCGGCAAGGTCTGGTGCAAGGGCCCGTCGGTGATGACCGGCTATTTCCGGGACCAGGAATCGACCGACGCCTGCCTGGTCGACGGCTGGCTCGACACCGGCGACATGGGCTACATGTCGGACGGCTACATCTACATCGTCGGCCGCGCCAAGGACATGATCATCATCAACGGCAAGAACCACTGGCCCCAGGACATCGAATGGGCCGTGGAGCAGCTGCCGGGGTTCAAGCAGGGCGACATCGCCGCCTTCGCGATCACCACGCCGGGCGGCGAGGAGACGCCGGCGGTGCTGGTCCAGTGCCGCACTTCCGACGAGACGGAGCGCGTGCGCCTGCGCGACGAGATCCGCGAGCGGGTCCGCTCGGTCACCGGCATGAACTGCGTGGTCGAGCTCGTGCCGCCGCGCACGCTGCCCCGTACCAGCTCGGGCAAGTTGAGCCGCGCCAAGGCCCGCAACCTCTACCTCAACGGCGAGATCAAGCCCTACGCGCTCGCCGCCTGAGGAACTTCCTCCTCCAATTGTCATCCCGGCGAAAGCCGGACCCAGGGTCGCGGGCGATGTCCTGCTTGGCTCTGGGTCCCGGCTTTCGCCGGGATGACGATGAAGGGGGCCGGGGACTTCATTGTAAAATTTGGTCCAAACGCCTTCCGCCTAACCTCTCGCTAACTACCCTCCGCTACACCCCGGGGCGTGACTAGCCAGACGACCTCGCAATTTGCCCGGCCGCGCATCGATGCGCGCGCGCTTCTCGGCCTCTACGACCCGGCGGACACCACCGACTGGGGGCCGATCCGCGCCGCCCAGCTGCACGCCGGCAGCCAGCTCGCCTTGTTCATGCTCGCCGCCAATCTGGTCGGCGCCTCGCTCGTCACGCTGATCCTCGCGCCGATGGTGCCGCTGTGGCAGCTCGCCAGCTGGGGCGCCCTCGTCGCCGCGGCCGGAGTCGCGGTCGCCTTCCGCCGCCTGTCGAAGCGCCACCGCACCGCGATCACCGCGACGCTGGGCGACGTCCGCGACACCGTGCTCGACGGCATCGCGCTCGGCGCGGTGTGGTCGATCCCGGCGCTCGCCTTCGGCCATCTCGTCGACGCCAATGCCGCGCTCGGCCTGTGGATCGTCCTTTCGCTGCTGATGACAGCCGGCGCGGTCGCCATGCCCGCTCTGCCGCTCGCCACGATCACCTTCGTCGCGATCGTCGGCGCCTCGATCGCAACCACGCTGGCGCTGATCGCCTCGCCCGTGCTCGCCGCAGCCGCCGCGATCTTCACCGTCCTGCTCGTCATGGCGACCTTCGCGCGCGGCAAGGCGCTGGTGGTGATCCGCGCGGGCGAGATCGGCATCGCCGAGCGCGACGAGACGCTGCGCCTGCTGCTCCGCGAGACCGAGGAGAGCCCCGCCGCCGACTGGTTGTGGGAGATCGACGCGCAACGCCGCGTCGTCCGCGCCAATCCGCGCTTCTCCAAGTCGCTCGGGGTCGATCCCAAGACGATCAACGGCATGCCCTTCCTCCAGGTGCTCGCCGGACCGACCTGGGAAGCCGGCAATTTCGCCGCGGGGCTGCGCGAGCTCGCCGAGAAGCTCAAGGCGCGCGAGGCGTTCCACGACCTGCTGCTCCCCGTCTTCGTCAACGACGAGGAGCGCTGGTGGGAGATGTCCGCCTCGCCGCGTTACGACGATGCCGGCGTGTTCATGGGCTTCCGCGGCGTCGGCTCCGACGTCACCGAGGCGCGCAAGTCCGCCGACAAGATCAACCGCATGGCGCGGTTCGACACGCTCACCGGCCTGCCCAACCGGCTGCTGATCAACGAGACCCTGGCCCGCGCGATGACCGAGGCCGACAAATGGGGCTCGCGCTGCGCCTTCATGATGATCGACCTCGATCGCTTCAAGGCAGTCAACGACACGCTCGGCCACCCGATCGGCGACCGGCTGCTCGGCCGCGTCTCCGAGCGGCTCAAGGAGCTGATGACCGACAACGAGATGATCGGCCGCCTCGGCGGCGACGAGTTCGCGGTCGTGGTCGGCGACGCGACCGACACCGCGCGGGTCGAGCGGCTCGCCCAGACGATCATCGACACGCTGTCGCGTCCCTATGAGGTCGACCAGCACACGCTCTACATCGGCGCCTCGGTCGGCCTCGCGATCGGCCCGCGCGACGGGCGCACCGCCGAGATGCTGATCCGCTCGGCCGACCTCGCGCTCTATCGCTCGAAGGACGCCGGCGGCGGCGTCTTCCACGCCTATGAGCCGCAGCTCCACATGGAGGCGGAGGAGCGCCGCGTGCTCGAGATCGCGCTCAGGAGCGCGGTCGAGAATGGCGAGATGCACTTGAACTACCAGCCGGTGGTCAACGCCGCGACCGGCCAGCTCACCGGGTTCGAGGCGCTGCTGCGCTGGGTCCATCCCGAGCTCGGCAACGTCTCGCCCGCCAAGTTCATCCCGCTGGCCGAGGAAGCGCGGCTGATCCCGCAGATCGGCGAATGGGTGCTGCGCACCGCCTGCGACGAGGCTGCGCGCTGGGACGTGCCGGTGCGGATCGCAGTCAATGTCAGCCCCGAGCAGCTCCACAACCCGGCGTTCGTCGGCGTCGTCGCCAACGCGCTCGCCCAGTCGGGCCTGCCCCCCGAGCGGCTCGAGCTCGAAGTGACCGAGAGCGTGTTCATGCGCGAAGGCACCCAGGCGATCCGCGTGCTCGAGAAGATCCTCGACCTCGGCGTGCGCCTCAGCCTCGACGATTTCGGCACCGGCTATTCCTCGCTCGGCTATCTCGCCCATACCCGCTTCAGCTCGATCAAGATCGACCGCAGCTTCGTCCAGGGCGCGTCGAAGGGCACCAAGGAGGCGATCGCGATCATCCGCGCGGTGGTGGCGCTCGCCGACAGCCTCGGCATGGCGACCACCGCGGAGGGCGTCGAGACCGAGGAGGAGCACATGATGGTCCAGCAGCTCGGCTGCTCCAAGGTGCAGGGCTATTATTTCGGCCGTCCGCTCCCCGTCCAGGAAGCCCGCGCGCTGGCGATGCGGCCGGTCGGCGGAGCCAGCGTCGCGGCCTGACGCCGCCAGGTGCACGCCCCGCGCCGAGGCGCTTGCTTTCTCGCGATCCAGCCCATAGGAGCGTTGGCCGCACAGGGGCGTAGCTCAGCTGGTTAGAGCGTCGGTCTCCAAAACCGAAGGCCCTCGGTTCGAATCCGAGCGCCCCTGCCATCTTCGCCGGGAGGCACCGGTATCGAGTACGGACCCTAAGGTTCCCGCGATGAGCGTCCCCGGCCCGATCCAGAAGCTGACGATGCGCAACGCCAGGAGGCGCGAGCACCGCGAGTCGCGGCCGTGAGACGTCCGTCGGGCGAGCCCCGCCACGTCGCCGGGGTCCAGACGCTGACGCGCGGCCTCGACGTGCTCGAGCGCGTGACGCGCGAGCCGATGCGCGCGAGCGAGGTGGCCGATCGCGCGGGCCTTTCGCGCGCGACCGCCAGCAGGCTCGTCGCCGGCCTCATCAGCCAGGGCCTGTTGACCGTCGGGCCCTCGGGCCGGCTGCGTGCCGGGCCCAAGCTCCTCGAGCTGGGATTCCTCGCGCAGCGCCAGGTGACGCCGATCGAAGTGGCGCAGCCCGAGCTCGAGGCGCTCTCCGAACGGACCGGGCTCACCACTTTCCTCGCCCATCGCGACGGCGACCATTCGGTGCACCTCTTCCGCCGGTCCGGACGCGAGCGCCTCACCATATCGACTCCCGTCGGCGCGCGCCGCCGTCTCGCCGAGACGAGCCTCGGCAAGGCGCTGATCCTCGACGACGACCAGGGCTCGTGGCGGCGCCTCTTCGCCGAAGCCGGAGCGCCGCATGCGGACGAAGGCTGGGAGGCACGGATGCGGGAGAGCGCGGCGGAGGGCGTCGTGCTCCATCACGGTCCGCCGCCCGATCGCCTCCGCGCGGTGGCGGCGCCGGTGCGCGACGCGGCCGGCGGCATCGTCGCGGCGATCAACGTGGCGAGCCTCGCCCAGTATATGGACGTGGCGCGGATGGAGGCGCTGGTGCCGGCGGTGCGCGAATCCGCGGCCGCGATCAGCCGCGCGCTGGGGTGGCGGCCCATCCGCGACGACGAGGGCTGAGGCGCCTTCGACGCGCCGCGAACCGGGCGCCTCCCATGGACAAGCATCGCCATCGCCCATAAGGGCTGCCCTCTCCCTACCCCACAGGCCGAGCCCCCGGAGTTCCGATGTTCCGCGCAATGTACGACTGGGTCCTGCGCATGGCGCACCACCGCCACGC
>CBIFVW010000059.1:0-16041 GCA_966186155.1 uncultured Sphingomonas sp.
GCGCTGGCGGCGGTCGCGCTGCCGCTCTGGCTGGTGCTCACCACCCCCCGCCCGGTCTTCCACAAGACCCCGCCGGTGGTGATCTCGAAGCGCGTGGTGCCCAAGACCGAGCTGCCGCCGGTCGAACCCGTCGCGCTCCAGGCCGTGACGCCCGACGACGCCCGGGCGATCAACGCCTCGATCCCTTTCTCGACCCTGCCCAACCCCGCCGCGCGCGCCTTCCGCATCTATGGCAGCGAGGAGAGCCAGGCGCGTGCGGTCGATTGCCTCGCCGCCGCGGTCTATTACGAAGCGGGCGACGACGCGGTCGGCGAGCGCGCCGTCGCGCAGGTGATCATCAACCGCGCCCGCCACCCGGCCTTCCCCAAGTCGATCTGCGGCGTGGTGTTCCAGGGCTCCGAGCGCTCGACCGGCTGTCAGTTCACCTTCACCTGCGACGGCGCGATGCTGCGCTATTCGCCTTCGCCCGCCGCCTGGGCGCGCGCGCGGGAGATCGCGCGGCTGGCGCTCAACGGCTCGGTCTACAAGCCGGTGGGACATGCCACGCATTACCATACCGACTGGGTGGTGCCCTATTGGAGCGCCAGCCTCGAGAAGATCACCGAGGTGCACACGCATCTCTTCTTCCGCTGGGCGGGCTGGTGGGGCACGCCGCCGGCGTTCACGCGCGCCTATGCCGGCGCCGAGCCCAATGTCGGGCTGATGGCGCGGCTCTCGCCCGGCAATTTCCAGGCCGATCCGGCGCTCGCGGCGCTGCCCGGCGCGATCGGCACCGACGGCGCCTTCGTCGACCCTGCCTCGATCCCCGAGAGCGCGGTGCCGCCGGCGATGGGCGCCGAGGGCGCGGACTCGAACAATTTCCTGCTCACCTTGCCCAAGGGCATGAACCCCGACGCCTTCGCCGCGCTGGCGATCCGCACCTGCGGGGAGCGGGTCTATTGCAAGTTCATGGCCTGGTCCGATCCGAAGCAGGTCCCCGCCAAGCTACCGCTGAGCAGTACGCAGATCGTGACCATGTCGTTCAGCTATCTGCGCGATTCGACCCAGGGCTTCGCCAAGGCGCTGTGGAACTGCCAGCAGTTCCGCCGCCCGAGCCCGGTCCAGTGCATGCGCGCCCAGCCGCCCGCCGCGGTCTCGCCCGAGGCGGTGCCGACGCCGCTGCCAACGCCCGCCGCGGCCGCGGCGGGACCGGCGCCGCTGACAGGAGTGCGGCGCAAAGCCGATATGTCCCCGGCGCCCGCCGCCACGCCCGCGGCGGCGAGGCCGACGGTGAGCTTCACGCTACCGGTGCCGAAGCCTTCGCCGACACCGCGCCCCACGCCGACATCGACGCCGGCGATGACACGCTGAACTTCCGGCGCGAACCTCAGCCAAGACGCAAGATATCGTCCTCTCGCCCGCCAAAACCCTTCCAGCGTGCACCCACACCTTGGCGGATCAGCGCATAGACTTCGTTGTTGGGATGTCGCAAGGCGCAGAAGCCGTTCAGATTGTACGTCTCTCCGCTCTCGCGCAACTCGGTGAGATAGCCGGGTCCGTCGGTGCAAATCTCGAGTGCGCCATCGGGCATCCGGCTGCGGTCGAATAGCAAGGCGTGGACGCGGGCCGCTACGCCGTCATAGCTGCAATCCTCCTTCAAGCAGAAGGCGAAGTTGAGCGAACGCTCGGCCACCAGATGGCAACGCGTCAAGTCAACTGCGTCGCATTGCCGCCGAACAGTATCGAGCGAGGCGACGGCCTCTCCTTTTGCGCCGGGAGTGATCGTCACTACGTTCCGCTCACCCCAGCGTAGCGCCGGTGACGTAGTGAAGCGGAGCGCCCGGTCGCCAAGCAGCCGGAGCGACGGTTGCGGATACGGGTTCCACCTTTCGTCCCGCTGGGTGAGCGCCGAATCGCCGAGCGAACGGTCGCGATCGTTCAGCGGATTGAATTCGTCCGAGCCGTTGCCCGGCAGCAACAAGGCAAGCGCGAAAGCCAGCATTTGGCACCTCCCAACGCAAAGCTGCGCCGGGGAAATGTCCGGAAGATGACCAATGGCGTCATCCCGCCCGGAACATCTCCGGATCGAGCGCCATCACCATATCCCCGCCCGCCTCGATCTTGCGGCGGAGCGAGCCCGCTTCGGGGAGGAAGCGCTCGGCATAGAAGCGGGCGGTCACCAGCTTCGCTTCGTAGAATTTCGCGTCCTCGGCCCCTTCCTCCAGCGCCGCGGCCGCTGCCCCGGCCATGCGCAGCCACATCAGGCCGAGCGCCACCGTGCCGGTGAGCTGCATGTACGGATAGGCGCCCGCGCCGACATGGTTGGGGTTCTGGAAGCCGTTCGCCGCCAGCCACATCGTCGCGCCCTGCAGGTGGCCGAGCGCCTTCTCGAGCGCCTCGGCGAAGCCCGCGAGCTTCTCGTCGGCCTTCGCGGCGGCGGCTTCCTCGGCGACCAGCTTGAAGAAGGCCTGGACCGCCCGGCCGCCATTCATCGCGAGCTTGCGGCCGACCAGGTCCATCGCCTGGATGCCGTTGGTGCCCTCGTAGATCATCGAGATGCGCGCATCGCGGACATATTGCTCCATGCCCCATTCGGCGATGTAGCCATGGCCGCCATAGACCTGCTGGCTGTCGGTCGCGACCTTGTAGCCGATATCGGTGCCGACGCCCTTGATCACCGGCGTGAGCAGCCCGACCAGATCCTCGGCGAGCCGGCGCTCCTCCTCACTGCCCGCGGCATGCTCGAGATCGACCTGGAGCGCCCCCCAGAGGCAGAGCGCGCGCAGCCCTTCGGTCTGCGCCTTGGCTTCCATCAGCATGCGGCGGACGTCGGGATGGACGAACAAGGTGTCCGCCTTCTCGCCCGGCTCGGCCGGGCCGGTGAGCGCGCGGCCCTGGCGGCGGTCGTGCGCATATTGCACGGCGTTCTGCAGCGCGACCTCGCCGAGGCCCAGGCCCTGCAGGCCGACGCCGAGCCGCGCGGCGTTCATCATGATGAACATGGCCTGGAGGCCCTTCATCTCCTCGCCGACCAGCCAGCCCTTCGCGCCGTCATAGTTCATCACGCAGGTCGAGTTGCCGTGGATGCCCATCTTGTGCTCGATCGAGCCGCAGCTGACCGCATTGCGCTCGCCGAGCGAGCCGTCCTCGTTGACGAGGAACTTGGGCACCACGAACAGCGAGATGCCCTTGGTGCTCTCGGGCGCGCCGGGGGTCTTGGCGAGGACGAGGTGGATGATGTTGCTGGTGAGGTCGTGCTCGCCCGACGAGATGAAGATCTTGGTGCCGGTGATGCTGTAAGACCCGTCGGCCTGCGGCTCGGCGCGGGTGCGGATCAGGCCGAGATCGGTGCCGCATTGCGGCTCGGTGAGGTTCATCGTGCCGCCCCACTCGCCCGAGACCATCTTGGGGACGTACTTGGCCTGCTGCTCGGGCGAGCCCTTGACCAGCAGCGCGGCGATCGCGCCATGGGTGAGGCCCGGATACATGGCGAAGGCCATGTTCGACGAGATCATATATTCCTGGAAGGCCGTCGAGACGATGTGCGGCATCTCCTGGCCCCCGAACGCCTCCGGCGCGCTCAACGTGCCCCAGCCGCTCTCGACGAACTGCCGGTACGCTTCCTTGAAGCCCGGGGGCGTGGTGACGCTGCCGTCGTCATTGCGCTTGCAGCCATGCTGGTCGCCGACCTGGTTGAGCGGGAAGAGCACCTCGGAGACGAACCGGCCGCCCTCCTCAAGCACCGCGGTGACCACGTCGGGCGTGGCGTTCTGGAAGCCCGGCAGATTGGCATAGCGATCGAGCCCGATCACGCGATCGAGAATGAAGCGCGTGTCGCGCACCGGCGGCGTATATTGGGGCATTTCAGATTCCTCAGGCCTTGTCGCTGCTTTCGAGCAGATCGACGAATTGCTGGAGCTCGGCGATGTGCGCATCGATGTCGCGCTTCTGGTGCTCGAGCAGGGCGATGCGGTCGCGGCAGCGCTCCAGCGTCACTTGCTTCTGGATGCGCCGGCCGTCGCCGATGTCGTAGAGATCGATCATCTCCTTGATCTCGGCCAGGCTGAAGCCGACGCGCTTGCCGCGCAGGATCCAGGCGAGCCGGGCGCGGTCGCGATGCGAATAGATGCGCTGCGTGCCGCGGCGCTCGGGGCCGATCAGCCCCTCGTCCTCGTAGAAGCGCAGCGCGCGCGGGGTGACCGAGAATTCGGCGCAGAGATCGGAGATCGAGAAGGAATCGCGGTCGTCGCGCGGCTCGATCGGCGCCAGGGCCTCGATGGGAAAGGCTGGAGCGTTCATGGACGTGGAAGATACCTTCCCTTTACGTGAACGTCAATCAGTTCAAATCCTTCCCGAGCTCGTCTCGGGGAGGAATTGGAGGATCACTCCCCGCACAGCCTCCTGCCGGAAGCATCGCGCATCGCCGCTGCCTCGGCGGCCGACTCGCTCAATCGGGTGACTTCGAGCCCCGCAAAGGACGCCCTTCTCGCGCAATATTTGTTGCAGCCTTCGGGCAATGCGCCGGGGAAGCTGATCTTCTCGCCGTCGAAGCGCGCGTCGAACGAGCAGGCCTCGTCGCCGCCGAGCTCGACATGGAGCGTCTCCCCCACCCGGCCGACCGTTCCCGAGCCGCTGCAGGTGATGCGGTCGCCATAATCGACGAACGCGCCGATCCGGTAGCCGAGCTGCTGGTCGGGAACGATGCAGACGCGATCGGTGTCGCGGGCATAGAGGCCGGCGATCTCGCTGTCCTTGGGGTCGCGGACGAGGCCACGCTCGATCGCCGCCCGTTCGAGGTCCTGCGGCGGCTCGGCCTTCGGGGCGGGCTGGGTGCCGCCCGAACAGGCGGCGAGCGCGAGCAGCGGGAGCAACGCGCGCCTCATTCCCGGACCAGCTTCCCGTCCTCGATCCTGCGGTAGAAGCAGCTCGGCGCGCCGGTATGGCAGGCGGGGCCGTGCGGCTCGACCTTGAGCCAGACCGCGTCCTGATCGCAGTCGATCCGCGCCTCGATCAGCTTGAGGACATGGCCCGAGGTCTCGCCCTTCTTCCAGAGCCGCCCGCGGCTGCGCGACCAGAAGATAGCCTCGCCGGTCTCGAGCGTCGCGGCGAGCGCCTCGGCGTTCATGTGCGCGACCATGAGGACCGTGCCCTGAGGATCGGTCGCGACGGCGGTGATCAGGCCGGCGGCGTCATATTTGGGGTCGAGCGTCGTGCCCGTTTCGCGATTGGTGTCCACCGGGCTGATCTAGCCAACTCCTCACCCGGGCGGCAAGCGAACTCCCCTCCCCACAGGGAGGAGAATATGGGCTCAATGCCCGCGAATCGCGTCGATCAGCTCCCTCTTGTCCATCTTCGAGCGGCCTTCGATGCCGATCTCCTTCGCCTCGTCGTAAAGGTCCTCCTTGGTGCGGTCCTCGAGATCGGTGCCGCGATGGTCGAGCGTGCCGCCGGCCTTGGCATTGGCGATTCGCGCCGACTTCTCCTTCGAGTTCCCCTCCTCGCGAAGCTTCTCGTAGAGTTTCTCGTCCTTGATCTGGCCCCGGGGCATGGCGGGTCTCCTTTCTCCCTGAAAACCAACGAAAACAGGCCCGAGTTCATTTCTTTGTGACAGACCGGCGACAAATCGCGCCGAAGCTCCTATATGGCCGCCAAGAGTTCCCAACCCCTCGAGGGCTGATGCTTACCACGCACCCGTTCGATGACGACAAGCTGCGCGAGGAGTGCGGCATTTTCGGCGTATCCGGCGCCGACGGCGCCGCCGCGCTCGTCGCGCTGGGGCTGCACGCGCTCCAGCATCGCGGCCAGGAGGCCGCGGGCATCACGAGCTTCGACGGCCACCAGTTCCACACCCATCGCGCGATGGGCCATGTCGCGGGCAATTTCGACCGCGACGACGTGATCCGCGCGCTCCAGGGCCCCACCGCCTGCGGCCATGTCCGCTACTCGACCACCGGCGAGACCGCGCTCCGCAACGTCCAGCCGCTCTATGCCGAGCTCGCGACCGGCGGCTTCGCGGTGGCGCACAACGGCAACATCTCGAACGCGATGCGGCTGCGGCGCGACTTGGTCCGGCGCGGCGCGATCTTCCAGTCGACCAGCGATACCGAGGTGATCATCCACTTGGTCGCCACGTCGAGCTACCGCACGCTGATCGATCGCTTCATCGACGCGCTGAAGCAGCTCGAGGGCGCCTATTCGCTGATCTGCATGACGCCCGAGGGAATGATCGCCTGCCGCGACCCGCTCGGCATCCGCCCGCTGGTGATGGGCAAGCTCGACGAGACGATCGTCTTCGCTTCCGAGACGGTGGCGCTCGACGTGGTCGGCGCCGACTATGTCCGCGACGTCGAGCCGGGCGAGCTGGTGATCGTCAAGGGCGGCGAGATCACCTCGCACAAGCCCTTCGCGCCGGTCGCGGCGCGGCCGTGCATCTTCGAATATGTCTATTTCTCGCGGCCCGATTCGATCAGCGACAGCCGTTCGGTCTATTCGGTGCGCAAGGCGATCGGCGCGCAGCTCGCGATCGAGGCGCCGGTCGAGGCCGACCTGGTCGTGCCGGTGCCCGATTCGGGCGTGCCGGCGGCGATCGGCTATGCCCAGCAGAGCGGCATTCCGTTCGAGCTCGGCATCATCCGCTCGCATTATGTCGGCCGCACCTTCATCCAGCCGGGCGACAAGGTCCGCCATTTGGGCGTGAAGCTCAAGCACAACGCCAATCGCGAGCTGATCCAGGGCAAGCGCATCGTTCTGATCGACGATTCGATCGTGCGCGGCACCACCAGCCTCAAGATCGTGCAGATGATGCGTGAGGCGGGCGCCGCCGAAGTGCACATGCGCATCGCCTCGCCGCCGACGCGGCACAGCTGCTTCTACGGCGTCGACACGCCCGAGCGCGCCAAGCTGCTCGCCGCCAAGATGGACGTGGGCGGGATGACCGACTTCATCCATGCAGACAGCCTGGCCTTCATCTCGATCGACGGCCTGTACAAGGCGCTGGGCGAGCAGCAGGGCCGGCCCGACATCCGGCCCAAATATTGCGACGCCTGCTTCACCGGCGACTATCCGACGACGCTCACCGACCAGGACGAGATCGCGCCGCCGACCGACCAGTTCGCGCTGCTCCACGAGCGCGTCGGCTAACCCGACCGGAACCCCATGACCGACAAGCCATTTTCGGAGAAGACCGCGCTCGTCACCGGCGCGAGCCGCGGCATCGGCGCCGCCACTGCGATCGCGCTCGCGAACCAGGGAGCGCACGTGATCCTCACCGCGCGCACCGCGGGCGGGCTCGAGGAGGTCGAGGAGGCGATCTTCGCCGCCGGCGGATCGGCGACGATCGCGCCGATGGACCTCACCGAGAATGACAGCATCGCCCGGCTCGCCGAGGCGGTGGCGAGCCGCTGGAGCGCGCTCGACCTGCTCGTGCTCAACGCCGCGACGCTGGGCACGCTGAGCGCGGTGCCGGCGATCGACTTCAAGGAATTCGCCAAGGTGCTGACGCTCAACGTCACTGCCCAGGCGGCCTTGCTCGCGGCGTTCGATCCGCTGCTCAAGCGCGCGAGCCAGGCGCGGGTGATCGGAGTGACGTCGAGCGTCGGGCGGACGCCGCGCGCCTATTGGGGCAGCTACGGCGCCTCCAAGGCGGCGTTCGAGAACCTGCTGCTGAGCTATGGCGAGGAAGTGCGCCACATCAGCGGCATCCGCGTCGGCATCGTCGATCCCGGCGCGACCCGCACCAAGATGCGCGCACGGGCCTTTCCCGGCGAGGACGCCTCGACGGTCAAGCCGCCCGAAGCGGTGGCCGAACGGATCGCGGCGCTCGCGGCCACCGGTTTCGAGACCGGGCATTACGAGCGCGTGGAATAGCGCCTCAGGAGGCGAGCAAGCGGTGCCGGAGCAGCGCTCGCATGTCGCGACGGCCGTCGGCGATCAGCATGACAAACACGCTGTTGTCGAGAACGCGGTAGATCAGACGATATGGCGCGATGAGAATTTGCCGATAATCGCGGTTGCCGAGTTCGGCGAGCTCCACCGGAACGTTTCCGCGCAAGGGGAACTCGGCCAGCGAATGCGCCCGTTCCTCGATTTTCTCGACGGTTGCCAAAGCTTCGTCAACCGACCGCGTTTGCGCGATATACTCGGCGATTGCGGCAAGATCCTCTTCCGCTTTCATCATGAAGATGACGCGAAACTGCGGCGAGGTCATCAGCGATTGGCGAGCTTGGCCTTGAGGTCTGCAAAGACTTGGTCAGCCGGGCGGTAGCGGCCCTCCGCGCGATCCCGCTCGCCCAGAGCCAATATCTTCAGTAGCGCGAGCGTCTCCTGATCCTTCTCATAGGAGGCGACGTCCTGGATCACCGCCTTGGCCTCGCCATTCTGGGTGATGACCATCGGCTCGCCGGTCTCGCGCAGATCGTCGATGATCTCGGCGGCGTTCGCCTTGAAATAGCTGATCGGCTTGATCCGTTCCAAGCGCATGGCGCTCCTCCGAACTTAATTCGAACCGAATATGATCTCATTCCGGACCGCGCGCAACCGCTACCGCGCCGCGGCCGCGAAGATCCGGTCGAGGAACGCCGTCCGCGCCTTGGCATAGGCCTCGTCGGTGGCCTTGGGCGCCGCCGCGGAGACGGCGATCACCACCTTCGCCTTGGGATCGATCCGGATCGACTGGCCGAATATCCCCTGCGCGCCGAAACGGCCTTCGGGATAGGTCCACCATTGATAGCCATAGCCGTAGCCCGGGCGGCCGATATCGGCATGCGCGGTGGTCGAGGCGCGATACCAGTCCGGCGGCACGACCCCATGGCCGCCTTCGAGCGCGAACTGGCCCATCCGGGCATAGTCGCGCAGCGACACCGACAGGCAGCAGCCGCTCACTTCGTGTCCGGAGGGATCGACCATCCAGAAGGCGTCGCGCTCCATGCCATAGGGCTTCCAGATCTTCTCGCTGAGATAGGTGGCGAGCGGCTTGCCCGCGGCGCGCATCACCAGCACGCCGATCAGATTGGTCTCGCCGGTCTTGTAGACCCATTTGCTGCCCGGCGCGAACTCGCGGGGGAGCTTCTTCATGTAGAAGACCGTCGGATCCTCGCCCGCGGGCACGGGCTCGAGGAACATGCGCGCCACGTCGGACTTCGGATCGGTATAGTCCTCGTTCCAGCGGACGCCCGAGGTCATGGTGAGCAGCTGCTCGACGGTGACGCCGTCATAGCCGCTGCCGGCGAGCTCGGGGATGTACCGCGTGACCGGATCGGCGAGCGACTTGATGTAGCCGTCCCTGATCGCCGCGCCGACCAGCGACGAGGTGAAGGACTTGGCGACCGAGAAGCTGGTCCAGCGGCCCTCGCGCGAATAGCCGCGGGCATAGCGTTCGAGCACGACCTTGCCGTTCTTGAGCACGATCAGCCCGGCGACGTTCTGCGCGGCGATGAAGGCGTCGATCTCGGCGTCGGGGATGGCGAGCGGCTTGCCGGCGGGGAGCGGACGGACCTTGCCGCCGGCCTGGACGACATGGCCGGGGAAGATCCGCTCCATGTGCGGGAAGTTCTGGTCGCGCTGCGCCTGGCTCCAGAACAGCACTTCGGCGCCGACCTTGCGCAGGCCGGCATTGTCGCCCGGCTGCACCTTGACCTCGGGCGAGACCACCGCCTGCGCGAGCGCGCCCTGCCCCGCCACGCATCCGAGCGCGAGCGCGCCCGCGATAAGCCAGTTCCTCATGTCCCCTCCTCCTTCACCAGCGTGGCCTGGACGACGTCGATGCTGCCGCCGCGGAACCCGCCTTCGCAATACATGAGATAATAGCGCCACAAGTGGATGAAACCGCGATCGAAATGCCGCGGCAGCCGTCCCGCCGCCGCTGCTGCGTCGAAATTCTCGCGCCAGCGCCGGAGGGTCTCGGCATAATCGGCCCCGAAGGCAGTGCGTTCGTGCCAGGACAGGCCCTTCTCGGCCGCGATCTCCCGGAAGCGGCGTTCCGAGAGCAGCAGCCCACCGGGAAAGACATAGGCCTGGATGAAATCGACGTTCGACGCATAATCGTCGAACAGATCGTCGTCGAAGGTGATGATCTGCAGTGCCGCGCGCCCACCGGGCTTCAGCGCGCGCGCGATCGCCTCGAGATAGGCGGGCCAATATTCCTCGCCCACCGCTTCGGCCATTTCGATGCTCACCACGGCGTCGTATCTGCCGACGACGTCGCGATAATCGGTGAGCGTGAAGCGGGCGCCCTCGGGCACGCGCGCCGCGGCCCAGGCCTGCTGCTCGTGCGAAAGCGTGATGCCATGGACGCGCCGGCCCTCGCGCACCGCCAGCTCGGCGAAGCTGCCCCAGCCCGAACCGATCTCGAGGATCTCGTCGCCAGGCCCCGTCCGGGTGCGCGCGAGCATCGCGGCGAGCTTGGCGCGCTGCGCCTCTTCGAGCGACTGGCCCGGCGCGGCGAACAGCGCGCTCGAATAGGTCAGGCTCGGGTCGAGCCAGGCGCGATAGAAGTCGTTCCCGAGATCGTAATGATATTCGATGTTGCGCCGGGCACCGCCGCGATGGTTGCGGTGGAGCCAGTGCCAGATGCGCTTGAGGCGGAGCGAAAGCCCGGTGGCGCGCGCCTGCGGTGCCAGCGTGGCGCGATTGAGGCTGAACAGCGCGAAGAGCTGGACGGGATCGGGGCTCGTCCACTCGCCACGCGCCCAGGCCTGGTACCAGCCCACCGATCCCCCGATCGCGAGCCGGAACAATGCGCGCCAGCTCCGGATGTCGGCCACTGCGGCGGGCCCATCGGCGCGGCCGCCGAGCATGCGCGTGGCGCCGTCGGGCAAGGCCAGCGCGAGGCTGCCCTGCGCGATGCCGGCGTCGATCCGGTCGAGCTGCTTGTGGAATGCCGTCCCGAACAGCCCCCACAGGCCGCCCGAGCGTCGCTGACCCCCCTCCCGGCCTCCGTCCCGTACCGGCGCGTTCATCGCAGCCGCTACATCATGCCACGCGCCGCGGAGCAAGGATTCGATTGCTCACACAAAGCCACGAAGGCACAAAAATGGCACTAAGATACTGGCCGATAATAATTATTGGCGATTCGCCGAACGCCTTCGCGGAAGGTTGCCGCACCGAAATTCATCAACAGTCCCAGCGATATGTCCATCAGGCGCAAATAGGTCAGCACCTGCTTTCCGTGGACCGGGGCGAGGCGTTCGATCGACTTGAGCTCTATCAGCAAGCGCCGTTCGACGAGCAAATCAGCTCGAAACCCCTCTTCGAGAACAACGCCGTCAAAATGAATGGCGATCGGCTTCTGACGTTCGACAAATAAGCCTCGTTTCGCGAGGCTTTGAAAAAGACATGCTTCATAGACCGACTCGAGGAGCCCCGGCCCGAGCGACTCGTGCAGCTTGTAGCCGCAATCGACGGCGATGCGGGCCAGGTCCTCGATATCGCCGGCCACAATTCCCCTTCTTCTTTGTACCTTCGTGCCTTCGTGCCTTTGTGTGAGACAAATCACAAAGGATGCGGCTCCTTGTCGACCATCCAGGTCTGGCCCTTGGCGACGAGCTTCTGGAGATCGGCGACCTTGCCCTCGCTCGCGGCCTTGTTCTGCGCGACGACGGCGCTCTCGAAGGTCGGCGCGGGGTCGTCGTAGAGCACGCCCAGCGCCATCGGGAACGGACCGAACGGCATCTCGACCAGCATGTGCGCGATCGCGCGGTTGGTCCGGTCGTGGACGATCACCCCCGCGGCCTGCCAGTCGCCATCGGTGACGTCGACCACCTTGAGGGTCAGCCGCTGCGGATCGAGCGCCAGCCCCTTGGCGCCGCCCGCGAACAGCAGGGGCTGGCCGTCCTCGACCCACATCTGGTTGAGCGCGGCATTGGGCTTGGCGGTGAAGGGCTCGAAGACCTCGTCATTGTAGACGATGCAGTTCTGGAAGATCTCGACGAACGCCGTGCCCTGATGCGCGTGCGCCGCCTTGAGCACCGCCGGCAGGTTCTTGTGGACGTCGATCCCGCGCGCGACGAAGCGCGCCCCGGCGCCGAGCGCGAAGGCGCAGGGCTTGGCGGGATGGTCGACCGAGCCGAACGGCGTCGAGGGCGAGCGCGTGCCTTCGCGGCTGGTGGGCGAATATTGGCCCTTGGTGAGGCCGTAGATCTCGTTGTTGAACAGCAGCAGCTGGCAGTTCAGGTTGCGCCGCAGGAGGTGCATCGTGTGGTTGCCGCCGATCGACAGCGCGTCGCCGTCGCCGGTGATGATCCAGACGTCGAGATCCGGGTTCGCCAGCTTGACCCCCGTCGCCACCGCCGGCGCGCGGCCGTGGATGGTGTGGAAGCCATAGGTCTCCATGTAATAGGGGAAGCGCGACGAGCAGCCGATGCCGCTCACGAACACCGTGTTCTCCGGCGTCGCGCCGATCTCGGGCATGGTGCGCTGCACCGCCTTGAGGATCGCATAGTCCCCGCAGCCCGGGCACCAGCGGACCTCCTGGTCGGTCTCCCAATCCTTGGGGGTGCTCGGCTTGATCGTCGTGATCTCGTTCATCTTCTTTTCCTTCGTCATCCCGGCGAAAGCCGGGGTGACGATTAGCTATGGGTTCATCGCTTCGGGGCTCGGCAACTGGGTATCGTCCGCGCCGAGTTCCTCGGCCTTGTCGCTGCCGAGATGCCGCGTGATCGCCGCTTCGATCTCGCCGATGGTGAAGGGCTGGCCCGAAACCTTGTTGAGCGGGACCGCGTTCACGAGAAACTGATCGCGCAGCACCGTCTTCAACTGGCCCGTGTTCATTTCCGGTACGAGGATGTGCTCGTAACTCCTCAGCAGCGCACCCAGATTCTTCGGCATCGGCCAGATGTGGCGGAGATGGACATGGCTGACGTCGAGGCCCCGCGCCCGCGCGCGGCGGACGGCCTGGGCGATCGGGCCATAGGTCGATCCCCAGCCGACCACGACGAGCTTGCCGCCCGCCTCGCCCTGCTCGACCTGCTGATCGGGAACCTCGATGCCCGCCACCTTGTCGCGGCGCATGTCGGTCATCGCCTGGTGGTTGGCGGGCGAATAGTCGATGTTGCCGGTGCCCTGCGCCTTCTCGATCCCGCCGATGCGGTGGAGCAGGCCCGGCGTGCCCGGCTTGACCCAGGGACGCGCGCGCTTCTCGTTGCGGGCATAGGGCTGGAACTTCTCGCCCTCGGGCGGGACCTCGTCGTGGAACTTCACCGGGAACGGCGCATAGGCCGACATGTCGGGCACCTTCCACGGCTCGGCGGCATTCTGGAGATAGCCGTCGGTGAGCAGCATGACCGGAGTCATGTACTGGGTGGCGATGCGCACCGCCTCGATCGCGACGTCGAAGCAATCGGCCGCCGAGCGCGCGGCGAGCACGGGCAGCGGCGCGTCGCCGTTGCGGCCGTACACCGCCTGGTAGAGGTCCGATTGCTCGGTCTTGGTCGGCAGGCCGGTCGAGGGGCCGCCGCGCTGGGCGTTGACGATCACCAGCGGCAGCTCGGTCATGATCGCGAGGCCGATCGCCTCGGTCTTGAGCGCGATGCCGGGCCCCGAGGAGCAGGTGACGCCCAGGCTGCCGGCATAGGAGCTGCCGAGCGCCGAGGCGACCGCGGCGATCTCGTCCTCGGCCTGGAAGGTGGTGACGTCATATTCCTTGTAGCGCGACAGCGTGTGCAGGATCGCGCTGGCCGGAGTGATCGGATAGCCGCCGAAGAACATCTTGAGCCCGGCGAGCTGCGCGCCCGCGACGAGGCCGAGCGAGATCGACTCGGCGCCGGTGACGGTGCGGTAGAGGCCCGGCTCGGCGGGCGCGGCCGAGACGTGGCGCTGGGTGATCCCCATCGCGCCCAGTTCGGCGGTCTCGCCATAGGCATGGCCGGCGTTGAGCGCCGCGATGTTCGCCTCGGCGAGCTCGGGCGCCTTGGCGAACTTGGCCTTGAGCCAGTCGACCAGCGGCTGGCGGTCGCGGTCGAACATCCAGAGCGCCAGGCCGAGCGTCCACATGTTCTTGCAGCGCAGCGCCTCCTTGTTGCCGAGGCCGAAGGGCTTCACGGCGTCGAGGGTCAGCTGCGAGATGTTGAGCTTGAGGAGCTGCCACTTGCCGAGCGAGCCGTCCTCGAGCGGATTGGCGGCGTACTTCGCCTTGTCGAGGTTGCGCTGCGAGAACTCGCCCTCGTCGGCGATGATCAGCCCGCCGGGCTTCAGCGCCTCGACATTGGTCTTGAGCGCGGCGGGGTTCATCGCGACGAGAACGTCGGGCGCGTCGCCCGCGGTGTCGATCCGGGCCGAGCCGAAATTGATCTGGAAGGCCGAGACGCCGAACAAGGTGCCCTGCGGCGCGCGGATCTCGGCGGGGAAATCCGGGAAGGTCGCGAGGTCGTTGCCGGCGAGCGCGGTCGAGAGCGTGAACTGCCCGCCGGTGAGCTGCATGCCGTCGCCGGAATCGCCGGCGAACCGGACGACGATCGCTTCGGGTGCGGGGTGGGCCGACGCCTCTTCGGGCGTCAGCTGATGGATGGCAGTGGCCATGGCCGGTATGAATTCCTGCGGTAAGTCTGTCGTTGCGTGCGCTGTACGCCGCACATCTACCTTACCCAAGGTAGAAAAATGTCGCGCAGTTGCAATGTTGTGTTTTGGCCAGGCCGGGACAGTGGCTAAGGGCAATGCCATGATCGACCCCACCACCCTCCCCTATCGCCCCTGCGCGGGCGTGATGCTGGTCAACCGCGACGGCAAGGTGTTCGTCGGCCAGCGGCTCGATTCGGTGCTCGAGGCCTGGCAGATGCCGCAGGGCGGGATCGATCCCGGCGAGGACGCGCTCGAGGCGGCGTGGCGCGAGCTCTGGGAGGAGACCGGCGTCGCGCGCGAGCTCGCCGAGCTGGTCGCCGAGGCGCCGGAGGAGCTGACCTACGACCTGCCGGCCGACCTGATCGGCAAGGTGTGGAAGGGCAAGTGGCGCGGCCAGCGCCAGCGCTGGTTCCTGTTCCGCTTCCTGGGCGAGGACGAGGATATCGACATCGCGACCCCCGAGCCCGAGTTCCGCGCCTGGCGCTGGGCCGACCCCGCCGACCTTCCCGAGCTGATCGTCCCCTTCAAGCGCGAGCTCTACAAGCAACTGCTAACCGTCTTTCGAGATCATCTCATCTGATACTGCCCTATTCTCGCCCGAGTGGGGACGCTATCAGCGCGCCCATGCGCGCCTTGCTCCTCGCCCTGCCGCTGCTCCTCGCCAATGCCGAGGACCCGACCATCCCCGCGCCGATCAAGGCGATGCTCGACGCCGCGATGGAGTCGGGCAACGAAGGCGACGTCGCGGTCATCGTCAAATATGCGCGCAGCGCCGCGCCCGCGAGCGCCGACCAGGTGGTCAAGATCGCATCGGACTGGCGCGCCGAGCGGCTGCGCAAGGCGCAGGCCAGGATCCGCGACGCCGATTTCTTCGACCTGGTGAAGGGCCATGCCGAGCTGGGCGGCTATGTCTCCACCGGCAACAGCGAGAATGTCGGGCTCACCGCGGCGGTGGAGGTGAAGCGCGAGGCGCTCGAATGGCGGCACAAGCTGCGGCTCCAGGCCGATTATCAGGAGAGCCTGGGCGTCACCACGCGCGAGCGCTACCTCGCCGCCTACGAGCCCAACTGGAAGTTCGACGACCGCGCCTATCTCTACGGCGCCGCGCAATATGAGAGCGATCGCTTCTCGGGCTTCACCGACCGCGTCTCGCTGTCGAGCGGAATCGGCTACAGTGCGATCCGCACCTCGGCGATGAAGCTCGACCTCGAGATCGGCCCCGCGTTCCGGCACACGCGCTTCATCGACCATACCACCGAGAGCAACGCCGCGGCGCGCGGCAGCGTGGATTTCGGGTGGAAGCTGTCCAAGGGCGTCTCGGTCACGCAGACCGCCTCGGCCTATGTGCAGGATGCGAACAGCACCGTCTCGACCAAATCGGCGCTGCTCACCCGGCTGATCGGCCCGCTCTCGGCGCAGTTCAGCTATGCGGTCCAGTACGAAAGCCTGCCGCCGATCGGGCGCAAGACCACCGACACGACCAGCCGCGCGGCGCTGGTGGTGGATTTCTAG
>CBIFVW010000060.1:0-15812 GCA_966186155.1 uncultured Sphingomonas sp.
GCCGGCGCGCGCCGGCCAGCTGCAGTGCGTCAAGCCGGACAAGGAGAAGAAGACCTGCCTGGCGATCGCGACGATCACGGCGAAGCCCGACGGCACCTATGCCCAGTCGGTCGACACGATGATCAACCCCTCGCCCCTCATCGTGATGCACACCGACAGCAGCGGCGCGGTCGAGGGCGACAAGACCTGCGAGACGATCCGCAAGGAGGATTTCGCCGCGGCCACGTTCCTGATGGACGGCGCGCCGATGGATGCGACCATGTCCGACGGGATCAAGGCGCAGGTGCTCGGCGCGATCGAGCCGCTCGCGGGCAAGAAGGGCTGCACCGCCTACAAGACCGAGGGAGATCTCATCACCACCGAGGTGACGATCGACGGCAATGTCCGGCCCGAGTTCAGCCAGAAGTTGATCTGGATCAAGCCGGACGACGGCTACAAGGTCGGCCAGTAAGACGATGCTCGTATCGCTCGTGCTTCTCGCCCTCGCCGCGGCGGGCCAGGAAACCGACACGCTGGCGCCGGCCCGCGAAGGCAAGATCCGCTGCATCGCGCCCGATGCGCGCGCCCGCACCTGCGCGACGATGGTCCGCTATTCGGTGCGCGACGACGGACGGTTCGACGCGCTCGTCACCGGTGTGGTCTCTGCCGAGCCGTTGATCGTGATCGAATACCGCACCTCGGGCCAGATCGAGGAAGGCGCGGTCTGCTCGATGGTGCGGCCCGCCGATTTCACCGCCGGCAAGCTCAGCAAGGACGGCGCGCCGCTCGCGCCTGGCGTCGAGAACGACGTCCGCGCGAAGGTGATGGCGGCGCTCCAGCCGCTCGCCGGGCGCAAGCGCTGCTATCGTGACAGGGTCGACGGCGAGGGCGTCTTCTCCGACGTCACGATCAACGGCGCGCTTCGCCCCGAGCTCGGCCAGCGCGCGGTCTGGGTCAAGCCCGAGGACGGCTACGCGCCGGGGATGTGACCCTCGTGCGGCGGCAGCTCAGGCCGCCGCCTTCGCCTCCGCGAGCGCGTTCCGGACCGCGTCGAGCGCCGCGGCGGCCTTGTCGCCGTCGGGACCGCCGCCCTGGGCCATGTCGGGCCGGCCGCCGCCGCCCTGCCCGCCGAGCACCGCCACCGCCGCCTTGACCAGATCGACCGCGCTGAACGGCACGCCCTCGGTCACGCCGACCGCGACCGATGCCCGCCCCTCGTTGACCGCGACCAGCGCGACCACACCGCTGCCCACGCGCGCCTTGGCCTCGTCGACCGCGCCGCGCAGCGCCTTGGGATCGAGCCCATCGAGCACCTGTCCGACGAAATTGACTCCCCCGACCTGCTCCGGTCCCGCCGGCGCAGCCGCGCCGCCACCGCCGCCCAGCGCCAGCGCCTTCTTCGCCTCGGCCAGCTCGCGCTCGAGCTTGCGCCGCTCCTCGACCAGCGCCGCGACGCGCGCCGGGACTTCATCGGGGCTCGCCTTGAGCGTCGCCGCCGCTTCGCGCAGCCGCTCGTCACGGGCATTGAGCCATAGCCGCGCCGCCTCGCCGGTCAGCGCCTCGATGCGCCGCACGCCCGAGGAGACGGCGCTTTCCGACACGATCTTGAAGATCGCGATGTCGCCCGTCGCGCCGACATGGGTGCCGCCGCACAGCTCGACCGAATAGGACGCGTCCTCGCCGAGCCCCATCGAGAGCACGCGGACCTCGTCGCCATACTTCTCGCCGAACAATGCCATCGCGCCCGCGGCGATCGCGTCGTCGGGAGTCATCAACCGCGTCTCGACAGCGCCGTTGTGGCGGATCTGCGCGTTCACATCGGCTTCGATGTCGGCAATCTCCGCCGGTGTCAGCGCGGTGGGATGCGAGAAATCGAAGCGGAGGCGATCGGGCGCCACCAGGCTGCCCTTCTGCGTGACGTGCGTGCCGAGCCGCTTGCGGAGCGCCGCGTGAAGCAAATGCGTCGCCGAATGGTTGGCGCGCACCCGGTCGCGCCGATCGGCGTCCACCGTCAGGTGCACGGCGTCGCCCACCGCGAGCTCGCCCTTTTCGATCCTGGCGTGATGCGCGTGCAGCCGGCCGAGCGGCTTGGACGTGTCGTCGACCGCAGCGCTCAACCTGTCGTTCCGGATCACCCCCGCATCGCCCATCTGGCCGCCGCTCTCGGCGTAGAAGGGCGTCTGGTTGGTGAGGACCGTGACCGCGTCGCCGGCCGAAGCCTTGTCGACGCGCGCACCATCCTTGACGATCGCGAGCACCTGGCCCTCGCCCTCGGTGCCGACATAGCCGGTGAACTCGGTGCTGCCGAACTCGTCGGCGAGATCGTACCAGAGCTCCTCCGACGCCTTCTCGCCCGAACCCTTCCAGGCCGCGCGGGCCGCGGCCTTCTGCTGGGCCATCGCGGCATCGAAGCCGGCGCGATCGACCGCGATCGACTGGGCGCGCAGCGCATCCTCGGTCAGGTCATAGGGGAAGCCATAGGTGTCGTAGAGCTTGAACGCGGTCCCGCCGGGCAACGTGTCACCCGCCGCCATGCCCTGGGTCGCCTCGTCGAGCAGGCGGAGGCCATTGGCGAGCGTCTGGCGGAAGCGCGTCTCCTCCTGGAGCAGAGTCGCCTCGATCAGCGGCTGGGCGCGGACCAGTTCGGGATAGGCGGCGCCCATCTCGGCGACCAGGCTGGGCACCATGCGGTGCATCAGCGGGTCCTTGGCGCCGAGCAGATGCGCGTGCCGCATCGCGCGGCGCATGATGCGGCGGAGGACATAGCCGCGCCCCTCGTTCGCCGGCAGCACCCCGTCGGCGACGAGGAAGCCCGATGCGCGCAGGTGATCGGCGATCACGCGGTGGCTCGCCTGGTTCTCGCCGGTGGTCGAAGCGCCGGTGAGCGCGCCCGATTCGGCGATCAGCGCCTTGAAGGTATCGGTATCGTAATTGTCGTGCACGCCCTGGAGCACCGCGGCGATGCGCTCGAGCCCCATGCCGGTGTCGATGCTCGGCCGCGGCAGATCGCCGACGATCTCGTCATTCTCCTGCACGAACTGCATGAAGACGAGGTTCCAGATCTCGACGAAGCGGTCGCCATCCTCCTCGGGGCTGCCGGGAGGGCCGCCATAGATGTGCTCGCCATGATCGTAGAAGATCTCCGAGCACGGCCCGCACGGCCCGTCCGATCCCATCGCCCAGAAATTGTCCTTGGTCGGGATGCGGATGATCTTGTGGTCGGGGAGCCCGGCGATCTTCCTCCACAGGTCGAAGGCCTGGTCGTCGGTATGGTAGACGGTGACGGTCAGCTTTTCCGCCGGAATGCCCCACACCTTGGTGAGCAAGGTCCAGGCATGGGTGATCGCCTGCTCCTTGAAATAGTCGCCGAAGGAGAAATTCCCCAGCATCTCGAAGAAGGTGTGATGGCGCGCGGTGTAGCCGACATTGTCGAGGTCGTTGTGCTTGCCGCCGGCGCGGACGCATTTCTGGCTGCTCGTCGCGGTCGAATAAGGACGGCTCTCGAGCCCGGTGAAGACGTTCTTGAACGGCACCATGCCGGCGTTGACGAACATCAAGGTCGGATCATTGTGCGGCACCAGCGGGGCGCTGGGCACGCGGGCATGACCCTGGCTCTCGAAATAGTCGAGGAACGAACGGCGGATATCGTTGGTGGACGTCATGGGTGCGACTTAGGGGCGCGCGGCGTTTCGCTCAAGCGAAAGGGTTGGCGGAAGCGAAGTTGGCGAAGTTGACACGACTTGGGGGTTGCGCCGCGGTCCTCCTCTCGCAAGGGCATTGCGACGCGACGGCGACGCGACAAGGACGCGCCATATAGGCGACGCCCGCGCGACATCGGCGCGACAGGCGCGCGACACTCGCGCGCCCGGGCGGCGACCGCGGCGCGACGTGGCGCCAAATCGTGACGGGCCGGGGTTGGATTCGCGTCCATGGGGGGAGTGGATCAGGCGAAATCCTATTTGTGAAGGGGTTCTTGCCGGAGCCCGGAGTCGATCGTGAGAACGAACGGCGCGGGGATTCCCATCGGTTCGTCGCACGGTGCGCTCGAACCACCCGCTAAGCCGGCGATCTTTCCGAACCTGTTCATCTGGCGGACAGCTTGTCCCGAACACGCAGGCGGTGCCGGCGGGGGCAATTTAGAGGAGGTTGCCTCAATGCGTGTCATTTCCAAGAGGCCAGGGGTTCACTTCCTGGTTGCCATGCTGGCCGTGTCTACGGCGGGCAGCGCATATGCGCAGGAGCAGCAGAGCTCGCCGGATCCCAGCATCGTCGTAACGGGTACCCCCCTGTCCGAGATGACCGAGGGCCCGGAAATCAAGGGCGTCATTTCGGCGCGCCATGGCGACAGGGTTAAAGTCACGACCGCCGACGGCACGAGCACGACCATCGCCATCGTCGACACGACGCGGATCAGGACCGGCGGGGGCCTGTTCGCCAGCCGCAAGAAACTCGCCGCGGATTCGCTGCTCAACGGGCTGCCGGTCACCGTCAAGACCTTGCAACCGCGCGATGCGCAGCCGGGAGGCGAGCTGGTCGCGAGCCAGATCAGCCTCAAGAACAACGATCTCAGGACCGCGACGATGATCCAGAGCGGAACTGCCCAGCGCTTCGACGAACAGGCGGCGGCGACCGAGGCGCTGCGCGGCCGCATGGGCGACATCGACAAGTACAACGTCAAGAGCACGACGAACGTGCACTTCGATGTCGGCAAGGCGGACATCTCCCCGCAGGACAAGGCCAATCTCTGCGCCACGGCCACCACGGCCCAGCAGACGGAAAACGCGCTGATGCTGGTGGTCGGCTACACCGATTCGACCGGAAGCGACGACTTCAACCAGGCATTGAGCGAGAAGCGGGCCGGTCGCGTCATCAATTATCTTCAGCAGGTCTGCGGGTGGAAACCCTATCGCATGCTGACCCCGACCGGGATGGCCAAGGCGGATCCGCTGGCGAGCAACGACACGCCCGAAGGCAAGGCGCAGAACCGTCGCGTCGCGGTGAACATCCTGGTCAGCAAGAGCGTCGACGGCCTGTGAGCCGGTTGGGGCGCGCCTCGCGCGTCCCTAGCTGGTTCCGAGCGGACATCCGCGGGGTGTCCGCGCAATGTGGCCGGGAGCGATCAGTCCGCTCCCGGCCTATATTCCATGAGTCTCATCGTCATCCCGGCGAAAGCCGGGACCCAGGCCACACAGGACATCGCTCGTGACTCTGGGTCCCGGCTTTCGCCGGATGACGGTTGGTTTTCAATCACCTGATTATCAGTGAACTCAGGGACTTATTTGCGTTCTCAACCTAGCCCATCGGCGCGTCGATCGATCTGGGCGGCTCGCTGAACCATTTCGGCCCCGCCTCGGTCATGTGGAAGCAATCCTCCAGCCGTACGCCGAAGCTGCCGGGGATGTAGATGCCCGGCTCGTTCGAGAAGCACATGCCGGGGGCCAGCCTCGTCTTCTCGCCGCGAACGAGATTGACCGGCTCGTGCCCGTCGAGGCCGATGCCGTGGCCGGTGCGGTGCGACAGGCCCGGCAGCTTGTAGTCGGGGCCATAGCCGAGCGAAGCGTAATAGGCGCGCACCGCATCGTCGACGCTTCCAGCCGGCGCGCCGAGCTTCGCCGCGGCCAACGCCACTTGCTGGCCGCGCGCGACCTGGTCCCAGACCTTGCGCTGCTCGGCGGTGGCGGCGCCATGGACGAAGGTGCGCGAGACGTCGGATTGATAGCCCTGCACGGTGCAGCCGCAGTCCATCAGCACGATCTTGCCCTCGGCGACGGGCGACGGCGTCCTGGTGCCGTGCGGATAGGCGGCGCCCTCGCCTACCAGAACCAGGCTGAACTCCGGGCTACCCCCCAGCTTGCGCGTCGCCGCGTCCATCAGCGCGGCGACGTCGCTCTGGCGCATCCCCTTCTCGACGCGCGGATGGACCCAGCGATAGGCGGCGATCGTCACATCGGTGGCGCGCTGCATCAGCGCGATCTCGGCCGGCGTCTTGATCATCCGGCAACCACGCACGACCGAGTTGGCCGAGACCGCGCGGAGCCCCGCCTTCCGCAGCCCGTCGACCGCGAAAAAGCGGACGGTCTCCTCGATGCCGACCGGCCGCGCGGCGAGCTTGCGGTCGCGGAGAAAGCCCGCGACGGTCCGGAGCGGATCCTCGTCCTCCTGCCATACCCGCACCTCGGCATCGATGCCGAGCGTCTCGCGCGTGCGCGGCTCCTCGAAGAAAGGCGTGACGATGCAAGGCTGGCCTTCGACGGGGACCACCGCGGCGGTGAGCCGCTCGCTGCGCCCCCAGCGTATGCCGGTGAAATAGACGAGCGACGCGCCCGGCTCGATCAGCACCGCGCCGATGCCATGGGTCTTCATGAGCGCCTGCGCCCGGGCGATACGCGCGCGTCGCTCCTCCGGGCCGATCGGCTGCGCGTCCCTGGTGATGTCCTGGAGTTCGGAAAGGTCGGGCTCGGCGGCGCGGACGACCGCCGGAACCGCCAGCAACGGCAGCGCGGCGGCGGCCCCAAGCAAAGTGCGGCGGCTCAGGCTATGCGCTGCGTGCATGACATCTCTCCACAGAATTGGGGCGGATCGAGCGATAGGGTCCTTGACCCGGGCCTCGCAATCCCCTTGGCTGCCGCGCCGATCGAAAAGCCTTGAGACAGACGGGGGAATGCGTGGGCAAGCGACTGACATGGTTCATTCTGGCGGCGCTGCTGCTCGGCGGCGTCCTCGGCTATGCCCTGAACCTCGCGCTCGCGGGCACGCCCGAGGGGGCCAAGGCGATCGAGGGCTGGGCCTATGGCCTCGACATCCCGACCCAGATGTTCCTCCACCTGATCAAGATGATCATCGCGCCGCTAGTGGTCTCGACGCTCGTCGTCGGCATCGCGCACATGGGCGGCGGCGGCGCGATCGGGCGCGTCGGCCTGAAGGCGTTCCTCTGGTTCGTCTGCGCGAGCCTCGTCTCGCTCACGCTCGGCCTGATCTTCGTCAACCTGCTCCAGCCCGGCGTCGGCCTCAACCTGCCGATCCCCGCAGCCTCCGCATCGAGCGGCGTCGACCGTTCGAGCTTCGACCTCGCCAAGTTCTTCATCCACATCGTGCCGACCAGCGGCATCGACGCGATGGCGAGCAACGACATCCTGCAGCTGGTGATCTTCTCGCTCTTCTTCGGCGTCGGCCTTGCGGCTGTCGGCGAGAAGGGCGCGCCGCTCGTCCGCGGGCTCGAGGCGCTGGTCCAGGTGATGCTCACCGTCACCGGCTATGTCATGCTCTTCGCGCCCGTCGCGGTGTTCTGCGCGGTGGCGAAGGCGCTCGCGACCAAGGGCATCGGCGTGGTCGGCGACCTCGCCTATTTCATGGGCAGCTTCTATCTCGGCCTCTTCGCGCTCTGGGCGGTGCTGCTCGGCGCCTGCTTCCTGATCGTCGGCCCGCGCACCGGCACGCTGCTGCGCTACCTGCGCGATCCGATCCTGCTCGGCTTCTCGACCGCCTCGTCCGAGGCCGCCTATCCGCGCACGCTCGACGCGCTCGACCGGTTCGGCGTGCCGCCCAAGATCGCGAGCTTCGTGCTGCCGCTGGGCTATTCGTTCAACCTCGACGGCTCGATGATGTACATGACCTTCGCGTCGATCTTCATCGCCCAGGCCTATGGCATCCCGCTCGACTGGGGAACGATGATCCAGATGCTGCTGATCCTGATGGTCACCAGCAAGGGCATCGCCGGGGTGCCGCGCGCCAGCCTGGTAGTGATCACCGGCACGCTCAGCCATTTCAACATCCCCGAGGCCGGCATCCTGCTGATCCTCGCGGTCGACCATTTCCTCGACATGGGCCGCACCGCGACCAACGTGATCGGCAATGCCGTCGCCAGCGTGGTGGTGGCGCGCTGGGAGGGGCAGCTCGACCCGCCGCAGCCCGCCGATCCCGAGCTGCCGACGATCTCGCCGGCCAGCGCGCAGGACGCGGACAGCTTCGAGGATTATGCCGAGAATCCGCCTCAGGCATAGGCATAGGGTCCGCCCGCCGCGAGCGCGGCCTTGTAGGCCGGGCGGGCATGGACCTTCTCGATCCAGGCCGCGATGTGCGGGCGGCCCCTGGTGGCATCGGCGCGGACGACCGCGGCCTCGAGCGGGAAGCTCATCATGACGTCCGCCGCGGTGATCTCGGGCCCCGCGAACCAGGGACGCCCGGCGAGCTCGGCCTCGACATAGTCGAGATGGACGTCGATCATCGGCTGGAACTTCTTCTGCGCCGCCTTGCCGAGCAGCGGCACCCGGCTCAGCACCAGCTTGACCAGGAGCGGCGGCATCAGCGAGCCCTCGGCATAATGGAGGAACTGGCGGTAGCGCAGCGCGTCCTCGCGATGCCCGGGCACGCCGAAGCGGCCGTCGCCGAGCTCGACCAGATATTCGACGATCGCGCCGGTCTCGGCGACGATGTCGCCGCCATGCTCGATCACCGGCGACTTGCCGAGCGGGTGGACGCTGCGGAGCTCGGGCGGGGCGAGCATCGTCCTGGGGTTCCGCCGGTAGCGGCGGATCTCGTAGGGGAGCCCGAGCTCCTCGAGCAGCCACAGCACGCGCTGCGAGCGCGAATTCTCGAGATGATGGACGATGACGGTCATGTGGTCTCCTGTCCGGCGAACGGCGCGGTCACTGCCGCGCCGCGATCGGCTGACGATGATCCCGCCGCCTGTGGACGGCAAGAGCAACTGTACCGCCGCTGCGTTCCCGAAATTCAGGAACTTCCCGCACAGGCGGTAGGAAGGCGATTGAAGTTCGCGCTTCCCGAACGCGAAAGACCCGGCGCAGGGCAATGCGCCGGGTCTTCCATTGGGTCTCAGGCCCGTGACCGCCGCCTCGCGCGTCGCACGCGGGCGCGGCCGATAAAGTCATTATAGGTCGTCGTCGCCGTCCTCGGCGCCGGGGCCCGTCATCAGCCCTTCGGCGACCTGCTCGGTCCGCCCGCGGATCGCGGCCTCGAGCCGGTCGCGGAGCTCCGGATTCTCCTTGAGGAAGGTCTTGGCGTTCTCGCGGCCCTGGCCGATGCGGACGCTGTCATAGCTGAACCAGGCGCCGGACTTCTCGACCAGCCCGGCCTTGACCCCGAGATCGAGGATCTCGCCGATCTTCGAGATGCCCTCGCCGTACATGATGTCGAACTCGACCTGCTTGAACGGCGGCGCGACCTTGTTCTTGACGACCTTCACCCGCGTGGTGTTGCCGATGATGTCGTCGCGATCCTTGATCTGGCCGGTGCGGCGGATGTCGAGGCGGACCGAGGCGTAGAACTTCAGCGCGTTGCCGCCGGTCGTGGTCTCGGGATTGCCGTACATCACGCCGATCTTCATGCGCAGCTGGTTGATGAAGATCACCATGCAGCGCGAGCGGCTGATCGAGCCGGTGAGCTTGCGCAGCGACTGCGACATCAGGCGCGCCTGCAGGCCGACATGGCTGTCGCCCATCTCGCCCTCGATCTCGGCGCGCGGCACCAGCGCGGCGACCGAGTCCACCACCAGCACGTCGATCGCGTTCGAGCGGACCAGGGTGTCGGTGATCTCGAGCGCCTGCTCGCCGGTATCGGGCTGCGAGACGATCAGCTCGTCGATATTGACCCCGAGCTTCTTGGCATAGACCGGGTCCAGCGCATGCTCGGCGTCGACAAAGGCCGCGGTTCCGCCGTTGCGCTGCGCCTCGGCGATGACGTGGAGCGCGAGCGTGGTCTTGCCCGAGCTTTCCGGCCCATAGACTTCGATCACCCGGCCCCGCGGAAGGCCGCCGACGCCCAGCGCGATGTCGAGCCCGAGCGAGCCCGTCGAGATCGCCTCGACCTGCATCGCCTCCTTCGAGCCCAGCTTCATCGCCGAGCCCTTGCCGAACGCGCGGTCGATCTGCGCGAGCGCGGCGTCGAGCGCCTTCTGCTTGTCCGAAGAAATCGCCATGTTGCCGTCAATCACCTTGAGCGAAGCTGCCATTGGAAGTCCCCGTCGCTAGAGGGTTTGCCCCGTGCGTTCAACCTGTACGAGGGTCATGTATCGCATTTGTTCTCGAAGAACAAGAGCGGAACATAATTTTTGTTTCGCCGGCGCATTGCCCCTCTCCCCCCTGCCCTCTAGCCAGACGCCATGACCCGCATCATCGGCCATGTGACCGCCCTCGCCCGCTTCCCGGTCAAGTCGATGGCCGGCGAGGCGCTCACCGTCGCCGAGCTCGACTGGCAGGGGATCGAGGGCGACCGGCAATATGCCTTCGTCCGCGCCGCGAACCGCACCCGCTTCCCCTGGCTCACCGCGCGCGAGGTGCCCGAGATGGTGCTGCACCGCGCGGCCTTCGCCGACCCCGCCAGGCCCAAGACGAGCGCCGTGACGGTCGAGACGCCGGGCGGCGCGGCGGTCCCGCTCGACGGCCCGGCGCTCAAGGCGCATCTCGAGGCCGCCGCGGGCGAGCCGGCGGCGCTGATCCAGGTCGCGCGCGGCATCTATGATTCGATGCCGGTGTCGATCCAGACCAGCGCCGGCCACGCCGCGCTCGAGGCGGCGCACGGCGCCCCGCTCGATCCGCGCCGCTTCCGGATCAACGTGACGATCGAGAGCGAAATGCCTCCGGCCGAGCTCCAGGGCCTGCGGCTCGCCTTCGGAACCGCGGAGGACGGCGCGGCGGTGCAATGCGCCGAGCCGATCGCGCGCTGCGTGATCGTGACGATCGATCCCGACACGGGCGCCAAGGAACCGCGCGTGCTGCGCACCGTCGCGCAGAGGTTCGGCAACCGCTACGGCATCTATGCGGGACCGGCGCGGCCGGGGCTGATCCGGATCGGCGATCCGGTGCGGGTGATGGACTGATCGCGGAGCTGAAAGGGAGCGCGGCGATAGCGGACCTCGCGACCCATCCCCATAATGGCAAGACCAGGGAGCGGCACATGTTTGACTGGTTGCGAGGAGCCGGGCGGTCGGCGAGTCAGCCAATTACCGAACGGATGACGATCGACTCGTCCTTGTTCGAAGGGCCCGCCCCAGCGCTGTACCAAGCGCTAGCCGGGCACTGGAGTTCGTCCGACGCGTCCATGGCTACAGCGCCAGACGCCAGCTTTTGGATCGATGCCCTCGAGCGCCGGTACGCGGTCCGCATTCCAGAGGATTTCAAACAGTATCTCCTCCATGCGTCGCCGCGCGAAACCTATTGGGATGACATAGGTACGCAATGGTGGCCTGCGCATGCCATCAAGAACATCCCCGACGAATGCCCCGACGGGCCTCCAGGGGGAATAAACCCGGCAATCGAGAGTGAGCGCGATAAATATCTGATTTTCGCTGACTATCTCATCTGGTGCTATGCTTGGGCGATCTGCTGTTCGGAGGGTGAAAACCGCGGCAAGATTGCTCTGATAGGCGGCATTCCCGACACATTCGTCGCCAGCGATTTTCGCGAATTCCTGAAACTCGAACTCGACGACGCGCCTCGAATTCATGGCGCGACTGGTGGCGCCGAATCCGGATCGAGCAAGGCTGGCCGCCGCTAGCGCTCCTTCGATTGCGGACTGTCCGGCGCAAGCTCGGCCGTCCTTCCGTAGCCGACAATGACCGCGACGAGCAGCATCGGGATCGCGGGATTGACCATCTGGATCGCGAGGAGGGCGGCCTCGCCAATCCGTCCGGCCAGCCAGGCCTCGAGCGAGAGCAGGAGCACGGCGTGGACCAGGACGCCGGCGAAGAGAGTCGCGACCACGGCGCGCGCGCCGAGGCCCGGCCGGCGCAGCGCGATCCCGAACGTCCAGAGCGACAGCGGCGCGAACAGCAGCACGGCGGTGACGAGGCCCGGATTATAGCCTCCGCTCGCCACCGCCGGCCCGATATGCGCGAAGGCGTTGACCGCGGGCACGCTGAAATAGCTGAGCGCGACCGCCGGCCAGCGGCGGCCGAGCAGCGCCGAGAGCGGACCGGCCAGCCACACCACCGGAATGTTCACTGCGGTGATGAAGGCTTCCGGGATCCGGCAGGCAGAGGTGCCGGCGAAGCCGAAATTGGCGCAGAGCGCGCCGCGAAAGGCATAGGCCACGCCGCGCGCGTCGACGCCATGCTCTTCGAACTGGTGGAGCAGATAGGCCGCGGTCGCCGCCCAGGCGAGCCAGGCCATGTCGCGCGTGCGTGGAATGCTGCGATCGCCGCGCAAATCGCCGAGGAGCAGGCCGGCGAGCACCAAAGCGGCGAGCGCGAGACCGAGCCAGGGCCAGAGATGGGCGAAGGGCATTGGGCGGAGTGTAGAGGGGGCGTCAGGTCTCTGCCAGTCCGGCTCGGCATCGCCTGCGGCTCCGGCGTCGCTCGAACATCCTGGCCGGCTCCTATCCGGTACGCGGCGTCAACCGCATCAACCGGCCTGCGCCGGGGTCGTCCTTGCCCCCGTCTTCCAGCACCCAGACGGCGCCATCCGGTCCTTGTTCGACCTCGCGCAGGCGGCCGAGCGGGAACCGCTCCGCCTCACAGATGGTGCGAAACGCCAGGGTGCATTGGAAAGTGACTCGAATCAGCGCGCGCGAGGTCAGGCCGGCGATCAGGACCGAGCCCCGCCAGTCCGGGAACAGGTCACCGGAATAGAAGATCATGCTGGTGGGCGAAATGACCGGGTTCCAATATTCTTCGGGCGCGCGCAGGTCGGGTCGGGTGTCGTGCCCGGGGATGTTGCCGCCCTTATATTCGTCGCCATAGGAGACGAGAGGCCAGCCATAGTTCGCGCCCTTCTCGACTTTCTGGAACTCGTCGCCGCCCCGGGGGCCCATCTCGACTTCCCACAATTCCCCCTTGGCGTTGAAGGCGATGCCGACCGGGCTGCGAATGCCATAGGCCCAGATCTCGGCCGCCAGGCCGCCCCGTTCGTACATCGGATTGCCGGGCGCGGCCTTGCCATCGGGAGTCAGGCGCAGCACGGCGCCGAGATTGTCGGAATTGTCCTGGGCCGATTCGGGAGTCCAGCGGTCGCCGGAGCTGACGAACAGGTGCTTGCCGTCGGGCGAGAAGGCCATGCGATACGAATAATGCCGCTCCTGCGCCACCTTCGGCGACTGCCGCCAGAGCACCTCGAAATCTTCCAGCCGGGTGGCGTCGGGGCTCAACCGGCCGCGGCCCATGGCGGCTCCGCTGGTGCCGCCCTCGCCGGCCTCCGCCCAGGTAAGATAGACGAGGCGGTTCCGGGCGAAGTCGGGATGCAGCACGACGTCGCCCAAACCGCCATGGATATTGTAGGTGACTGCCGGCACGCCCGCGATCGCCCGCGAAACCTGTCCGTCCTGCGTGACCACGTGCAGGCTGCCGCGCTTTTCCGTCACCAGCATCCGCCCGTCGGGCAGGAAGGTCATGGCCCAGGGTTCCTGGAGGTCGGCGACCAGCTCGGCCTGGAACGGAGGACCGACATCGATCATGCGCTTCGGCTGCTGCGCGGCGGCAGGGAAGGCAAAGGCGGCGGCGACGGCCAAGGCCGCGGTCGAGAGCATCGAGCGCATGAATTCGTTCCCCTCAGGCATGTTCCGGTCGATTTTCCGATACCGGGAAAGAGCCTGACGAAGCGGCTGGCGCGCGTGCGTTTCGATGAACGCTCGACAGGCTTCGACCAGCGACACGGCATCATCTTCTACCGCTGCCGGCCCGGCGCTATGATCCGCCATGCCTGACGAATCCGCTGCGGACCTGCGCGACGAGCCCGCCCTGTCGCCGCGTGTCGCCTTGCTGTCGATCGCCGGCTTCTGGCTTTTCTATTGCGCCATCGTCACGTTGCGTTCGCTGGTCATGGGACAGGCCGGCCAACTCGACAGGCTGGTGCGCCACCTGGAGATCACGGTCTTCAGCATGGCGCTCACCTACCTGCTCTATCTGGTGTTGCGCAGCGTTGCGGCGCGCTCGCCGCGGCGCGGCATGATCGTGGCCGGCGTGCTCGCCGCGCCGGCGGCCCTGGCCTTTTCGGTCGTCGACTGGGCGGTGTTCGAGGTTCTGGAGCTGCCCTGGGCCGCGACCGCCGGCAGCGTGAGCACCGGACCTTCCGCCGCGGAGCAGTCCCAGGCGCCCGGCCGGATGCTGGTGCAGGTCGGGGGAACGACTGCCGACGACGCCGACATGGAAGCGATCAAGATGATCGCGGACAGCGCGGTCAACAGCTATTTCTTCTTCGTTGGCTGGGCGGCGCTGTACCTGGCGCTTCGCTATGCCGCGGAAGTCGGTGCGCTGGAACGCAAGAACGCGGCGTTCCGCGCCGCGGCGCAGGCAGCCGAGCTTCGGGCGCTCAGATACCAGGTCAACCCGCACTTCCTGTTCAACACGCTCAACTCGCTTTCCTCGCTGGTCATGGCCGACCGGCGTCCCGCCGCCGAGCGCATGATCATCAACCTCTCGAGCTTCTTCCGGGCCAGCCTGGTCGGCGACCCGAGCGAGGACGTGCGGCTGGCGGAGGAGATCCGGCTCCAGCGCCTCTATCTCGAGATCGAACAGGTCCGGTTTCCCGACCGGCTGCGCATCGCCGTCGATCTGCCCGACGATCTGCGCTACGCCCTCGTCCCCGGATTGATCTTGCAGCCACTGATCGAGAATGCCGTGAAATATGGCGTGTCGCGATCACGCCGCCCCGTCACGATCGGCATCCGCGCGCGCGACGAGCAGGGCCTTCTCCTTCTGTCGGTGGAGGACGACGGCGAGCCGGGAGCGGCCGGGAAGGAGGCCGCCAGCGGGACCGGACTGGGCCTGCGCAACGTCGCCGATCGCCTCGCCGCGCGGTTCGGGAGCAACGGCTATTGCCGCGCCCACCCTCTCGACGCGGGCGGATATCGCGTCGATCTTGCAATGCCGCTGACCTTCGATGAACGCTGACAACGCCCTGCGCACGCTGATCGTCGACGACGAGCCGCTCGCGATCGAGCGTCTCGCCATGCTTTGCGCGCAGGTCCCCAGCCTGTCGGTGGTGGGGACCGCGTCCGATGGGGAGATCGCGCTGCGACTGGCGAAAGCGCTGTCGCCCGATCTCATTCTCCTCGACATCGCCATGCCGCACGTGGACGGCATGGACGTGGCGAAGGCGTTCGGCAGCGCCGCGCAGCCGCCCGCCATCGTCTTCTGCACGGCCTTTGACGGCTTTGCCCTGGCGGCATTCGATGTCGCAGCGGTCGACTATCTGCTGAAGCCGGTGACCACCGAAGGGCTGGTCCGGGCAGTGGCGCGTGCGCGCCGGAAGATCGGCAGCCCCGAACACCACCCCATCCTGCCCTCCGACCCGATCGAGGAATTCTGGGTGCCGCATCGCTCGGAGATGGTGCGCATCGCGGCGATCGATGTCGACCGGATCGACGCTATGCGCGACTATATGTCGCTCCACATCGGGCCGCGCAGCTTCCTGCTCCACCAGACGCTCGGCGACCTCGAGCGCCGGCTGGACCCGGCCCGATTCATCCGCGTCCATCGCTCGACGATCGTCAGGCGCGATTTCGTCGCCAGGCTGCGGCATGACGGGCTCGGAAGCTGGTACGTGGTCCTGGCCGACGGAGCCGAGGTCCGGGTCGGCCGCTCTTATCTCGCGGCCGTGAAGGCCCTGGCGGGCCGGTAGGCCCCACCTTCGTCGATTGGGCCGAGCGGTCCTAGCTCGTGCCCAGCCCGTCCAGCACCCTCTCCACTCCGTCCATCGTGAACGGCTTGGACAGCACCGGCCGGCCGCGGTGCGCTTCGGCGATCATGTCCCCTGCCCCGCCGGTGGCGATCACGAAGGGTATGCCGGCCGCGGCGAGCGCGTCGGCGACGGGCCAGCACTGCTCGCCGCCGCGCAGGTTGACGTCGAGGATCGCGGCGTCGATCCCGCCACCCTCTACCAGTT
>CBIFVW010000061.1:0-15719 GCA_966186155.1 uncultured Sphingomonas sp.
CCACCGGCTCGACCAGATCGGCGCCGGCGAGAGCCAGGTGCGTGTCGAGGCGAGCGCCGAGGAGCGCGCCGCGCTCGCCGGGCGCTTCGGGCTGGCGGCGATGGAGGCGCTCTCGGCCGACTATACGCTCCGCCGCGACGCGGCCGGCGTGGTGGCGAAGGGCCGGCTCTCGGCGCGGGTCACGCAGTCCTGCGTCATCACCGGCGAACCGGTGCCCGCGCGCGTCGAGGAGGATTTCGCGATCCGTTTCGTTCCCGAGCCCGAAGAAGGGACCGAGGAGGAAATGGAGCTGAGCGAGGACGAGTGCGACACCGTCTTCTACACCGGCGGCGCGATCGATCTCGGCGAGGCGGCGGCCGAGACGCTGGCCCTCGCGCTCGATCCCTTCCCGCGCAGCCCCAATGCCGAAGCGGCGCTCAAGGAAGCGGGCGTGCTGAGCGAGGAGGAAGCGAAGCGGCTCGCCGAGGAAAGCGGCCCATTCGGCGGGCTGGCGGGGCTGAGGGACAGGCTGGGCAAAGGCTGAGCGCCTCGCGGGCGTGTTGCCGTTCAGGAAGCGGCCTTTCCATTCCTCCCCCGGAAGGGGAGGAGCTTTCGAACGTCCACCCGCGCTAGGCCTCCGTCCCGATCCCCCGCGCCAGCATCGCCGCGACGGTGCCGGCGATCGCCTCGGGGTCCGCGTCCTCGTCCCAGACGCTGTATCGCAGCCCCAGGAACACGTTCATCCCCATGATCGCCCAGGCGTGGATCTCGCCGACATCCTCGCGGACCTCGCCGCGTTCGGCGGCCGCCTTGAGGCGCTTGGCGATCCGGTCGGCGGTCGTGGCATAGTGCATGCGGAAGCTCGCCGGATCGACGAACTCGGCCTCGTCGATGATCCGGTAGATCTCCTTGTGCGCACGCGCGAAGCGGATGAAGGCGAGCAAGGCAGCCTGCTCCGCCGCGATCTGGCCCGGCGCGCCCTTGAGCGCGGGCGCGACATGCTCGCGCACCTGCTCGCTCATGTCGCGCACCAGCGCGCGGAACACGTCGTCCTTCGAATCGAAATAGGTGTAGAAGCTGCCCAGCGCGACGCCCGCGCGCCGCGTGATCCCGCTGATCGAGCCTTCGTGGAACCCTTTCTCGCCGAACTCCTCGGCCGCCGCGTCGAGGATCGCGCGCAGCGTTCGCCGGCCGCGCGCGGTGCGTGGCTCCTTGCCCGCGCTCGCGGCTTCGCTTCCCTGCAGGTCCGGTGCTGTGGCGCTCATGCCACGCTCCCTAACCATCGCCTCTCCTTCTGTCGATCCAAGTTGAAACCTGGTTCATGTTTCAGTATAGCCTCCCGCAACGACTTACAACCCGCGTTCGCGACGGGTTGGACCATGGGGAGGAGCCCGAATGCCACGCCTGAATTCCGCCCGTACGATTCTGTTCGCCGGCGCCGCCTTCGCCGCGCTCTCCGCCGTGCCCGCCTTCGCGCAGGATGCCGCGACCGCGCCCGCCGCGGCGCAGGACGAGGCCGTCTATGACGAGGGCGAGATCGTCGTCACGGCGCGCCGCCGCGAGGAGAGCCTGCTCGACGTGCCGATCGCCGTGACCGCGCTTTCGGGCGACAGGCTCGAGGCGCTGGGCGCGATCGACATCACCGACGTCGCCCAGTCGGCGCCCAACGTCACGCTCGAGGTGTCGCGCGGCACCAACTCGACGCTCTCCGCCTTCATCCGCGGCGTCGGCCAGCAGGATCCGGTGGCCGGCTTCGAGGCCGGCGTCGGCCTCTATCTCGACGACGTCTACCTCAACCGTCCCCAGGCCGCGGTGCTCGACATCTACGACGTCGAACGGATCGAGGTTCTGCGCGGGCCGCAGGGCACGCTCTATGGCCGCAACACGATCGGCGGCGCGGTCAAATACGTCACGCGGCGGATCGGCGACGCGCCGACGGCCAAGATCCGCGGCACCGTCGGCAGCTATGGCCAGGGCGATGTCGTGGTCTCGGGCTCGGCGCCGCTCGGCGACAGCGGCTTCAAGGTCGGCGCCGCGGTCGCGCGGCTCACCCGCGAGGGCTTCGGCCGCAACTTCACCACCGGCGACTGGAACTATGACAAGGATGTCTGGGCCGCGCGCGGCACGATCGAGTTCGAGCCGAGCAGCACTGCCTTCTTCCGCGTCTCGGGCGACTATACGCGCGACCAGAGCGCGACCCGCGGCGGCCACCGGCTGATCCCCGGCATCGCCAGCGGCACCCCGGTGCTGCCCAATGTCTATGATTCGCGCGGCAATCTCGTCACGCCGACCCAGGACGTGAAGGCCTGGGGCCTTAACGGCTTCTTCGAGCTGAAGCCGAGCGACTGGCTGACCTTCCGCTCGATCACCGGCTATCGCAAGGACGACAGCGCCACGCCGATCGACTTCGACGCATTGAACGCCGTGCAGGTCGACGTGCCGGCCTATTACAACAACAAGCAGTTCAGCCAGGAAGTCCAGTGGCTGATCGAGGCGGGCGGCTTCTCGGGCCTGATCGGCGGCTATTATCTCGACGCGGAGGCGCGGACCGTGTTCGACGTGCGCCTGCCGGGCGGCGTGACGGCGCTGACCTATGGCAATGTCTTCACCGACACCACCGCGCTCTTCGCCGACCTCACCTACGACATCAACCCGATGTTCAGCGTCTCGGCCGGCGGCCGCTACACTTGGGACCGGCGCCGCTCGACCGTGCTCCGCCGCACCTATCTCGGCGGCGGCTCGCCCTTTTTCGGCGGCAGCGGCGTGCTGTTCGCGACCACGTCGGACTTCAACGGCACCGCCGATTTCTCGAAATTCACGCCGCGCGCCTCGGTGAGCTTCAAGCCGAGCGCCGACCACACGCTCTATGCGAGCTGGTCCAAGGGCTTCAAGGGCGGCGGCTTCGATCCGCGCGGCCAGACCAGCGCCTGCCGCACGCCCGCGGGCGGCGCGTGCAACGCCGAGCAGGTCTACGACTTCATGTCGTTCGATCCCGAGGAAGTGACCGCCTATGAGATCGGCTACAAGGCGGCGCTGTTCGACCGGCGGCTGACCTTCGCGCTCGCCGCCTTCCAGTCGGACTATACCGATGTCCAGGTGCCGGGCTCGATCGGCACCACGGTCGGCGGCGTCCAGACCTTCATCGGCATCACCACCAATGCCGGCAAGGCGCGGATCAAGGGCATCGAGTTCGAAGGCAATGCGATCCTGGCCAAGAATCTCGGCGCGGACGGCGGGGCGCTCGCCTTCAATTGGTCGGTCGGCTATCTCGACGCCAAGTACCTCCACTTCATCGACAGTCGCGGCATCGACGTCGCCAACCGGCGCAAGATCCAGAACACCCCCGACTGGACCGCGAGCGGCACGCTCGGCTATTCGGTGCCGGTCGGCGAGGGCTCGGTCTCGATCAGCGGCACCGCCTCCTATCGCGGCGCCTCGCAGCAGTTCGAGCTCCGCACGCCGATGCTGGACCAGGGCGCCTACACCCTGTTCGACGCGAGCATCACCTGGGACATCAACGAGAACCTGTCGCTCGGCGTCCATGGCCGCAACCTCACCAACGAGCGCTACATCGTGTCGGGCTACAACTTCCTCGCGCAGAACCCCGACACCGGCGACTTCCTCCGCACGCCGGCGGGCGCCTATGTCCCTACGCTCGGCACCGAGGGCGTGCTGACTGCCTATTACGGCAATCCGCGGCAGATCATGGCCACGGCGACCGTCAAGTTCTGAGCGATCCTGCGCCGGTCGATTCCAGCGAGCCGGGCGTCCCGTTGACGTCCGGCTCTTTTCTTGCCGAGGAAGGCTCCATGAACGCTCCTGCATCCCCCATTGCCGACCGGCCCCGCTATCGCGGTGTCGTGCTGGCGATGCTGCTGCTCGTCTACATCTTCAATTTCCTCGACCGGCAGATCCTGTCGATCCTCGCCCAGGCAGTGAAGGCCGATCTCAGACTCGACGACGGGCAGCTGGGCATGCTGGGCGGCTTCGCCTTCGCCTTGCTGTATTCGACGCTCGCCATTCCGCTCGCGATGCTCGCCGATCGCACCAGTCGGAGCTGGGTAATCGCCATATCGCTCGGCGTGTGGAGCGGCTTCACTGCGCTGTGCGGCGCGGCAGCGAATTTCGGCCAGATGTTCCTCTTCCGCCTCGGCGTGGGTGTGGGCGAAGCCGGCGGCGTGGCGCCTAGCTATGCGCTGATCAGCGACGCTTATCCGCCTGAGCGCCGCGCCCGCGCACTGTCGATCTATTCGCTCGGTATCCCACTCGGTTCGGCCGGTGGCGTGCTGCTCGGCGGCTATATCGCCCAGAATGTCGAGTGGCGCACTGCGTTCATCGTCGTCGGTTTGATCGGTCTGGTGCTCGCGATTCCCTTCAAGCTGATCGTCCGCGACCCGCCGCGGCGAAGCCCGACGACGGAGCGCGAGCCCTTGTGGCATGTCTTTGGAATCCTCGCCGCCAAGCCGAGCTTCTGGTTGCTCGCCTTCGGCGCCGCCGCGGGATCGATGTGCGGCTATGGGGTCGCCTTCTGGCTGCCGAGCATGATGATGCGCAGCTTCGGGCTCAATGTCGGGCAAGTCGGCCAGTTCTTCGGCGCGCTGCTGCTGACCGGCGGCGTTGCCGGCATATTGCTCGGCGGCTGGCTGGGCGACCGGCTCGGCCGGCGCGATCGCAAGTGGTACGCGCTTGCTCCCGCCATCTGCTATGTCGCCGGAACGCCGCTGTTCGTCGCCGGAGTACTCTCGGCGAGCTGGCAGGCGGCGTTCGCGCTTTTCCTCCTGCCTCAGGCGCTGGTCTATGTCTGGCTGGGGCCGGTCCTAGCCGCGGTCCAGCACCTCGTGCCGGCAAGCATGCGCGCCACTGCTTCGGCGAGCTTCTTGCTCATCAACAATCTCATCGGGCTGGGGCTCGGCAGCTGGGCGATCGGCCTTCTCTCGAAGCAGCTCACTCCGGCCTATGGTGCCGCCGAGGCGCTGCGCTACGCGATCGCGGTTGGGCTGTGCCTCTATCTCGTCGCGGGGGCGCTGATGCTCCTAGCCAGCCGATTCCTTGATCGCGACTGGGTGGACCAGACCGCTATGTAGTTTACCGAATCGGCGTGTTCCTGGATCGCGCCGGCGCTCGGAATCGGCGATATTGCACCTATTCCGAGGGCAGGGGCTTTACGGAGTAGCGGGTCGGCCGGCGCCGGCCGGCCCGCTTTCCGACACGGCTAACGCTCGCGCGTCGCCGCGAACTTCACCCTGGGATAGCGATCCGCGACATAGCCGACTTCCCAGGCCGATTTGGCCAGGAACACCGGGTTGCCGTCGCGGTCCCTGGCCATCGCCCCGCGATTGAGGTCCATGAACTCCTTGAGCGCGGCCGGGTCCTCCGACGAGATCCAGCGCGCGGTCTCGAACGGCGCCATCTCCAGCCCCGCCGCGACCTTGTACTCCGCCTCGAGCCGGCTGATCAGCACGTCGAGCTGGAGCTGGCCGACCACCCCCACGATCCAGTTCGATCCGATCTCGGGATAGAAGACCTGAGTCACGCCCTCCTCGGCCATGTCGTCGAGCGCCTTGCGCAGCTGCTTGGTCTTGGTCGGATCCTTCAGGGCGACGCGGCGCAATATCTCGGGCGCGAAATTGGGCAGGCCGGTGAAGCGCACATCGGCCTTCTCGGAAAGCGTGTCGCCGACCCGCAGCACGCCGTGATTGGGAATGCCGATGATGTCGCCCGGATAGGCTTCGTCCGCCAGCTCGCGCTCGCGCGCGAAGAACAGGATCGGCGAGTGGATCGCGATCGGCTTGCCGTGCCCGGTCGGCGTCAGCTTCATGCCGCGCTTGAAGGTGCCCGAGACGAGCCGCATGAACGCGATGCGGTCGCGGTGATTGGGGTCCATGTTCGCCTGGACCTTGAACACGAAGCCGGTGACCTCGCCGCGCGAGGGCTCGACCGGCGCCGGCTCGGCGGGCTGGGTCCGCGGCGGCGGCGCGAAGGCGGCGATCGCGTCGATCAGCGAATCGACTCCGAATTCCTTGAGCGCCGATCCGAAATAGACCGGGGTCAGGTCGCCGTGCCGATACGCCGCGGCATCGAATTCGGGATAGCCCGCCTGTGCGAGCTCGACATCCTCGCGCAGCTTGGCGAGGTTCTCGGCCGAGAGCAGCGCGTCGAGCTGCGGGTCGTCGAGCCCCGAGGTCTGGACCACCTTGCCCCGAAACTCGCGGCTGTCGCCCTCGGGGAGGAGCAGCCGCCTGGTCGCGAGGTCGTATATCCCCTCGAAGGTGCCGCCCATGCCGACCGGCCAGGTCATCGGGGTCACGTCGAGCGCGAGCAGGTCCGCCACCTCGTCCAATGTCGCGAACACCTCGCGCCCCTCGCGGTCGACCTTGTTGACGAAGGTGATGATCGGCACGTTGCGGAGGCGGCAGACCTCGAACAGCTTGCGCGTCTGGCTCTCGATGCCCTTGGCGACGTCGATCACCATCACCGCCGAATCGACCGCGGTGAGCGTGCGATAGGTATCCTCCGAGAAATCCTCGTGGCCCGGCGTGTCGAGCAAGTTGAAGGTGATTCCCTCGCGCTCGAAGGTCATCACCGAGCTCGTCACCGAGATGCCGCGCTGCTGTTCGATCTTCATCCAGTCCGATCGCGCGCGCCGGGCGGCGCCCCGCGCCTTCACTTCGCCGGCAAGGTGGATCGCGCCGCCGAACAGCAGCAGCTTCTCGGTCAGCGTGGTCTTGCCCGCGTCGGGATGCGAGATGATGGCGAAGGTACGGCGGTCGGAAACGGTCGGCATCGCGGCGCTCTAGCCGCAGCCGCGTTCGAGCGCGAGATCGGAATCGATCCGATCCGTCCGTCCCTCGCCCGGCACGGCCTGCCGATTGCGGTACGGGCCGTCGTTGGGATGCGAACTCCGGACGGGCAGGAAAATGCGGGGGTGTGGCAGAGGAGTGCGCGCGCATGCGGCGTTTTCGGCCGGTCCTTGTCCTGTGTTTCGCCTGTCTTGTCGGCCTGACCGCCCGGGCGCAGACCGTCGTCTCCGTTCCCGAGGCGCCCGACGCCGTGCTCACCATCTTCCCCGCCGATGCCGGGCTCGACCCCGATGCGCGGCTCAGCGCCGCGCTCGAGGCCGGAGCGAAGCGCCATGGCGGAATCGTCCAGCGCGCCAAGCCGATGAGCGTCGAGGTCGACGGCACTTCGATCCGCCTTCATGGCGCCGCCTTTGCCGATGCGCCGCGGACGCTGCGCAGCTATCTCACCACCGCCGGCAGCGCCCGCGTCTGCGAGGTCGCGGTGCCGTTCGACCGGGCCGGCGCGAACATGCGGCCCGTGGGCAGCGCCTGCCTTGCCGCGCTGCGCGGCGATGGCGGCAGCGCGGCCGCTGCGCCCGTTCCGGCCACGCGCCCGATCGCCGCCGCCGCGCATTCGCAGAATTGGAGCAGGGTCGAGGGGGTCTATTTCAAGAGCGCCACCGGCGTCGGCGTCGGCGGCATGGTGACGATCGACTTCGAGCCGGTCGTGCTGTTCAAGGACGGCAGCTATTACGAGATCGACGGCCGCGCGCTCGAGGATATCGATCTCGCCGCGGCAAAGGCTTCCAAGCCGCGCAGCTGGGGCCGCTGGAGCCGCCAGGGGACGCGCTTCGTCCTCACCGACGATCGCGGCCGGAGCGACGACCACCAGCTCCAGCAGGGCAATTTCTTCAAGGCCTTCCCCGCCGCCGGCGCGCGCCTCGCCGGCACCTATTCGGCAGTCGGCGGCGGCGGCAACACGGCGCTCGGCGGCGATGTCATGATCGCGTCGAAGAGCACGCTCGTCTTCTTCCCCGACGGGCGCTTCTCCACCCGGCGCTCGACCGGCGCGCTCAACAGCGGCGCCTCCACCGGGGTCGGCAGCTCGGTCGCGGCGGAGCGCGCGGGCGGCGGGCGTTTCACCGTCAAGGACCACACGCTGACACTCGCCAGGCCCGACGGCAGCACCGAGCGCCGCTTCTTCGCCTTCGCCTCGCACCACGCGCCGCCGCAGCTCGACGTCGAGATGATCTTCGTCGGCGACAGCGCCTATACGCGCGACGACTAGGGTCCGCCCTGGGTCTCGAGCGTCACCTGCATCGCGAAGCGCCGCGACTCGCCCGGCGCGATCCGCAGCATCCCCGGCTTTTCCCAGATCGTGCCGGCGAAGCCGATCGGGTCGGCATGGCCCTGCCAGGGCTCGACGCAGACGAAGCGCGCGCCGGGCCGGGTCCATACCGCGAGCGTCGGCATGCCTGGGAATGCGATCGCGAGCTGCGGCCCGCTTTCGGTGCCGTAGCGCAGCGCGCGGCTCCGCGGCGCCTGCCACATCAGCGCATTGTCCGCGAACAGCGCGTCGCGCAGCCACAGCGTCCGGTTCTCGACCGGGCTCGCGCGCCCGGCGGGGCCGACGAGCCCGTCCTGCAACGCATTGAGCTCCGCCGGCTCGGGCTCCGCGAAGACGATCCGGTGCTCCTCCTTGGTTCCGCCATAGGGCAGCGGCCAGGCGAAGGCCGGGTGGAAGCCGAAGCTCGCGGGCATGTCGCGATCGCCGGCGTTGGCGACCGTGACTTCGATCGAAAGCGTCGCCCCCGCGAGCGCGAAGGCGGCATCGAGCGTGAAGGCGAAGGGATAGGCGGCACGCGTCTCTTCATTGTCGGCAAGGCGGAACACCGCGCGGTCCGGCCCCTGGTCGAGCAGCGCGAAGGCCTGGCGCCGCGCGAAGCCGTGCGAAGGAAGCGGATATTCCTCGCCGTCGAGCCGGTATCTGTCGTCGCGCAGCCGCCCCACGATCGGGAAGAGCAAGGGCGCGCGGCCGGTCCAATAGGCCGGGTCCGCATCGGTCATCAGCTCGCGCCCGTCGGCGTCGCGGAGCGAGGAAAGCTCGGCGCCGAACGGACTGATCGCGGCGCTGAGCCGCTCCGAAGCGATCTCGATCATGCCGCGCTGCCTAGACCGCGCGCGGGGAAGCGGCAATCTGGCGTTCATCTGCCGCGGCTAGGCAGATTACAAATGTGGTCGCAAATGGGGGAAGAATGCGCCTGCTCATCTTGCTCGCCCTGCTGCTCGCCGGTCCGGCGCTCGCCCAGGAGCGACGCACCGAGCATTGGATCGTCGCCACCGACATGTGGGGCACCACCGCTTATTCGACGCTCGACCTCGTCCGCGACGGCGAGCGGCTCGGCGGCACGCTCGACGGGGATCCGCTCGAAGGCACGATCAAGGGCAAGGCGATCCGCTTCGCCGCGAAGAGCGCCAAGGGCAGCGTCTATGCCTATGCAGGCGCCATGGCCGGCGAGACCATGGCCGGCGAGGCCGACATGCCCGATTCGAACCATGCGGGCGTGCGCATCCCCCATCGCTTCACTGCCCGGCGCCTGCCCGACCGTCCCGCCGGCGGCCCGCACGTCTGGGACTATCGCCCGGACAGCTTCTCCAACCTGTTCACTGCCGATCGCCCCCCGGTGCTGACGATCTGGCCCGGCGACAGCGTACGCACCAGCACGATCGATTCGGGCGGCGTCGACGAGAAGGACGTCACGCGCGCGCTGTTCGGCAATCCGCAGACCGGCCCCTTCTTCGTGGCCGGCGCCGAGCCCGGCGACACGCTCGCGGTGCACATCGTCCGCCTGACCCCCAATCGCGACTGGGCCGACAGCCTCGACAGCATCGTCGGCCGCGCGATCGGCGCGCCCTTCGCCGCCAGGGCGGGCGAGCTCGGCAAGCCGGTCCGCTGGACGCTCGACCGCGCGAACGGCGTCGCCCGGCCCGCGAACGCGACCGGCGCGCTCAAGGACTATGCCGTGCCGCTCCGCCCGATGCTCGGCGGGATCGGCGTCGCGCCCGGCTTCGGCTCGGCGCCGCTCTCGACCGGCGACACCGCGCGCACCGGCGGCAACATGGATTTCCCCGAGGTCGTCGCGGGCAACATCGTCTACCTGCCCGTCCAGCAGCCCGGCGCCTTGCTCTATATCGGCGACGCGCATGCGCTGCAGGGCGATGGCGAGACGTCGCAATATGCGCTCGAGACCTCGATGGACGTCGAGTTCCGCGTCGAGCTGATCAAGGGCCGGCCGATCGGCAGCCCGCGCGTCGAATCGCCGACCGAGCTGATGGTGCTCGGCCAGGCCGGATCGCTCGACGAGGCGCTCAAAGCGGCGAGCACCGGGCTGGTGGCATGGCTCCAGCGCGACTATGGCCTGACGCTCTCCGAAACGGCGCAGGTGCTCGGCACCGCGCTGCGCTACAGCGTGCCCAACCTCGCCGGGCGCAGCGTCGGCGTCGCCGCGCGAGTCGACAAGCGCCTGCTCCCGCCGCGCAAGGAGTGAGGCTCAGCCCTCGCGGTGCACCGCGAAGCCCTGCCAGCTCTGGTTGACCGGCATCAGCTCGAGCGAATTGATGTTGAGGTGCGGCGGCAGCGTCGCGATCCAGAGGATCGTCTCGGCGATGTCCTCGGCGGTCATCGGGTTCACGCCGCCATAGAGCTTGTCGGACGCCTCCTGGCTGCCGGTACGCACCAAAGTGAACTCGGTCTCGACCATGCCCGGCTCGATCGACGTCACGCGCACGCCCGTGCCGTGCAGGTCGGCGCGCAGGTCGAGGCTGAGCTGGCGCACGAACGCCTTGGTCGCCGCATAGACGTTGCCGCCTGGATAGGGATAGGTCGCCGCCACCGACGACAGGTTGATGATCGCCCCCTTGCGCGCGACCAGCTCGGGCAGCAGCCTGTGCGTGATCGAGACGAGCGCGGTGACGTTGGTGTCGATCATCGTCTTCCAGTTGGAAAGCGACGCTTGGTGCGCCGGCTCGAGCCCCAGCGCGAGCCCGGCATTGTTGACGAGCAGGTCGATGCCGCGAAAATCCTCGGGCAGCCCGTCGAGCGCCGCGTCGCGCGCCGCCTCGTCGCGGATGTCGAAGGCGAGCGTGTGGACATTCTCGCCCTCGAGCTTCGCCAGCCGCTCCGCGCGCCGCCCGGTGGCGATCACCTTCCACCCGGCATCGGCAAAGGCACGGACGCACGCCTCGCCGATTCCCGCGGTCGCGCCGGTGATGAGTGCGGTGGGCATGGGCAGGTCCTCCTTGCTGGTCCCCGCCTCATATCGCTCGCGCACCATGGAGCAATGCCCTAACGCCCTCCCCCGATGATCCCATCAGGGGAAGGTTTCGGGGGCTCATCCCCGCAGCACTGCCCCGAGCTTCGCCGCGGCGGCGACGACCTTGTCGGCCACGGCCTTCAGCTCCTCGTCGGTGAAGCTCTTCTCGCCGGGCTGGAGCGTGACTTCGATCGCCAGGCTCTTGCTCCCCTCTGGCACGCCCGTGCCGGTGAAGACGTCGAAGAGCCGCGCATCGACGATCGCCGCCTTGTCGGCGCCCTTCACCGCGCGGACCAGATCCCCGGCGGCGAGCTCGGCCGGCACCAGGAAGGCGAAATCGCGCGTCACGGCCTGCAGCGCCGGCGGCCTATACGGCGTGCGCATGAAGCCGATCGCTCCCCGCTTCGCCGGCAGCGCGTCGGGATAGAGCTCGACCGCGGCGACGTCGCCGTCGAGGTCGAACGCCTTGAGCACGCTCGGATGCACCATGCCGAACGCCGCGAGCACGGTCTTGGGCCCGAGCCGCAACGTCGCCGATTGGCCCGGATGCCAGACTTCTCCCGCCTCTCCCATCACCTGAAGGTTGCCGACCGGCGCGCCCGCAGCCTCGAGCAGCGCGAGCGCCTCGGCCTTGGCGTCGAACGCGCTGAAGGGCTGCGCCTTGCCGCCTTGCCAGCCGCGCGGACTGCGCGCCCCGGCCAGCACCACGCCCAGCGTCACGCGCTCGGCATCGGCGAGGTAGCGCCGGCCGAGCTCGAACAGCCGGACGCTGGCCGCGCCGCGCTTCAGATTGCGCTCGGCCGCGGCGAGCAGGCCGGGGAGCAGCGAGGGCCGCATCACCTTCATGTCCTCGCTGATCGGATTGGCGAGCGTCCAGGCGCCGCCGCCAAACGGCGCCGCCTCGGCCTGCGAGATGAAGCTCCAGGTCACCGCCTCGTGGAGCCCCCGCGCCGCCGCGGTGCGCCTGAGCTTGCGCTCGAGCTTCTGCTCGGGCGTCGCGGTGGGCCGGGCGACTCCGGGCGCGCGATCGAGCGGCACCGGCGGCACCTTGTCGATGCCCTCGATGCGGATCACTTCCTCGACCAGGTCGGCCGGGCCGTCCACGTCGCGGCGCCAGCTCGGCACCGTGACGTTCCAGTCGCTCGTGACGGTGAAGCCGAGGCGCTCGAGGATCGCCTTCTGCCGCTCCGCCGGCACCGCGAGCCCGCCCAGCGTCTCGGCGCGCGCCGGATCGTAGCGATAGCTGCGCGGCGCCGTCGGGGCCTCGCCGGCGCGCGTGACCTCGCTGGCGCTGCCGCCGCACAGATCGACGACGTAGCGCGCCGCGATCGCGATGCCATCGCCGAGAAAGGCCGGATCCACGCCGCGCTCGAAGCGCGAGCGCGCGTCGCTGGTGAGGCCGAGCTTCTGCCCCGTCCGCGCGATATGGTCGGGATCGAAGAAGGCGCATTCGATCACCACGTCGGTGGTCGTCCCGGACACGCCCGTGTCCTCGCCGCCCATGATCCCGCCGATATCGTGCACGCCATTGTCGTCGGCGATCACCGTCACGCTCTCGTCGAGCGTATAGGTCTTCTCGTTGAGCGCGAGCACCTGTTCGCCGGGCTTCGCCTTGCGCACCACCAGCGCGCCCGAGAGCTTCGCCTTGTCGTAGACGTGCAGCGGGCGGCCGAGATCGATCATCACATAGTTGGTGATGTCGACCAGCGCCGAGATCGGGCGCTGCCCGATCGCCTTGAGGCGGCGCTGCATCCAGTCGGGCGAGGCGCCGTTGGTCACGCCGCTGACGGTCTGGCCGAAATAGGCGGGACAGCCGTCGGGCGCCTCGATCTGCACCTCGGGACCGGGGCCCATGACCGGCACCGGATCGACTCTCAACGGCTTTAGTATCCCGAGCCCGGCCGCGGCGAGGTCGCGCGCGATGCCGCGCACGCCCATGCAGTCCTGGCGGTTGGGGGTGATCGAGACGTCGATCACCGGGTCTCCGAGCCCCGCATAGTCGGCGAACGCCGTGCCGACCGGCGCATCGGCGGGAAGCTCGATGATCCCGTCATGGTCGTCGCCGAGCTCGAGCTCGCGCGTCGAGCACATCATACCGTTCGATTCGACGCCGCGGATCGCCGAGACGCGAAGCTCCATGCCGTTCGCCGGCACCTTGGCGCCGGGCGTGCCGAGCACGCCCACCAGCCCCGCACGCGCATTGGGGGCGCCGCACACCACCTGGAGCGGCGCGGCACCCTCGCCCGTGTCGACGGTCAGCACCTGCAGCTTGTCGGCCTGGGGGTGACGCTCCGCAGTGAGCACTCGGGCGATGCGGAAGCCGGCGAGCTTCTCGGCAGGGTTCTCCACGCCCTCTACCTCGAGCCCGACGCGCGTCAGCGCCTCGACGACCTCGTCGAGCGAGGCGTCCGTATCGAGATGCTCCTTGAGCCATGCGAGCGTGAACTTCATGCGCCCACTCCTCCGCTCAGCGTGGGCACGTCGAGCGCCGAGAAGCCGTAATGCCTGAGCCACCTGAGATCGCCGTCGAAGAAGGCGCGCAGATCGTCCATCCCATATTTGAGCATCGCGAGCCGATCGATCCCGCAGCCGAAGGCGAAGCCCTGCCATTCCTCGGGATCGAGCCCGCAGGCGGCGATCACCTTGGGGTGCACCATCCCGCTTCCCAGCACTTCCATCCAGCCGCCGGAACCGCCGATCACGCGCTTGCCGTTCTCGACCGTGTAGCCCACATCGACTTCCGCCGAAGGCTCGGTGAAGGGGAAGTAGCTGGGGCGGAGGCGCAGCACGATGTCGTCGCGCTCGAAGAACGCCTTGAGGAAGGTCTCGAGCGTCCATTTGAGATGGCCGAGCGTGATCCCCTTGTCGATGACGAGGCCCTCGACCTGGTGGAACATCGGCGTGTGGGTCGCATCGCTATCCGAGCGATAGGTCCGCCCCGGCGCGATGATCCGGATCGGCGGCTTCTGGTTCACCATCGTGCGGATCTGCACCGGCGAGGTGTGGGTGCGCAGCAGCATCTTGCGCTCGCCCTCCGCGCCGTCCGGGAAATAGAAGGTGTCGTGCATCGCCCGCGCCGGATGGCTCTCGGGGATGTTGAGCGCAGTGAAATTGTGCCAGTCGTCTTCGATCTCGGGCCCGGTCGCGACGGCGAAGCCCAGATCGGCGAAGATCTCGGCAAGCTCGTCCATCACCTGGCTGACTGGGTGCACCGTCCCCGGCGGCGTGCCGTCGACCGGCAGCGTCATGTCGATCGTCTCGCGCGCGAGCCGCGCGTCGAGCGCCTTCTTCTCGAGCTCGCCCTTGCGCGCGGCGAGCGCCTCGGTCACCGCTTCGCGCAAGGCGTGGATGCGCGGCCCCTCGGCCTGGCGCTGCTCGGGGCTCATGCCGCCCAGCGTCTTTAGGAGGCCGGTGATCGCCCCCTGCTTGCCGAGCGCGTGCACGCGCACCGCTTCCACGGCGTCGAGCCCCGCCGCCGCGTCGATCGCGCCGATGAGGTCGGTCCGAAGCTGGTCCAGATCGGTCGTCACTTGCCATTCCCCTCAGCCAGGTCGAGCGCCCAGCAGATCAATGCGCCGTCCTCCGGATCCTCGCGTTCGCCCGTACGGGCGAATCCGTTGCGCTCCAGCACCAGCTGCGACGCCCGATTGTCGATGCTCGTCTCCGCGGTCAACCCGGGGACGCCCTGTTCGCGCGCGAGCTCGCCCAGCGCCGCCACCGCCGCGGTGGCGAGACCGCGTCCCTCACGCGCCGGCGCGATGCCATAGCCGATGTCGATCCGCCCGTCCGCGTCCGGCGCGGCCTTGTAGCTGATCAGCCCGACCGCCTCGCCACCGGAGGCGACGAGCCAGGCCGAGGGGCCGGCATGAAGCGGCGCCACGCGCGCCGCCATGTCGGCGACGATACCGATCACGACATCGGGCGCCAGGCCGCCCGCGCAGACCGGCGGCACGCCCGCGGGGGCATCCGCCTCGCCCTTGAGCCAGGCGAACAGCGCGTCATCGGCCTCGATCAGTTCGACCGTCATTCCGTCCCCTCTCCGAAAATCCCAAAACAAAGGGCGCCGGTGTTGCCACCGACGCCCCCGTGTCGTTTCGCGCTTGCCCGGCTCAGGCGGCCTGGGGCAGCGCCGCCTTCGCCTGCGCGACGATGGCGGTAAAGGCCTCTGCCTCGTGCATCGCGATGTCGGCCAGCACCTTCCGGTCCAGCTCGATGCCGGCGAGCTTCAGCCCGTGCATGAACTGGCTGTAGGTCAGACCCTCGGCGCGGACGCCGGCGTTGATGCGCTGGATCCACAGCGCGCGGAAGCTCCGCTTCTTAACCTTGCGGTCGCGATAGGCGTACTGGCCGGCCTTCTCGACGGCCTGGCGGGCGATGCGGATCGTGTTCTTGCGACGGCCATAATAGCCCTTCGCCTGATCCAAAATCCGCTTGTGCTTGGCCTTGGTGGTCGTGCCACGCTTAACTCGTGCCATGTTCTAGGCCCTCCTTACTTCAGACCGTAGGGCGCCCATGCCTTGACGTGCGCTACGTCGGCATCGGCGAGCACGGAGGTGCCGCGGTTCTGGCGGATATATTTCGCGTTGTGCGAAATCAGGCGGTGGCGCTTGCCGGCGACTCCATGCTTCACCTTGCCGGTGGCGGTGAA
>CBIFVW010000062.1:0-15585 GCA_966186155.1 uncultured Sphingomonas sp.
ACGCTCGAGCGCGAGACGATCATCCGCGCCGCCCGCCGCCCGCCGCTCGGCGAGCCCGAGCGCGGCCTGCTCGCGCGCTAGGGACATGGCCGCCTCCTCCGCGGCGGCGCGGGCATTGAGGAAGCGGTTGATCGCCGCCTCGCTGTCCGAGAGCGCGCCGGTCACTGCCTTTTCGTAGCGCGCCGCGGCGGCATCGGCGCGCGCATCGGCTGCGCGGATCTGGGCGCGGATCGTGCCGCCCTGGAAGATCGGCCAGGAGAAACTCGGCCCGATCTGCAGCCTGGTCGAGGCGCTCGAGACGAGATCGGCCGGATTGCGCGCCTGCTGGCCGATGCTGCCGAACAGGCTGAAGCGCGGGAACAGGTCGGCCGTGGCCACGCCGATATCGGCGGTCGCCGCCGCCAGCTCGCGCTCGGCGCGGCGGACGTCGGGACGACGCGCGAGCAGATCGGAACGCAGCCCGACCAGGATCGTGTCGGGGCTCGGCGGCAACGGCGCCGGGGCCTGGAGCTCGGGGACGATCTGCTGGGGCGGCACGCCGAGCAGGGTCGCGATGCGATAGGCGGCGGCGCTCGCCTCGGCCTTGGCGTTGGGCACCGCGGCCGCACTGGTCCGCGCGGCGGCTTCGGCGTGCTCGAGCTCGAGACGCGACGCCTCGCCCGCGTCGAAGCGCAATCGCGTGAGCCGTCCGAGCTCGGCATCCGAGGCGGCCAGGTCCGTCGCCGTCGCCGCATCGGCCTGGGCGGCGCGTAGGTCCATATAGGCGCGCACGGTCTCGGCGATCAGCGTCAGCATCACGTCGCGCCGGGCATAGGTGGCGCTTTCGAGCCGCGCGGTGGCGCCCTGCATCTGGCGGGTGCGGCGGCCCCAGAGATCGATCTCCCAGCTCGCGTCGAAGCCGAGATCGTAGAGCGGGAAATCGCGCTGGAAACCGGGGATGTTGCCGATCGGCAGCTGGCCGTTCTCGCTCAGCACATTCTCGGTCGCCGAGCCGCTCGCGGTGACGCTGGGGAGCCGCCCGCCCGCCACTGCCTCGCGATTGGCACGGGCCTCGGCGAGCCGCGCCTCGGCTTCCTTGAGATCGGGGCTCGACGCCATCGCGCGCTGGACCAGCGCCGAGAGCTGCGGATCGCCGAACCGGTCCCACCAGGCGAGATCGACCTCGCCGGGCGCCCCCGCCTCGAGCCATTGGGGGGCGGCCCTGGTCTCGGGCGCGCGATAGTCGGGGCCCACCGTGCAGGCGGCGAGCAGGAGGCAGAGGGGAAGCGAGCGGTGCATCGGGGTCACTCCATGCGCGCGCGGAAGAGCCAGGCCGATGCGGAGAGCGTGACGCAGGCGATCAGCGCGAGCGGCCAGAGCTGGTGGAACACGGCGGCGGCAGGCATCGCCTTCAGGAACAAGCCCTGGACGATGACGAGGAAATAGCGCGCCGGATCGAGATAGGTGACCGTCTGCAGCCAGTCGGGCATGTTGTCGATCGGGCTCGCATAGCCCGAGAGCAGGATCAGCGGCGTGGTGACCAGGAAGGTGCCGAGGAACGCCTGTTGCTGGGTCTGCGAGGCGGCCGAGACGAGCATGCCGAGCCCGATCAGCGCGAGCAGGTACATGGCGAGCGACAGCCAGAAGAGCAGCAGCGATCCGGTGAAGGGCACGCCGAAGACGAGCGGCGCGACGACGAGGTAGACGCTACCGTTGATCATCCCGATGATGAAGGGCGGGACCATCTTGCCGATCAGTATCTCGTGGACCCGCAGGGGCGACACCATCAACTGGTCGAAGGTGCCGAGCTCGCGCTCGCGCGCCACCGATTGCGACGTGATCGCGAGTCCGGCGACCGAAGTGATGATCGCGACGAGCGAGGGGAGTGTGAACCAGATATAGTCGAGCGCGGGGTTGTACCAGTTGGTGACGACGCTCCCTCCCGCCGCGCCGCGCATCGCGGGCGGCGCGAGCTCGGCGCCCATGCCGCCTGCAATGGTCGAGACATAGCCGGCCACGATCTGCGCGGCGTTCGAGCGGCGGCCGTCGAGGACGAGGCCGATCGTCGCCGTCTCGCCGCGGGCGAGCCGGCGGTCGAAGTCCTCGTCGATCACCAGCGCGGCGATCACCTTCTGGTCGTCGATGGCCCGCTTGAGCTCGGCGGGTGTGGCGAGCGGCCTGATCTCGCGGAAATTGGGGCTGCCGGCGATGCGCTGCACGAGCTCGACCGAATGCGCGCCCGAGCTCCGGTCGAGCACGCCGATATCGACGTTCTTGACGTCGAGCGTGGTCGCATAGGTGAAGATGAAGAGCTGCATCAGCGGCGGCACGAACAGCACGATGCGCGACTGCGGATCGCGCAGCACCGCCCACATCTCCTTGACGATCATGGCGACCAGCCGGCGCAAGCCGAACATTTCCAGGAGCCGGCGCATCTAGTCGAGGCTCCTGCGCGTGACGCGGAACGACAAGGTGAAGAAGACGAGGCCGAAGACCAGCATGATGCCGATGTTCGGCAGGATCAGCCCCCATTGGTCGCCGGCGAGGAACACGGTCTCGAGGCTCGGGATCAGGTAGCGCGCGGGGACGATGTAGGTGAGCGCCTGGATCGGCCAGGGCATCGATCCGATCTCGAAGATGAAGCCCGAGAGCAGGAAGGTGGGGAGGAAGGCCGAGAGCAGCGCCACCTGGCTCGCGACGAACTGGTTCTTGGTCGCCGCCGAGATGAAGAGGCCGAGCCCCAATGCGGGCATCAGGAAGGCCGACGAGATGGCGAAGAGCGCGAGCACCGAGCCGCGGAACGGCACCCCGAACACCCAGACGCCGATGATCGCGCACAGCGCCATCGAGGCCTGGGCCAGCAGGAAATAGGGGACCACCTTGCTCGCGATGAACTCGGTCATGCTGATCGGCGTCGCCATCATCGCCTCCATCGTGCCCCGTTCCCATTCGCGCGCGATGACGAGCGCGGTGAGCAGGGTACCGACCATGGTCATGACGTTGGCGATCGAGCCTGGGACGAGGAAATAGCGGCTCTTGAGCTCGGGATTGTACCAGTAGCGCGCCGAGACGATCACCGGCGGATCAGCGGCGGCGGGGTTGCGCTCCAGCCCCTCCGCGGCGGCCCAGGCGGCGCGGACGCCCTCGCCATAGGCCGCGGCGAAATTGGCGGTGTTGGGCTGCGAGCCGTCGGTGACGATCTGGATCGGCGGCACCTTGCCGCGCTTTATCCCTTCGCCGAAATCCTGGGGAATGACGATCATCGCGCGCAGCTCGCCGTCGATCAGCTTGTCGCGCACCTCGGCGACCGAGCGCGCCTCGGTGACTTCGAAATAGCGCGAGCTGCGATAGGCCTGGGCAAGGCGCAGCGCAGGGGCGCTGCCGTCCTGGACCACGAGCCCGACACGGGTCCGCGTGCTGTCGAGCGACACGGCATAGCCGAACAGGAAGAGCAGGATCATCGGCAGCACGAAGGCGATGAGGAAGGTGGAAGGGTCACGCAGGATCTGCGCGCCTTCCTTGCGGACCAGCGCCAGGAGGCGGCGGAGGTCGAAGCGGATCATGCGGCCTCCTTCGCCTCGCGCCTGCGGTCGAATTCCTCGATCAGCGCGATGAAGGCGTCCTCCATCGTCGGGTCGGCGGCGCGGGTGAGGCGGGCGGCCTCGGCCTTCAATTCGTCGGGCGTGCCGGTGGCGATCTGCTCGGCGCGGTAGATCAGGGTCGCGCGGTCGCAATATTCGGCTTCGTCCATGAAGTGGGTGGTGACCAGCACCGTCACCCCCTTCTCGACCAGGCCGTTGATGTGCGTCCAGAATTCGCGGCGCGTGACCGGATCGACGCCCGAGGTCGGCTCGTCGAGGAAGAGCACCGGCGGTTCGTGCATCACCGCGCAGGCGAGCGCGAGGCGCTGCTTGAAGCCGAGCGGCAAGGTGCCGGCATTGACGTCGAGCTTGTCGCCGAGCTCGAAGATGTCGACCATCGCCTCGATCGCGCGGCGGGCGCGATCGGGGGGAAGGTCGTAGGCGCCGGCGAAGAAGTTCAGGTTCTGGTTCACACTGAGATCGCCGTAGAGCGAGAATTTCTGGGCCATGTAGCCGAGCGAGGCGCGGGCATCGGCGCGGGAATGGCGGAGCGACTTGCCGGCGACCGAGCCGGTGCCGCTGCTGGGCGTCAAGAGTCCGCACAACATCTTGAAAGTCGTGGATTTTCCGGCGCCGTTGGGGCCGAGCAGGCCGAAGATCTGGCCGCGCGGGATCGCGAAGTTCATGTCCTTCGCCGCGACGAACGCGCCGAAACTCTTGGTGAGCCCCTTGGCCTCGATCGCATGCGCGTCGGTCGGCGGGATCGTGCGATAGCGCCCGGCGAGCGCGCTGGTGCCCTTGGGACCGCCGCCCAGCCGCTCGATAAAGCCGTCCTCGAAGCGCGGATCGGCCTTCTCGACCCTGGTCTCCGGCCCCGCGCCGAACGCCTCCGCTTCGGGGACCGGCTCGCCGTCGCCGAGCAGCAGGCGGACCGAGCGGCCCTGGATCGTGCCGTCGATCACGTCGTCGCGGTCGAGCGCCTGCGTCAGGAAGCGGCGGCGGCGCTCCTCGAAGCCGGTGACGCGGATCACGCGGTCCCGCACCCGCCCGGTCAGCTCCCCGGGCGGGCCGTCGAACAGCAGCTTGCCTTCATTGAGCAGATAGACCGTGTCGCACTTCTCGGCCTCGTCGAGATAGGCGGTCGACCAGAGCACGCCGATGCCCTGCTCGGTGAGATCGCCGACCATGTTCCAGAGCTCGCGCCGCGATATGGGATCGACGCCGACGCCGGGCTCGTCGAGCAGCAGCACCCTGGGCGTCTTGACCAATGCGCAGGCGAGGCCGAGCTTCTGCTTCATGCCGCCCGAGAGCCGCCCCGCCAGCCGGTCCTGGAAGCGGGCGAGATCGGTGAAGTCCATGAGCTTCCCGAAGCTCTCGGCCTGCTCGGCGCGCGGCAGGCCGCGAACCTCGGCATAGAGGCGCAGATTCTCGATGACCGACAGGTCCTCGTAGAGGCCGAAGCGCTGGGGCATGTAGCCGATATCGTCGAGCTTCTCGCCCGGCGCGCCGCCGAGCATCTCGACGCTGCCCGAGGTCGGTGCCATCAGCCCGGCGAGGATGCGGATCAGCGTGGTCTTGCCCGCGCCGTCTGGGCCGACCAGACCCGTGATCCGTCCCGGCGCGATCGCCATGGCGACGCCATCGAGCGCACGCAGCGCGCCGAAGCATTTGACGAGGCTGTCGGTACGGGCGAGCGGCCCCGCCATCGCCCTCAATCCTTGTGCCTGGGCCGCGCGCCCGGAACGGCGACGCTGACCGGCTGGCCCTGGCGGAGCGCGTCGTCGGGATCGGAGACGATGATGCGCAGCTGGTAGACGAGATCGGTGCGCAGATTCTCGGTCTCGACCGACTTGGGGGTGAACTCGGCGCGCGGCGAGATATAGCCGATCGTGCCGTGATAGGTCTTGGGATTGCCGTCGGCGGTGACGAGCACCGCCATGCCCGGGCTGATCCGCGCGAGATCGGGCTCGGCCACATAGGCGCGCACGCGCATCGGCCGTTCGATCGCGAGCGTGAGGACGGTCTCGCCGGGCTGGACGATCGCGCCGGGCTCGCGGGCGCGGGTGACGACGGTGCCGTCGACCGAGGCGAGCAGGCGCGTGTCGGAGAGATCGGTCGCGGCGCCCCGCTTCGAGGCCACGGCCGAGCGGACGTCGGCTGCAGCGGCCTCTATATCCTCCCGCCGGCTGCCGGCGACGAGCAGCGACAGCGCCTGCTGGGCCTGGACGAGGTCGGCGCGCGCCTTGTCGCGCGTCGCCACGGTCTGCTCCCAAAGATCACGGCTGATCGCGCCGGGCTCGACCAAAGGCTGGCGGCGGGCATAGTCGCGCTCGGCGTCCCGGGCGGTCGCCGCGGCCGCCGCGACGCGCGCGCGGGCCTGGGCGATGTCCTGGGCGCGATTGCCGTTGCGCAGCTTGGCGAGCTGGGCCTCGGCCTGCGCCACGCGCGCGTCCGCCTCGGCGATGCGGCTGTCGAGCGTCGCGGTGTCGAGCGAGGCGAGCAGCTGGCCCGCCTTGACCTTGGCGCCCTCGTCGACCGCGATCGCCGCGATCCGCCCGCTCACGCGGAAGCCGAGATCGACTTCGCGGATGTCGACATTGCCGTTGAGCCTGAGGCCGTTGTCGCCACGCGCGGCGAACAGGCCGAAACCCGACGTGGCGATGGCGGCGATCGCCAGGGCCAGTACGACAGCGATGATCGCGATGCGGCGGCGGTTCATCAGGCTTTCTCCGACAGGATGCAGAGGGCGTTGGCGCGCAGCCGCGCGCGGAGCAGCGCCTGGGCGGCTTCGTCGACCTGCTCGACTTCGAGCACGCGGCACACGGCGGCGCGGCACAGGCGCAGGACCAGCGCCTGGCCGACCAAGGTGATCGCCGAGGCGCGCTTCTCGCGATCGTCGAGCTCGGGGCGGATGCGCGCGAGCAGCGCGAGGAAGACTTCGAGCATGTCGCGCATCACCCCGACATAGATCCGCTCGAACGCCTCGGTGGGGCATTGCTGCTCGCGCACGATGAAGCGCGACCAGGCTTCGGATTCGGGGCGCAGCATCATCAGCGCCATGCTGTCGAGCAGCGCCAGGAACGCCTCGACCGCCTGTTCGCGCGATCCCATGGCCGCTCCCCGCGCGGCTTCGAGCGCCGGCGCCTGCATCTGCTTCACGCATGCGGCGATGTGATCGGCGGCGGCGAGATACAGCCCCTGCTTGCCGCCGAAATGATAGGTGATCGACGACATCGCCGTGCCCGAGGCGCGCGCGATCTCGCGCGTGCTGGCGCCTTCGAAGCCCAGCCGACCGAATTGGTCGATCGCAGTCTCGAGGAGCGTTGCCGATACCACGCGCGCCTCATGTTCGTTCGAACGAACAAGAATCATACGCCTGTCCAGGTGCGGAGGCAAGCGGACTTCATTCCTCCCTCAGATCGTCCTGGGGAGGATTTATCGACGTGACAGTCGGTGCCCGGTTGCCCTAGGTTGGGAGGACCGCGTGACTGGCGACGAGATGGAGCACCATCGGGAAGCGCGGGACACGCGCCGCATCGCCTGGGCACCCCCTGCACACCGGAGGAACGCCATGCCCGAGCCGCTCCATATCGCCTTCCTGCTCTTCCCGGACATCACGCAGCTCGACCTGACCGGCCCCGCCCAGGTGCTGTCGCGCCTGCCCGGCGCGAAGATCGACCTCGTCGCCGCGACGCGCGATCCGGTGCCGACCGATGCGCAATTCGCGCTGACGCCGAGCGCGACCTTCGCCGAGGTGCCGCGCGCCGACATACTCTGCGTGCCCGGCGGCTTCGGGACGGTCGCGGCGATGGAGGACGAAGCGACACTCACCTGGCTGCGCCAGGCGGCTGCGGACGCGCAATGGGTGACCAGCGTGTGCACCGGATCGCTGCTGCTCGCCGCCGCCGGGCTGCTCACCGGCTATCGCGCCGCCTGCCACTGGGCCTCGCGCGAGCAGCTTGCCTGGTTCGGCGCCGAACCGGTCGCCGAGCGCGTGATGTTCGACCGCAACCGCGTCACCGGCGGCGGCGTGACCGCGGGGATCGACTTCGCGCTGGCGCTGACGGCGGCGATCCAGGGGGAAGACTATGCGAAATTCGTCCAGCTGAGCCTCGAATATGATCCCGCCCCGCCCTTCGACAGCGGCTCGCCCGAGCGGGCCGATGCGGAGACGCTCGCGCGCTACCGGGCGATGGTGGAGCGGTCCGCGCCCGGGCGGGCGGAGAAGGTGAAGGGGATCGCGGAGCGGTTGGGGTTCTAAACTCCTCCCGAGACGAGCTCGGGGAGGATCTTTTACCGTACCGCCCGCGCCGCGCCCTTCAGATCCTCGACGAAGGCCTCGAACTCCGCCTCGGCCCTGGTCCGGTCGGGCATGCGGAGCAGGAAGCTCGGGTGGATCGTCACCCAGCCGAGCCCGCCCTCGGCGAGCTCGAGCGGGCGGCCGCGCGTGGCAGTGATCGTCACGGCCTTGCCGAGCAGCTGGCGCGCCGCGGTGGCGCCGAGCGCGATCGTCATCGCCGGGCGGAGCAGCAGCCGCTCCTGCTCGTACCACCAGCGGCAGGCCTTGATCTCGCCGGCATCGGGCTTGGAATGGATGCGCCTTTTGCCGCGCCGCTCGAACTTGAAATGCTTGACGGCATTGGTGACGTAGACCGCCGACCGATCGATCCCCGCAGCCGCGACCGCGCGGTCGAACATCGCTCCCGCCGGACCGACGAACGGCTTGCCGGCGAGATCCTCCTGGTCGCCGGGCTGCTCGCCGACGAACATCAGCGCGGCGCCGAGCGGGCCTTCGCCGAACACCGTCCGGGTGGCGTGGCGGTAGAGGTCGCAGCGCGTGCAGCCCGCCGCTTCGTCGCGCAGCGCCGCCCAGGCGCCCGCGATGTTGCTCGTCCTCGCCATGGCGCATCAACGCGCGGGGAGCGAATCGATCCATTGGCGGACGAGCGCGACGCCTTCCTTGTGGACGGTGGCCCGGCCGAGCTCGGGCATGGCGATGCCCGGATCGGTCGATTCCATCCGGTAGACGAGGATCGAGGCGTCGGCGTCGCCCGGGGCGATGTCGAAGTCGCGCCCGCCGCTGCCGCGCCCCGCCGCCACCGGCCGCTTGTAGATGCCGCGCGTCACGGCCTCGGTGCGCGCGAGCTCGAGGAACAGGCCCGAATTGGACGCAGCGCCCTCCGGGTTGTGGCAATGCGCGCAGTTGATCTCGAGCCAGGCGCGTGCCCGCGCCTCGAGCGGCGCCCGCGCGTCGTCCCAGCGCGCGACGCGGGGCGCGTCCGCGGGCAGCCGGTCGAGCATGCCGGCGGCGCGCATGCGCTCGAGCTGGCCGCCATGGTTGAGATAGCGCGCCTTGACGCCGATCGGCACCATTTGGCCGTTCAGCGCGTGGCAGTCCTTGCACTGATTCTGATTGGGCACGGCATAGGAGATGCTGCGCGTTTCGCCCGAGGGGTCGGTGAAGCTGACAGGGATGCGCGTGCCGGCGCGCTTCAGATCGGCATCGGTGCCGGCGGCGTTCCAGACATAGGGAATGGCGACCCAGCCGGCCGCGCGGCGGAGCAGCAGCCGCGTCTCGAGCGGCTTGAACTTGCCGTCCTGCCGATAGCCGAAGGTCTTGATCAGCGCCGTGCCGACGGGGAGGTCGAACGCCCTTTCGGACTCGTAGCGCGCTTTTTGCCGGGCGGGGAGGTAGAGATAGCGCTGCTTCTCGGCATAGTCGGAGAAGAGCGGCGTCTCGAGATCGTAGCGCATCAGCCGCGGCGCGGGGGTGCGCTGGGCGAGATCGGTGAAGAAGCCGAAATCGGAGAGATGCGCGGGATAGCCCGGGCCGGTGATCGCCGCGTCGTCGACGCCGCCCGGCCGCCCGAGCAGCGCCGCCGCCAGCAACCCCAGCGCCGCCGCGAGCATCTTCATTTGGCCGCCGCCTCCATGGCCGCGGGAAGCACGACCGCGGCGGGCTGGGGCGCGGCGGCGCCGTTCAGCGTCGCCGGCGCCGGCTTGGCGGTCTCGAGCGGCGCGCCCTGCGCCAGGCCCATGCCGAGCACCGGCACCTGGTCCTCGACCCGGAGCGTCGCCGCGTCCCCGGTGCCGTCCCACAGCACCGGCGGGATGCTGCCGCCGAACGCCGCCGCGAGCATCTCCCCGCCGGGCATGCCGGGCGCGAAGCCGGCGCGGCCGTGGCGATTGCCCTTCACCAGGATGCGGCGCGGCAGCGGATTGTAGTTCCTGTCGTCATAGCCCTGTCGAAACGAGACGATCATCACGTTGCTGGTGGCGTTGTCGGCAAGGTCGTTGTCGAAGACATGGACATTGTCGTTGGCCATGATCAGCACGCCGGTGCCCCTGGGCACGGTCGCGACGATATTGCCCTTGGGGGCGAAATTGGCCTGGTCGTTGGCGACGACCCGGTTCCTGAACACGCGGACGTCGCCGCCGCCCTCCTTGGGCAGGTTGGGCATGTCGAAGACGAGGATGCCGCCGGTGTTGCCGGTGGCGATGTTGTCATGGACGTCGGCACGGTTGCTGTTCTCGATCTCGATCCCCGCGACATTGCCGGAGACGGTCGAGTTGCGGACGACGATCGTGTCCGACTGGCCGACATAGATGCCCGCGTCGGACGCGCCCTTGACGGTGACGCCGTCGACCAGGATCGTGCTGCTCGACACCGGATAGACGCCGTACGCGCCGTTGCTCGCCTTGGGTCCGCCGGTCCATTCGACGCGGATGTCCTTGTAGACGATCCGGTCGGCGCCCTTGGACTTGATGCCGTCGCCCTTGCTGTCCTCGACCGCGAAGCCGCGCAGCACCACGTCGTCCGAGGTGACGAGCAGCCCCTCGCCCGCGCCGAGCTGGCCCTTGAAGCTGAGCACGGTCTTGTCGGGGCCCATGCCGCGCACGGTGACGCGATCGACGTCGAGGCTGAGGCCGTCGGTGAGCTCGAAGCGGCCGGCGCCGATCCGGACGGTGTCGCCGGGCTTGGCCTCGATCAGCGCGGCCTGGAGCCGCTCCTGCGCGTTCGGCCCGGCTTCGACGGTGATGGTGTCGGCGGCCGCCGGCGTGGCGGCGAGCAACCCAATGCACGCCCAGAGTCGCAGCATCCCTCTCTCTCCTCGCGCTTTTCGGGCATGATAGCCCGGCCGCGAGGAATTGACAGCCTTGTTAGTTAGGCGGCGGACCATGCGCGGAATTGCGCCGCCGCGCCGCTTGTGGAAAGGGCGCGGCGCGAAAGGGGTGGGCGATGCGGCTCGGCGTGGACCGTGGGTTCGGAATGCTGCTGCTGGCGCTCGCGCTCACCTGCGCGGCGGGGCTGCTCTTCAAGACGCATTGCATGACCGGCGGCTGGACCGGCTCCGAGCAGTACACGACCGGCTGCTACAGCGACGCGGTGCCCTTCTGGGCCGGGCGCGAAGTCGACAAGGGGCGCATCCCCTATCTCCAGAGCCGAGTCGAATATCCGGTGCTCACCGGCGCCGCGATCTGGGCCGAGGGGAGCGCGGTGCGGCTGTTGTTCGGGCGCCGCGCCAACGCCTCGCACTTCCTGGTCGCGGTGACCCTGGTCAACGCCGCGCTCGCCTCTCTCGTGCTGTGGATGCTGCACCGCGCAGGGGTCGACCGGCGGCGGCTCTGGTGGTGGGCGGCGGCGCCGCCGCTGATCCTCTATGTCGGGCATAATTGGGACATGCTGGCGGTGACGCCGATGGTGTGGGCGCTGCTGCTCGCGCGGCGGAACGCGCTGGTGAAGGCCGCGGCCGCGGCGGGGCTCGGAATCGCGGCCAAGCTCTTCCCGATCGTGGCGCTGCCGCTGTTCGGCCTGGCGGCGCTGTTCGAGAAGGGGCGTCGCTGGACCGGACGGGTCGCGCGCGCCGCGCTGGTCTCGGCCGCGGCGATCGGCGCCTGGGCGGCGGTGAACCTGCCCGTCGCGCTGCTCGCCCCGGTCAACTGGAGCGAATTCTATCGCTTCTCGCAGGAGCGCGGCGGCACCGCGGCGGCGAGCTGGGACCTGCTGGTCAACACCGGCACGCTGTTCCTGTGGAACGAGCAGAAGAACCTGCTCGCGGCGCTCGCCTTCCTGGCCGGCGCGGCGGGGATCATCGGCCTGGGCTGGCGGCGCCATCGCGAGCGGCCCTGGCTGCTCGCCACGCCGCTGCTCGCCTGGTTCCTGCTCACCAACAAGGTCTATTCGCCGCAATTCGACCTGTGGCTGTGGCCGCTGCTGGTGATGACCGCGCCGCGGCTATGGCCGGTGGCGCTCTACGCCGCTGCGGGAGCGGCCGCCTATTTCGCCGAATTCTGGTGGTTCGCCGGGATGGAGGGCGCCTGGCCGCGGGCAAGCTATGCCGACATCGCCTGCGCGGCGATCGCGCGGGCGATGGTGCTCCTCTGGCTGATCGCCGACTGCGTGCGGCGCGATCCGCCGGAGTGGATCAAGAAACCGGCCTAGGGCTGACGTTCGGGAGGTGGCTTTTCCATTCCTCCCCGAGAGGGGGGTGGTGAAGGGGTAGGTTCCGCAGGCAACATCGCAAGTGGAGAATACCCCTCCACCAGCCTGCGGCTGTCCCCCTCCCCTCCGGGGGAGGATTTATTGAATCTCAGGGCAAGGGCAGGTTGGTCTCGGCTTCCTTGCGGGCGCGCGCCTCGGCGCGGGCGGCGGTGGCCTGGCGGACGAAGCAGCCGGTGGTGCCGCCGACCCCCACGGTCGTGCAGCTGCCCGTGCCGAACCGGCCCGCCTCGAGCGCCTGTTCGGAACGCACCGCCCAGCTCTCGGTCTTCTGCGGCGGCCCCGAAGGCTCGCGCAGGTTCGGCGGGATGCGGAAGCGCTCGCGCTCGTCGAGTCGCTGGCACACCACGATCTCCTCGCCGTCCGCGTTGGTCGGGCATTTGTCGTTGCCGTAGATCACCAGCACGCCGTTCTGCGGCGCGTTTTGGGCGTGCGCCGCGGCGGGCATCAGCATCGGCACGGCGGCGAGCGCGCCCGCGATCACGATCCTGTTCAGCATCTCAAATCTCCTGCTGCGCGCATTTGTCCGGGCCAACGGCTGAACGCGGGCTTTATATCCGTTTCGATAGGGCAATGGCAGCACGGCAGCCCGCGCGGATCAACCCGGAGAGCACCGGATAGCCGGGCGTGTTCTCCGCGCCGTGCGCGAGCGCGGTGTCGCGATGCTCGAGCTCCTCGTCGCGGAACTGCGCCACTGCCCCACCGAGCTCGGGATCCGTCGTGCCGAGCTCCTCGAGCTGGCGCTGGTAATGCCGGTCGATCTCGGTCTCGACAGCGGCGGTGCACGCCATCGCCGCCTCGGGCCCCAGCGCGGCGGTGACCGCGCCCAGCGCGAAGCCCGCGACGTTCCAGAAGGGCTGGAGCGCGGTCGGGCGCACGCCGCGCCGCGCGATCATCGCGTCGAAAAAGGCGCGGTGACGCTCCTCCTGGTTCGCCATGCCGACGATCATCCGCGCCATCGGCGTCCGGTCGCCCATCACCGCCAATTGGCCGGCATAGATGCGCGTCGCGCCATATTCGCCGGCCTGGTCGACACGGACCATCGAGGCCATCCCCTCGCGCCGGTCGCCGGGCTTCCAGCTCACGGCCTGGGCCTCCGCACCGCGAGTGCGAAGATCGCCGCCGCGCCGGCGAGCGAGAAGATCGCATTGAACCCGGCGAGGCTCACCCCGAACAAGGTCCATTGCGGCACGTCGCAGCGGATCAGCGGCCGACGCAGCGCCTCGTTCAGCATGTCCATCGGATTGCCCACGGTCGGATGCGCGGTGCAGGCCGTGACGCCCTCCCACCAGCGATATTCGACGCCGGCATGGAACACGCCGATCCCGCCGCTCACTGCGATCAGCACGCCGGCGAACAGCACGAACAGCAGCCGAGTCGGCCGATGCCGGACCGCGAAGCTCGCCGCGGCGACGACGATCGCGGCATAATGCGGCCAGCGCTGCCACATGCACATCTCGCACGGCACCAGCCCGCCGAGGAACTGCGACCCGAGCGCGCCGCCGATCAGCGCGAGCGGCAGCAGGAGCGCGATCCACCGCGCGGCGCGGAGCCCGTCACTGGCCATGGATCACTTGCTCCGCGTCGCGACCTGCGGCGGCTTGGGCCCCAGCCGCGCGATCGTCTGCAGCGCGTAATGGAGCTGGAAATCGTCAATCCCCTGCTTCTTGAGCTGGTCGGGCGTCATGGCGAAGCGCGGATCGGTGCGCGCATCCTCCTCGAGCACCGAATCGTCGACCTTCTCGGCATTGATCAAGTGGCGGCGCAGATCGGCCTCGCGCAGCACCGGCCGGGTCTTGTAGTCGGCGTCGGAAATCTGCGGCACGACGAGGTCGGGCTTGATCCCGCCCTCCTGCACCGAATGGCCGGAGGGCGTGTAGTAGCGCGCGGTGGTGAGGCGCAGCGCCGCGCGCGGCCCCATCGGCAGGATCGACTGGACCGAGCCCTTGCCGAAGCTGCGCACGCCCATCACCAGCCCGCGATGATGGTCCTGGAGCGCGCCGGCGACGATCTCGGAGGCGGAGGCGGTGCCCGAATCGACCAGCACCACCACCGGCAGCCCGCGCGCGAGATCGCCGGGCACCATCGATTCGGCGTAATAGCGCTCGATGTCCGACTTCTCGCGGCCGCGCTGCGAAACGATCTCGCCATGGCTGAGGAACACGTCCGAGACCGCGATCGCCTCGCTCAGGAGGCCGCCGCCATTCTCGCGCAGGTCGACGATATAGCCCAGTGGCTTGTGGCCGAGCTTGGCGTCGATCGCCTGGATCGCCTTGACCGTGTCCTCGCCGGTCTGCGCGGTGAAGGTGTTGATGTTGATGATGCCGACGCCGTCCTTGATCTCCCACTTGACCGGGCGCTGGACGATCGTCTCGCGCGTCAGGGTGAAGGTCAGCGGCTTGTCGGCGCCGGAGCGGACCACCGTCAGCGTGATCTGGGTGCCCGGCTTGCCACGCATCTGCTCGATCGCCTCGTCGAGGCTGCCGCCGACGATGAACTTGCCGTCGAGATGGGTGATGTAGTCGCCCGACTTGATCCCGGCGCGCGCGGCGGGCGTGTCCTCCTGCGGCGCGATCACCTTCACCGCGCCGTCCTCCTGCGTGACGGTGAGGCCGAGGCCGCCATAATTGCCGTCGGTCTGGATCTTCAGATTGTCGAAGTCGAGCCCGTCGGCATAGCTCGAATGCGGATCGAGCGCGGCAAGCATGCCCTGGATCGCGCCCTTCATCAGCGTCGCGTCGTCGACCTTGTCGACGTAATTGGCCTTCACCTGGCTGTAGACTTCCATGAAGGTGTCGAGCTCCTTGAAGCTCGACGTGTCGACGCTCGCCATCGCGCCCGAGGCGATGGGGACGAGCGCCAGCGCGCTGACCGCGGCGGTGGCCTGGAGGAGAGAACGAAGCATCGAACGACTTTCCACGAAAACTCTTACGATCGATTTAGTGCCGGAAGACGGCAATTGCACGGTGTTTTGAGGATGCGCCTGACGGCGCATTGCGACACCGTTTCGAAACGCGCTCTTCCGCGCGTCTTGAACAGACGCTCAATCCAGCAGCTGCATCAGGTCCATCGGCTGGCCGCGGCGGCGGAGCTCGACCGTCACGCGCGGCGCCTCGCCGCCGGGCGCGCGGCCGATCCGCCGGCCCTGCGCCACTTGCTCGCCGACTCGCACCGTGACGGCGCCGAGCCCGGTGACCGAGCTGGTCCAGCCATTGCCGTGATCGATGATCACCACCCCGCCATAGCCGCGGAACGGGCCGGCGAAGAGGATGCGCCCGCCGGCGGGCGCGACGGCGTCGGCATCGGCGGCGCAGGCGAGCGTCACGCCGCGCGCGCGCACGCCGGTCGCCGACAGCTCGCCCATGCCGGTCACCACCTGGCCCGCCACCGGCAGGCGATAGGGCGCGCCGCCCTTGCGCGCGACGGGGCTGGCGGCGGCCGCGGGGCGGGGAAGCGGGCCGGGAAGCGCGGCGAGGCCGGTCTGGACCTCGGCGGCCTGCCCCGCCGCCTCCATCTGGTCGACCA
>CBIFVW010000063.1:0-15372 GCA_966186155.1 uncultured Sphingomonas sp.
GCTGCCAGGCGGCGAGGCCGGCGCCGCGCTCGGCCTTGTAGTCGGCGAAGCGCTGCACCGCGAGCGGCTCGGCCCAGGCGCGCAGCTCGCGGCGGAGCAGTCCCTCGAACACGATCCTCAGCGACTTGGCCAGCCGCGCGCTCAGATGCTGCAGCGTGACGAGGTCGCCGAACGGATTGAGGTTGGCCATGCCCAGCGCCGGCGCATGCTCCGCGCCGGCCCGGGGACGTTCCCGCCGTTCGGTCGTGCCGATGTCTGAAGGGGCGTTAACCATGCCCGTTCACTGAACAATGAAATTGGTAAAGTAGACGTTACTGACGCCGCCAAAGCCTTCCTTTTCCTTGAGCACGCCGTTGATCGCCTTGGCGAGGCGATCCTGGATGTGACGCTTGCCCTCGGCAGTGAAGACTTCGTCCTCGGTCGTCTCGCCCAGCGCCATCAGCACCGACGAGCGGATCGCGATCTCGTGCGTCTTGATGTTCTCGAGGACGCGCTCGTCATAGGGCGTCGAGACGGCGATGCCGACCTGGATGAAATGGACGCTGTCCTGGAGGTTGGAAGTGAACTCCTTCTCCATCGGATAATAGCTCGAGGCATATTTGTCGCCGCCCTCGCCCTTGGGGGTCGGCTTGCCGCCATGGCCCGGCGCCTCGCCGCCCTCCTCGCCATGGCCGCCCTCGGCTCCCTTCAAGGACGCGCGCTTCTCCTCGCTCTTGGGGACGAGCCGGGGCTCGTCCGAACCCTCGGCGTGCGCGGCGGCGTTGAACCAGCCCGCCTGCATTCCGTAGACGGCAGCGCCCCCGCCGCCGCCGAGCAGCAGCACCGGCAGCCCCACGAGCAGGAGCAGCTTGCCCTTCCTCTTCTTCTTCGGCGCCGGCGCCGCGGCTTCTTCGCTATTGTCGGCCATCATGGTCTCCATGGATCTCAGGCGATGCGTTCATCGGTTTCGGCGGCGGGGCTGCCCGTCCGGGCGCTGGCCGGTGCGGAGGGCTGCTGCGACTGGCGCGGCGCCGCATCCTGGCGCTGGCCCGAGCCGGCGCCAGCGCTCCCTGCATTGCCGCTCTCGATACTGGTCGAGCCGAGGCGCAGCCCGCGCTGCTCGGCGATCTCGGCGAGCCTGGGCTGCGCGTCGGCGATCAGCTGGCGCGCGGCCTGGGTCTCGGCGTTGAAATGGACATGGACGCCGTCGCCGTCCTGACGGATCGAGACGTCGAGCTTGCCCAGCGCCTCGGGCATCAGGCTGATCCGGGTCTCGCGGACCGGCGCGGCGTCGCGCAGCGCCTCGATCCGCTCGATCATCCGGCCGGTCCATTCCTGGCGGCGCGTGTCGAGCGCGGGCTGCTGATCATGGCCGGTGGCGGCGACGGCGGGCGCGGACTGGGCGCCAGTGGCCGCTGCGGCGACCGGCCCGACCTCGCCAGGCTGCGGCTCGTGCGGTGCCGGGCGGCGCGCAGCCGGCGGCTCCCGGAGCAGGACCAGGGGCTCGGCCGGCGGCCCAGCGGCCGCTTCGCGCGCGGTAGGCGCGGGTGCGGGCTGGGGCGCCTCGATCCGGACCACCGGCGCATCGGGCCGGCGGAACTCGCGCGGCGGCGCGGGCAACTCAGCCGAAGGCGCGGCATCGGACGGGGCCGGCGGCCGGTCGGCGACAATGGGCGGCACCACGGTCGGCGCCGCGGCGGCGGGCACGTTCGCCGAGGAGGGCGTGGGTTGCAGCGCGGCGGGCGCAGGAGCCGGAGCGGCGGGCGCGGCGGGAGCCGCCGCGGTCCTCAGCGCCGGAGCGTCCGTATCACGGGCCTGCGGCTGCACCGCCGCCTTCGGAGAGGGCACCGGCGCGGAAACGGGCACCGGCACCGGCTCGGTCACGACGGTTTCGGGCGCGACGGGAGCGGGTTCGCGCGACTTCACGGAGGTTGCAGCCGCGCCTTCAGCGGCGACCGTGACCGCCGGAGCGGGCTGCACCGGGGACTGCGTCTCGGGAGCGACCGGCGCGGCAGGCGACGGCGCGCGCGCTGCGGGCGCCGCCTCGGGCTGCGGCGTGATCGGCGCGGCGACGGCGAACCAGGCGAAGGGCGGCGCGGGATCCTGATCGGGCGCCTGCTCGTCCGCTTCGTCCGTCTCGGCTTCCCGCTCGGGCGCGGAGTCGAGGCCGGGCACCGCATCCGGCAAATCCTTGCCGCCGGCGGCAACGGGCTGCCGGCCCGGCAATGCCGGGTCCGCCTCGCGGGGCGCGGCGGCAAGGGCGGGCGCGGGGGCGCCGCCGCCGGGCAGCAATGCGCCCAGCGCCAGCGCAAAGCCGCTCGCGCCCGCGGAAATCGCGAGCGACGGCTTGGGCGAACCCACAGCGATGGCAGGAAGCGCGGTCGCAAGCTCGATCAAGGCGGAACCCCCGTGAAACCAAGTTCACGAGCGTCTCAGCAAAGATCGTGCCGGTTTCTTCCGACGGAGGGGAGCGCCTCGAGCGCACGCAGCGCCTCGAGCGCCGCTTCGGCCTCGGCGCGGACGATCAGCTTCTCGATCGCGCTCTGGTCGCGGCGCGCCTCGCGCGTGGCGGCCTGGGCGGCCTCGAGGCCCTGCTCGGCCACCGCGACGCGGCGATCGGCGGCGGCGGCGGACTGGTGAAGCCGGTCGCGATAATGCGCGGCGGCGATCAGGCTGTTGGCGAACTCGACGCCCGAAGGCGCGGGCGCGACATTGGCGGCGAGGCTGGCGATGCGATCGCGCAGCTGCGCCTCCTGGTCGACTCGCGCGCGGGCGCGGACCTCCTCGGCGCGGACCTGGTCGAGCTGGAGCGTGCGGACGCGGAGCAGCCGGCCGAGCTTCCTGGCGTTCCTAGCCATGTTGGTGGTTCGGCACCGGCCCGCTCCCCCACCCGGCCACCCAACGGCAGTATCTTATGGGTGGCCGGGTGGGGGAGCGGGCCGGTGCCGCCTCGAGCTCACGCATCGCCGAAGACGCCGATCAGCTCGGTGACCGCATCGGGCAGGCTCACCACGTCGTCGGCGCCCTGGCGGATATACTCCATCACCGCCGGATGGCAGGCGATCGCCGCGTCGATCTCCGGATCGGCGCCGGCGCGATAGGCGCCCATCAGCACGAGGTCGCGATTCTCCTCATAGGTCGCGAGGTGGCGGCGGAGCACGCGCGCGGCCTGGACATGTTCCTTCGGCACGATGTCGGTCATCACGCGGCTCACCGAGGGGCCGAGGTCGATCGCCGGATAGACGCCGCGCTCGGCGAGCGCGCGGCTCAGCACGATATGGCCGTCGAGGATCGAGCGGGCACTGTCGACCACCGGATCGTTGCCGTCGTCGCCGTCGGCGAGCACCGTGTAGATCGCGGTGATCGAGCCGCCCGAGGAGACGCAGGTGCCGGCGCGCTCGATCAGGCTGGGCAGCATCGCGATGGCCGAGGGCGGATAGCCCCGCGCGCTCGCGGGCTCGCCGAGCGCGAGGCCGATCTCGCGGCCGGCATGGGCGACGCGGGTGAGACTGTCCATGATCAGCAGCACCTTCTTGCCCTCGGCGCGGAACGCCTCGGCGATCGCCGTGGCGCGCAGCGCGCCGCGGATGCGGAGCACCGGCGAGTGGTTGGCGGGGACCGCGACCACGACCGCGCGCGCCCGCGCCTCGCCCGCCACCTTGGTCTCGAGGAAATCGGCGACTTCGCGGCTGCGCTCGCCGATCAGGCCGACCACGACGACGTCCGCCTCCGCGGCACGGACCATCATGCCGAGCAGCACCGACTTGCCGACGCCCGATCCGGCCATGATGCCGACGCGCTGGCCCTGGCCGATGGTGAGCAGGCCGTTGATCGCGCGCACGCCGACATCGAGCGGCCGGAGCACCCGGCCCCGCTCGAGCGGCGACTGGAGCCGGCCGGCGAGCGGCCAGTGCTTCGCGCCGCGGATCGGGCCCAGCCCGTCGATCGGCTTGCCCGCGCCGTCGACGACGCGGCCGAGCAGGGCGGCGCCGACCTCGGCCTCGCCCGGCGCGCCGATCGGGCGGACGGGCGCGTTGGGGAGCAGCGGGGCTGGGCCGCCGAGGTTCATCAGCAGGGTGCGGCCGCCGCGAAAGCCGATCACCTCGGCCTCGACCCGGCCCGCGCCGTTGCCGATCGCGCAAACGGTGCCGACGGGGAGCTGGAGGCCGGTCGCCTCCATCAGCAGTCCGTCATAGGAAGCGAGCCGGCCCGAGATTCGCGGCCGCGCGACGAAATCGCGGCAGCCCAGGCCGTCGAGATAGTCCTCGGTGAAGCGGTTCAGCATGCGGGCGGGATCGGCACGCGGTCGATCGCCTGGGCGAGCTGCTCGAGCCAGAGATCGGGGCCGTCCTCGACGATGGTCGAGGCGCTCTCGATCACGAAGCCGCCGCGGGCGACATGCGGGTCGCCGACGGGGAAGATCGTGGCGGGAAGCCGGCCCTCGACGAGCGGCACGTCGTCGGGATGGAGGCGGAGCAGCGCCGATTCGGCGGCGTCGGCGAGCAGCTCGACCGCGGCATGGATGCGCTGGGCGAGGATGTCGGGCGCGACGCCGACTTCGCCGACCATCTTGGCGACCAAATGGAGCACGGTCTGGCGGAGATGCCCGGCCATGCGCTCGCGATCGAAATGCGCGCCCCTGGCGAGCGCGTCGGAAACCTGCTCGAGCAAGGCCGCCTCGCGCGCCTTGGCGGCCTCGATCTCGGCGATCGCGGCGGCGCGGCCCTCGGCGAAGCCGGCCTCGTGCGCCGCGGCGATCGGATCGGCGAAGGGGCCGGGCGCCGGCGTCACCTCGGCGCTGAACGGGTCCCAGCCCTCGGTGGGATTGGCGCTCGGATCGGCAGGCGCGAAATGCTTGGGCTGGACAACCGCCGCATCGAAGCCGCGCCGGCCGATACGGTCGACGCTGGCGGGCGCGAAGCCGGCCGGCTCGCCGAAGGCGCGCTGGAGAACGTGCTCGGCGGCGTGGATGCGGCCCGCGAAGCCGGGAGCGAACTCAGACATAGTCGTCGTCGCCGCCCTTCGACGGCATCTGGACCGTGCCGTCCTTCACCAGCCCGCGCGCAATGGCGACCATCGCCTTCTGCGCCTCGAGCACATCGGCCATCTTCATCGGGCCGAGCGCTTCCATCTCGTCGCGGATGCCGTCGGCCGCGCGGCTCGACATGCAGCCGAGGAAGCGGCCCCGCACCTCCTCCTCGACGCCCTTGAGCGCCTTGACCAGGATCGTCGCGTCGACGTTGCGGATCAGCGTCGACAGGTTCTTGTCGTCGAGCTCGAGCAGATTGTCGAAGACGAACATCGCCTCCTCGATCGCCTTGGCCAGCTCGCGGTCGATCTTGGCGAGCTTGGGCATGACGCGCTGCTCGGTGACCTTGCGCGCGCCCGACAGGATCTTCGCCGCCTCGCGCGTGCCGCCGAGCTGGAGCCCGCCGGCCGGCTTCCTCGCGCCCGGACCGGCCCGGCGCTGGAGCATCGCCTTCAGCGTCTCGATCGCCTCGGGCGGAACCGGGCCCAATTTCGCGACGCGGCGCAGGATCTGGGGCTGCACCGCCTCGGGCAGGTGCTCGAACACCTTGGCGGCGACCTCGGGATCGAGATTGGCGAGCAGCACCGCGGCGATCTGCGGATGCTCCTCCTCGATCATCGCGGCGATCTCCTCCGGCTCGAACCAGTCGAGCCACTCGATCGACGCGGCCGCCTGCGCCGGCATCACCCGCGACAGCACGCTCTCGGCGCGCTCCGGGCCCAATGCCCTGGTCATGATGCTCTCGATCCGCGGCGCGGGGTCGAAGCTGACGCCGGTGCGCTCGCGCGCCTTGAAGACGAAATCGTCGAGGACCAGCTCGACTTCTGCCTCGCTGACGTCGGCGACGTTGAACATCGCCTTGCCGAGCGAGCGGACCTCCTCGGGATCGAGCTTCTGGAGGATGGCCGCGGCCTCCTCCTCGCCGACCAGCATCATCAGGACCGCGGCGCGCTCGACGCCGGTGAAGTGGCGGACCGCGTTCATTGCGCGTCGGCCTTGATCATGTCGCGGACCGCCAGCGCGGCGCGCGCGGGATTGTCGCGGGTGAAGCCGCGGACCAGGCCGACGCGCTCGTCATAGCTGTTGCCGGCGCTGTCGAGCATCTCGATGCTCACCGGCGGATGGCCGCCCGCGCCGCCGTCATGCCCGCCGATCGCGAGCGCGGGGCGGTTGCCCGGCGCCTCGTCGCGCTTCCGGAGCAGCGCCTTGGTGAGCGGCCGGACGCCGAGGAAGAGGACGAGCAGGGCGATCACCAGCGCGGTCGCGTTGCGCGCCGCCATCGATACCCAGTCCGCCTCGTACCAGGGCCGGTTGTCGGCGAGCTCGGGCGCCGGAGTGGGCGAGAATTTGCGGCTGATCACGGTCACCTGGTCCTGCCGGCTCGGATCGAAGCCGACCGCGGCGCGGACGAGCTGGGTGATCTGCTGGATCTCGACCTGGCCGCGCGGCTTGCCCGGCTCCTCGCGGAGCAGCACCGCGACCGAGAGGCGCTTGACCCCGCCCGGCGCCTGGCGCGTGACCGAGACCTGCTTGCCGGTCTCGTAGGTGCGGGTGAAGCTGTCGCTCTGCTTCTGCTGCGGCGATGCGGCCTGCGCAGCCGCGGTGGCGGCGGCGCCCTGTGGCGGCGCGGCGGCGGCCGGCTGCGCGTTGGGCGCAGTCACCGACGCCGGCGGCGGCGGGCTGTTCGACAGCGCGCCGGGAATGCCGCCGGGCGCCTGCGCGCCATCCTTCGACGTGCCGGTCCAGGCGCCTTGCTCGGCGCGGACCACGGCGCCTTCCTTGTCATAGCTCTCGCGGGTCGCCTGGCTCTCGTCGAGATCGACATCGGCCTGGACTTCGGTGGTGAAGTTGCCGGCGCCGACCAAGGGCGTGAGCAGCTGGAGCAGCTGCTGGCGATACTTGTCCTCGACGCGGCGCTGGAAGTCGATCCGCGTGTCGCCGGCCGAAGCGCCGGCCTGGCCCGACTTGGAAAGCAGCGCTCCCATCTGGTCGACGATCGTCACGCTCTCGGGCGTCATGCCGGGCACCGACGAGGCGACGAGATTGACGATCGCGCGGATCTGCGCATCGCCGAGCGCGCGGCCCGGCTGGAGCTTGACGATCACCGAGGCCGAAGGCGCCGCCTTGTCGCGGACGAAGACGCTGGCCTCGGGCGTGGCGAGGTGCACGCGTGCCTCGGCGACCGAATCGATTTCCTCGATCGAGCGGGCGAGCTCGGTCTCGCGCGCCTGGCGGAGGCGTTCGCCCTCCACCGCGCGGCTGACGCCCATCGGCAGCTGGTCGAGGATCTGGTAGCCGCCCGGCGCCGCCTTGGGCAGGTCCTGGGCGGCGAGCAGCATCCGCGCCTTGTGGTAATCGTCCTCGGCGACGGTGATCGAGCCCGAATTGTCGACGCTGTTGGCGATGCTCGCCTTGTCGAGCGCCGCGGCGATCGCGGCCTTGTCGGCGTCGCTCACATTCGCGAACAGGATGCGCTGCGGCGAAGTCGCGACCAGCGACCAGGCGAGGAAGCCCGCGGCGATCAGGCCGACCAGGAACAAGAGCGGCATCGCACGCTTGACGGCGGGCTGGGCGAGCAGCCCGCGCATCTGGCCGAGCGGCGCGGCGAAGCGCCCCGCGGCGGGAAGCGAGGGCGTGTCGGCGGCGGGAGTGAGGGCGTTGCTCATGGATTACACCGGCATGCTCATGATGTCCTTGTACGCGGACAGGAGTTTGTTGCGGACCTGGAGGGTCGCCTCGAAGCCGACCGAAGCCTGCTGGCGTGCGAGCATCACCTTGGCGATGTCGATCGTCTCGCCGCGTTCATAGGCTTCCGACAGCGCGCCGGCCTCGTTCTGGGCCTGGTTGACCTGCTTGAAGGCGTCCTCGAACGCCGAAGTGAAGCTCGCGGGCTTGGCGCCGGCGGCCGGAGCGCCTGCAGGCGTCTCGTTGGCGCGGGCGAGCGCCGCGTTGCGCTCGAGGATCTGGGCGCGCAGCGCCAGCACGCGATCGATGCTCATCGCACCGCCGCCGATTCCGTCGACTCCGCTCATGCCGATACCCTCGTGTCGATGGCTTCACCCTGCTCGCGCGCCTTGGCGAGGCGGTAGCGCAGCGTGCGTTCGGAGATGCCGAGCCGCTTCGCGGTCTCGATCCGGCTGCCGTTGCACTCGGCGAGCACTTCGCGGATCGCGGCGAATTCGTGCATCTGGACGATGTTGGAGAGCGTGCCCGCCGCTTCGACGCGCGTCTCGGGACGGCGGTCGAAGATCAGATGCTCGGGCAGGATCGTGTCGCCGCCGCACAGCAGCAGCGCGCGCTGGACGACGTTCTCGAGCTCGCGGACATTGCCGGGCCAGTCGTGATCGACGAGCGCCTCGAGCGCGTCGGGCGCGATCCAGGGCAGGCTCGCGCGGTTGCCGGCGTGGCGGACCACCATCGCGGCGGCGAGCGCGGCGATGTCGCCGGGGCGCTCGGCCAACGCCTTGGTCGCCAGCGGGAAGACCGAGAGGCGGTAGTACAAGTCGGCGCGGAACCGGCCGGCGGTGACTTCGCCCTGCAGGTCGCGGTTGGCGCAGGCGATGACGCGGACGTCGACCTTCTCCGGCATCGTCCCGCCGATCGGCACGACCTCGCGCTCCTGCAGCGCGCGGAGCAGCTTGGCCTGGAGCTGGATCGGCATCTCGGCGATCTCGTCGAGCAGCAGGGTGCCGCCATGCGCGGCGCGGAAGAAGCCCTGGCCGCCCGAGGAGGCGCCGGTGAACGCGCCCTTCTGATGGCCGAACAGCATCGCCTCGAGCATCGTCTCGGGCAGCGCGGCGCAATTGACCGCGACGAACGGGCCGTCGCGGCGCGACGAACCCATGTGGATCGCGCGCGCCAGCACTTCCTTGCCGGTGCCGGTCGGGCCGTTGATCAGCACGGTGATGTCCGACGCGGCGACTCGCTCGGCGAGCGCGAGCAGCGCGAGGCTCTCGGGATCGGCGGCGACGGGCTCGTGGCCGCCGCGCAGCATCGCGCTGGCGAAGCCGTTGCCGATCGCGGCGTCTTCGACCGGGAAGGAGAGGCGGGCGGGATTGCCGTCGCGGAAGGGAACCACCTCGCGCCGGGCATCGCCGAGCACCAAGGTGCGGGCGGCGGCGGGCGGCGTCTCGCCTTCGGCGACGAGGAAGAGATCGGCGGCGCCGGGCTTGCCGTCCTCGCACGAGCCGATCGCGAAACCCTGCGCCCTGAGCGCCGAGACGAGCGCGTATTTCTGCCGGAGCACCGCGGCCGACGGAACGATGGATCGCATGTATTCCCCCCTTGATGCGGGCCTTGTGGGGGATTGTTGGTTAACGCCGCGTAAAACACCGTGCGCCGCGTGCTTCCATGGTCCGGGCGCGTCTACGCGCGCACGCGTAGGACGAAATTTTTCGCTTAAGCCGCCGCTAAGCCTGCCGTTCCTTGGCCTGGCGGCTCCGGGCTCCCGTTCAGGGGGGACGCGGGAAGCCTCCAGAGCATGGAGTGAACGACATGACTGTTATCGGCACCAACACCGCGGCGCTGCGCGCCGCCAATGCTTCGACCGGCGCCAACAAGGCGCTGAGCACGGCCATGGAGCGCCTGTCGACCGGCAAGCGCATCAACAGCGCCAAGGACGACGCCGCCGGCCTGGCGATCGCCTCGACCATGACCGCCTCGATCCGCGGCATGAACCAGGCGATCCGCAACGCCAATGACGGCATCTCGATGGCGCAGACCGCCGAGGGCGCGCTGGGCGAGGTGACCAACATGCTGCAGCGCATCCGCGAGCTCGCGGTGCAGTCGGCCTCGGGCACCTATTCGGACGACGACCGTACCAACCTGCAGACCGAAGTGACTGCGCTCAGCACGCAGATCACCAACATCCTGACCAACACCACGTTCAACGGCGTGGCGCTGTTCGACGGCTCGGCGGGTGACTCGGGCGACGTCACGATCCAGGTCGGCTCGACCTCGGCCGACACGGTGACGCTGAGCTTCGACGACATCGATCTCAGCGCCGCGACCAGCGTGAGCATCGCGACCGACACGGGCGCCACGAGCGCGCTGACGACGGTCGACACTGCGCTCAAGACCGTCAACACCGCCCGCGCCGGCCTCGGCGCCGGCCAGAGCCAGCTCGAATCGGTCGTCAACAACCTGACCGCAAACGTCAACAATCTGAGCGACGCGCGCAGCCGGATCGAGGACACCGACTATTCGACCGAGACCGCGGCGCTCGCCAAGGCTCAGATCCTGTCTCAGGCTTCGACGGCGATGCTCGCCCAGGCGAACCAGAGCCAGCAGTCGGTCCTGCAGCTTCTGCGTTAAGCGCGTGCCGGTCGGGGTGTCACCCCCCTGACAGGCACCAAGGCCGGTCACCCCTTCGAAGAGGGGGCGCATGGGGAGCCCCGGTGGTCTCGTACCGCCGGGGCTTTTCCTTTCTACTTCCCTTCCGGTTTCCCGCCGGGCTTCCACGCCGGCTTGGCGTCGCTGTTCGCCAGCGAGCGCACCGGGCCGATCAGCGACTGGATCGCCCGCGCCATGAAGCCGATGTCGAGATTCTCGAGCGTGTCCTCGGGCGTGTGATAGGTCGGCGTCACCGCCCAGCCCGAGATGGTGTGCGCCACCACGCCCTGGAGCGCGAGCGAGTAGTTGTCCGAGCGCCGGAAGAAGTTCTGCTCGGGATAGGGATCGGCGGTCACCAGCGCGCCATGCGCCTTGAGCGTCTCGCCGAGCGTCGAGCGCTCGAAGCCGGTCATCATCATGTGGCCGGCGGGAAGCTTGGGATCCTGCGCGCCGATCATCTCGAACTCGATGTTCGCGACGATGTCGGCGAGCGGCACCGGCGGATGCCGGCCGAACCAGGTCGAGCCCAGCCCGCCGATCTCCTCGGCGCCATAGGCGACGAACAGGATACCGCGCTTCATCGGCTTGCCCGCGGCGAGGGCGCGGGCGAGCTCGAGCACCGCGGCGGTGCCCGAGGCGTCGTCGTTCGCGCCGGGCATGATCGTACCGTCGGGCCGGACGCCGAGATGGTCGAGATGCGCGCTCAGCAGCAGCACGCCGGCCTTGGGATCGCTGCCCGGCAGCCAGCCGATCGCATTGGTGGTGACGTTGGCTTCCTTCGCGACCTCGAGCGCGAGGCTCGCCTTCGCCCCCGGCTTCGCCGCCAGCGCATCGAATGCCGCGGCGGGGAGGGCGATCAGCGCGGTGCGCTGCGGCGGCTCCTCGCCCTCGAGATAGACCGGCATGCGCGGTCTTCCGCCGAGCAGCTTCTGGATGCCCGCGACCTCCTCGCCCTCGCGGACGATCAGCAGCTTGATCTTCTTCGCGGCGGCCGCGCGATAGAGCTGCATCGGCGGCGCCTTGCCGGTCGCGATCACCACGTCCGCGGCAGGCATGTCCTTGGGATCGCCCGTGAATATCACCGTGGTACCCTCGACGCCGCTCAGCGCGCCGATGAGCGGGGTGACCCCGGGGACGGCGGCGCCGTCGATGTTCAGCATCGCCTTCTCGATCCGCGGGCGGATCACCTTGGCGGTCTGGAGATAGCCCGGCATGCCGGGCGCGGCCTTGAGCCCGAAGCTCTCGAACTGCGCCGCGACATAGGCCGCCGCGATCGCCTCGTCGCGGGTCGCGCTGCCGCGGCCCTGCAGCGCCTCGGAAGCGAGGAAGCTCTCATGCGCGCGCACCCATTCGGGGCGGACGGTCCAGCGCTCCTGCGCGAAGGCCGGAGAGGCGAGCGCCGTGAAGGCGAGAGCGCCCGTCAGAAGAAATTTGCTCGAACCCATGCCGTTCCTCCCCTTTGCTCGATATCTGCTGGAACCGCGCGACTCGCGCAAGCCGAGCGGCGCCCCTATGAAGCGGGGCGATGAACGCCGTCGAGATCGTCCAAGTCTCCAAGCGCTTCGGCGCAGTGCAGGCGCTTGACGCGCTCAGCCTCTCGGTCCCTGCCGGCGGCGTGTTCGGGCTGCTCGGCCCCAATGGCGCGGGCAAGACGACGCTGCTGCGCATCCTCGCCGGGCTCGTCCGCCCCGACCAGGGGCAAGTGGCGCTGTTCGGCGCGCCGGCCAGCCCCGCGGCGCGGCGGCGGATCGGCGCGTTCATCGAGGCGCCCGCTTTCTATCCCTTCCTCAGCGCGCGCGAGACGCTCGTGCTGCTCGGCCGCGTCTCGGGCGTGCACGCCGAGGCCGACGCGCTGCTCGCCCGGGTCGGGCTCGGCGGCGCGGCGGACCGGCGGGTGGGCGGCTTCTCGCTCGGCATGAAGCAGCGCCTCGCGATCGCGGCGGCGCTGGTCGCCAAGCCCGAGCTCCTGATCCTCGACGAACCGACTAACGGCCTCGATCCCGAGGGCATATCGGAGATGCGCGGCCTGGTCCGCGAGCTCGCCGACCGCGACGGGATCGGCGTGCTGCTCTCGAGCCACCTGCTCGACGAGGTCGAGCGCGTGTGCGACCGGGTGGCGATCCTCAATCGGGGCAGGCTCGCCGCGGAAGACAGCGTTTCCGCCTTGCTCGGCGAAAGCCACGGCCTGTGGCTCGACGCGCATCCGGCCGAAGCGGTGCTCGCGAGGCTGGGGCCGCGAGCCGCGATCGAGGACGGCGGAATCGTCGCGCGGATCGAACGCGCCGAGGCCCCCGCGCTGATCGCCGCGCTTTCGGCCGACGGCATCGCGATCTTCGAGGCGCGCTGGGTCCGGCGCGACCTCGAGGCGGTGTTCCTCGCCGAGACCCGAGGCGCGCCATGATGCTGGTCCTCGCCGAGCTGACCAAGCTCGCCCACCAGCGCGGCGCGGCCTTCTGGGGCTTCGTCGCCATGCCGCTGCTCGTCACGCTGATCGCCTCGGCGCTCGCCGGGATCGGCGCACCCGGCGGCGGCGCGACCGAGGTCCGCGCGGTCCGATCGCTGCTCCGCGCACTGAGCGTGACCGGCAATCCCTTCGCGCAGCTCTTCTACTCGCTCGGCGCGGCGGCGCTGTTCGCCGTCGAATATCGCCATGCCGGCTGGCGCCACCTCGTGCCGCGGCGCAGCCGCAGCGCGCTGATGCTCGCCAAGTTCGCCGCGTTCCTGATCGCCGGCGCCGCCAGCATCGCGCTGGCCGCCGCGGGCAGCCTGTTCGCGAGCTTCGTCATGCCCTGGCTGGCGGGAAGCGCGGCTAAGCCCGTCGACTGGTCCGCCGCGGCACCGGCGGCGATCCTCCTATCGGCGCTGCTGTCGCTCGCCGAGCTGGCGGTGCTCGGCGGGATCGTCGCGCTGGTCACGGTGATCACGCGCTCGGCGATGGCGGCGATCCTCATCCCCTTCCTCCTCACGCTCGCGAGCATCGTCGCGCAGATCCAGTTCGGCTGGACCGACGCGCCGCTGCCGTCCTTCGCCGCGGAGACGCTGCGGGCGATGCTCGCCGCGCCCTTCGAGGGGCGGCAGGCACCACCAGCGAACGCCCTGGCGCAGGCGGCGGTGCTCGCGGGATGGATCGGCGCGCTGCTCGCGCTCACGCTCGCCGCGTTCGAGCGTCAGGATCTGACGAGCGAATAGGCTGTCAGCGCGCCAGCGCCTTTTTGAGCCGCGCATGCGCCGAGGCCTTGATCTGGCAGACGCGCGCTGCGCCGACGCCGAGCACCTGGCCGATCTCCTCGAGGTTCAGTTCCTCGACATAATAGAGCTGGACGACCTGCTGCTCGCGCTCCGGCAGCGCGGCGATCGCGGCGGTCAGCGCGGCGCGCTGGCCGTTCTCGGCGAGCAGGTCGAACGCGCTCGGCGCGTCGGACATGAACCAGGGGCTCTCGTCCGAATAGGCGTCGTCGATCGAATCGAAGCGCACCGCCTCGGCGCTCGCATATTCGGCGCGCAGCTTCTCGACGCTGACGCCGAGCTTCTCCGCGACCTGGGCGTCGTCGGGCGCGCGGCCGTGCTCGGCGGCTAGCGCGGCGACCGCCTCCTGATAGGCCTTGCGCCGGCGCATCGCGCCGCGGGTCAGCGTCGCCTGGCGGCGGAGCTCGTCGATCATCGCACCCCTGAGGCGCGTGGCGAGATATTGCTCGAAGCTCACCTGGCCGCGATCCTCGAAGCCGTTCACTGCCTCGATCAGCGCGACCATGCCGATCTGGATCAGGTCCTCGACCTCGACGATCGCGCTCATCGAGCCATGGATGTGCCAGGCGATGCGGCGGACCAGCGGCAGATGCTTGCGCACCAGCACCTCGGCATCGCGCGGCGGCGTGGGCGAATAGGTTAGGGGAGCGACGGCGAGCACGGCCATGTCGTCGAGCTTTCCTGGCGTGAGGGCGTTCATGCGGGCAGCGCCTCCGGAGCGCCGATCACGGCGACGACTTCGACGGCCTTGTCCTCGGGCACTTCGAAGAAGCTCATCACCGGCGTGTCGGGCAGCACGGTGCGGACCAGCTTGCGGATCGCGATGCGGATCGTCGGCTGGACGACGAGCGCGAAGGGCTTGGCCTCGGCGACGAGCGGCTGGGCGGCGCGCTGGAGCGCGTCGGCGATGCGGCGGCCGAGATCGGGCTCGATCGTGTGGCGGCGCGACGGATCCGAGCGGACCGCCTGGCCGAGCAGCGCCTCGAGCTGGCCTTCGAGCGTCATCACCCGGAGCGGCTCGCGCACACCGCAGAGCTTCTGGATGATCAGCGGGCCCAGCTCGGGCCGGATCAGCTCCATGATCTCCTCGGGATCGAGCGTCTTCTGCGCCGCCATCGCGATCGCCGCGGCGATGCGGCGGAACTCGCGGAGCGGGACATTCTCGGCGAGCAGGCCGCGCAGCACCTGGGTGAGCGTGGTGAGCGGCACCGGCTGCGGGCAGAGCGAGGCGACGAGCTGCGCCGAGCGCTCCTTGAGCCCGTCGAGCAGCGCCTGGACCTCGTCGGGGCCGAGCAGGTCGGCTGCGTTCTGGATCAGGCACTGGTTCAAGTGCGTCGCGACCACGGTGCCCGGATCGACGACGAGATAGCCCATGCCGGTGGCGGCGTCCGAATCGCCCTGGGCGATCCACTGCGCGTCGAGCCCGAAGGTCGGATCCTTGACCGGCTTGCCCTGGAGGCGGCCGGCGGCCTGGCCGGTGTCGATCGCGAGCACCTCGTCGGGCGAGACCGAGTCCTCGCCGACCACGACGCCGCCGATCAGGATGCGATAGGTGAAGGGCGCGAGGTTGATGTCGTCGCGCACGCGCACCTGGGGCACGACGAAGCCCAGTTCCTTGGAGAGCTGGCGACGGACGCCGGTGATCCGGCCCATCAGCGGCCCGCCGCGGCGCTCGTCGACCAGCGGCACCAGGCCATAGCCGATGTCGAGCATCACCTGCATGTTGTCGGTGACTTCCTCCCAGCCGATCCGCGACAGGTCGGCCGGCTCGGCCGGGGCGGGGGCCG
>CBIFVW010000064.1:0-15229 GCA_966186155.1 uncultured Sphingomonas sp.
ATGGCGGTGCTCGACTACAACGTGACGCGCCGGCTCAACTTCGGCCCGCGCCGCGCGCACGGGAAGGCGCGCGGCGAACCGCATCCGCCTGCAGGTTGAATCGGGTTTGCAACTGCCGAGGCAGCTATTTGCAAAGCGTGACTCTCGAATGAGGGAGCGGCGGGCTGCCGACCGAAACGAGTAAGCCCCGTCGCCTCTCGGCGGCGGGGCTCCCTGAAGACTGGCGCCTCTCGGCCCGAGCCTTCGATCCCACTCGTCTTTCGATTCCGTGGATGGCTCTAACGCGCGCCGCAGTCAGGGGTTCCGCGCACGCCGCGCGTGGCGAATAGGCCCGCTGCCCTTCAGGCGCGCCGAGCCGCCGGAACGCCTTCTCCCGCTCTCCTGTTCTGACGACGCGAGATGGAGGATTCGGATGAGCTGGGACGCGAAAGTGGCCGGCATGGCATCGATCGTCCCGGGTCCCGCCGGCAAGCCGCAGCGGGTGGCGTCGGGCGTTGTGCCCCAGAGCCTCCTCGCCGGAATGCATCGCGACCAGGTGGAGCCCGGCGGCAAGGGCTGAGCGCGCGGACGGAGGCCTTCATGACCGAACCGAGCGCGCGGCTGTCGCTCGCGCCACAGCCATCGATATCCGAAGCTGAGCGCGACGCGGGGCTTCGGCGGCTGGTCTACGAGGCCGGATATTCGAGCGCTACCGCGGCGCTCACCAGCGGCGTGATCCTGACGGCGTTCGCGCTCCATCTCGGCGCGTCGAACCTGATGGTGGGCGTGCTCGCCAGCGCGCCCTTTCTCGGCCAGCTGCTCCAGGCGCCGGCGGTCGTGCTGGTCGAGCGGCTGCGCCGGCGCAAGGCGATCGCGGTGATCACCAGCCTGGCCGGGCGCTCGATGCTGGCGTTCATGGCGCTCGCCGCATTCCTGCCCGCGAGCCCGGCGATCGCGCTGGTGGCGGTCGCACAGTTTGTCCTTTGCGGAACGGGCGCCATCGGCGCCTGCGCCTGGAATGCCTGGCTGCGCGATCTCGCTCCCCAGGAGCGGCTCGGGTCGATCTTCTCGCGGCGCACCGTCTACACCACCTCGGTGAGCCTGGCCGCGGGACTCGCCGCCGCGCTGCTGCTCGACCGGACCCCGGCGGATTCGCCGACCAGAGCCATGGCCTTTGCCGGGCTGTATCTCGCCGGCTGCGCCTCCGGCCTGCTCAGCGCGCTGGTGGTCGCGCGCATGCCCGAGCCGATGATGCCGCCGCGTCCGTCCGGGGAAGCCCATCTCGCTGGTCTGCTCAGGGAGCCCTTTGCCGATCGCAACTTCCGCCGGCTGATCCACTTCCTCGCGGCGTGGCAGTTCGCCGTGAACCTGGCCACACCCTTCTTCACCGTGTTCATCGTCCGCCAGCTCGGTTTCGACATGACCTTCGTGATGGTGCTGAGCGTGGTCAGCCAAATCGCCAACCTGATCGCCATCCGCTCCTGGGGCGCGCTCGGCGATCGATTCGCGCACAAGTCGGTGCTGACGGTGGCGGCGCCAACCTACATTCTCTGCATACTCGGCATGATCGGCGCCTCGCAGATCGAGTCGGCGCGCGCCGGAGCGGTCTATCTGGTGGCGCTTCATTTGCTGATGGGCGCGGCCGTGGCAGGGGTCACGCTCGCCACCACCAACATTGCGCTCAAGCTCAGCCCGAAGGGAACCGCCACGGCCTATGTGGCTGCCAGTGCGCTCGCCAGTGCATTGTCCGCGGGCGTGGCGCCGATCCTGGGCGGCCTGTTCGCCGACTTCTTCGCGCAGCGGAAGTTCGAGCTGCTGCTGCGCTGGACCAGCCCCAACGGGGTAGTGCTGCTCTCGCCGCTGCATCTGTCGCACTGGGACTTCTACTTCCTGATCGCCGGCGCGATCGGCTTCTACGCGCTGCATCGTCTCTCGGCGGTCGAGGAACAGGGGCATGTCGAGCGCCGCGAGGTGATCCAGCAGCTGATCGGGCAGACGCGGCGGGTGGTGCGCAATCTCGGCACCGTCTCGGGCCTCAGGGCCCTGACCGAGCTTCCCGGACCGCTGCTCCGCGAAGCGCGCGTGCGGTCGCGCTACCGACGGCGGAAAAGCGCGAAACCGGCGCTGGGCTCGCCCTGAGGCCTCCCGACGGATGAAGGAGCGGAAAGGCACTTGCGCCCAAGCCGCCGGCGAGCGCTCACGGGCTTAGGAAATGGTGCCAGAAGAGAACCGCACATTCTAAAGCATGTAATTGACCAAAAAACTCTTAGTCATTCCGGCTAAGAAAAGTATACCCAAAAGTATACCCGTGCAGACACTCTTTTCTTGGTTCGAGTCCTTAAAGCGATTTTCTGCGGCATTGGCCGACGTTGCGCATATTAGCGTCTTCAACTTGGAATGTCCAGCCACGTCCGACGCGGTTCCGGTATATTTACTTGATGATTGCTGATTGATTCCGGTCTCGGCTGTGGGAGCCGTGCCGTGCCTCTCACTGGCTTGACCCTGTAGTGACTTCAACCTTTATGGCGGCTCTCGCTCCGCCGGCAGCCCGGCTTCCATTGCTGAGGGAAACCGCAATTTGTGCTCTCGTGTCGTGCGCATGGCGATCACGTCCACCGCTTGCTTAAGTGCCTGCCTATCGGTCGGCGCGTGGTCGCAGGAGCATCCGGCGGAAGGGGAAAGCGAGGAAGGCGAAGAGATCGTGGTGCAGGCGACCCGCACCGGCCGCCGAGTGCAGGACGAACCGATCCGCGTCGAGGTGATCAACCGCGAGGAGATCGAAGAGAAGCTCCTCATGACGCCCGGCAACATCGCCATGCTGGTAAGCGAGACGCCGGGCGTGAGGGTGCAGGTGACCTCGCCGGCGCTCGGCGCTTCCAATGTGCGGATGCAAGGGCTCAAGGGCCGCTACACGCAGATCCTCGCCGACGGCCTGCCACTCTATGGCGGACAGACGCCGTCGATAGGTCTGCTCCAGATTCCGCCGACCGATCTCGGCCAGGTCGAGGTGATCAAGGGCGCAGCCTCGGCGCTGTACGGGCCGTCGGCGCTCGGCGGCGTCATCAACCTCGTCTCGCGCCGGCCCGGCGCAGAGCCGCAGGGCGAACTGCTGCTCAACGCTACCAGCCGCGACGGACAGGACGCCACTGCCTATGCCGCGTCGCCGCTGAACGGCAGCCTCAGCGCGTCGCTGACCGCCGGGTTCGACCGCCAGACCCGGCAGGACCTCAACGACGACGGCTGGGCGGACATGCCCGGCTACGAGCGCTGGACGGCACGCCCGCGCCTGTTCTGGGAAGGTACGGCCGGCGCCAAGGCGCTGCTCACCTTCGGCGCCATGACCGAGCAGCGTAACGGCGGAACGCTCCCCGATCGCACGGCGCCGGACGGGTCGCCCTTCGTGCAGGCGCAGCGCAGCGAGCGGTTCGATGTCGGACTGAATGCCCAGACGCCGATCGAGGGCGTCGGGACGCTTTACCTCCGCGCCTCGGGCGTGACCCAATCGCATCGCCACCAGTTCGGCGCGACCCTGGAGCGCGACCGGCATCGGACCGGTTTCCTGGAGGCGTCGCTCGGGGGCAAGGCCGGCAGCACGACCTGGTTGGCTGGTGCCGCATTCCAGGCGGACAGCTATCGCTCCCGCGCCTTCCCCGCCTTCGACTACAGCTACACCGTCCCAGCACTGTTCGTGCAGGGCGAGAGCGAGGTCGCCGAGAGGCTGACATTGGCTGCAAGCGCACGCTGGGATGGCCATAGCGAATATGGCTCTCGTGTTAGCCCGCGCCTGTCGGCGCTGTACCGCCCCGGCCCCTGGACGGTCCGCGCATCCTTTGGTCGCGGCTTCTACGCGCCGACGCCGTTCATCGAGGAGATCGAGGCCAACGGCCTGTCGCGTGTGGAGCCCTATGCCAGGCTCAGGGCCGAGGTGGCGGACACGGCCTCGATCGACTTCGGCTATACGCGCGGACCGATCGAAGCCAATGTAAGCCTGTTCGCCTCCAACATCGATCATGCCGTGCAGCTTCACGAGCTGGCCGCCGGCCGCGTCACCCTCGCGAACGCCAACGGCCTCACGAAGACCCGCGGCGTGGAGGTGCTGCTGCGCTATCGCTGGCAGGCGTTCACCCTGACCGGCAGCTATGTCCATATCGACGCGACCGAGCCCGATCCGGACGGTGCCGGCCGCCGCCGCGTACCGCTCACGCCGCGCAACACCGCCGGGCTCGTGGCGATGTGGGAGAAGCATGGTCGGGGCCGGATCGGCTTGGAGATGTACTATACCGGAAGGCAGGAACTCGACGACAATCCCTGGCGGACGCGAAGCCGTCCCTATGTCGAGCTCGGGCTGATGGGCGAGTTGGTGCTCGGCAAGGTAAGCCTGTTCGTCAACGCCGAGAACCTGCTGGACGTGCGCCAGACGCACTGGGATCCGCTGCTGCTCCCGCAGCGCTCGCCGGTCGGTGCCTGGACGGTCGATGCTTGGGCGCCCAGCGATGGGCGGGTCATCAATGGCGGCTTGCGGTTTCGCTTCGGCGGGGAGTGATTTTGCCATGGCACTGACGATCGGCGACTTGGCCAAGGCGACCGGCACCAAGGCGGAGACGATCCGCTATTACGAGCGGATCGGGCTATTGCCCAAGCCATCTCGGACCAGCGGCAACTATCGCGATTATGGACCGGCAGAATTGGGCCGGCTCTCATTCGTCCGCCGTGCTCGCGGCCTCGGCTTCTCGCTCGATCAGGTTCGGGCCCTGCTCAGTCTGTCCGACGATCGTACCCGTGATTGCGTCGAAATCGACCGGATCGCCGAAGCGCATCTGCGGGAAGTGGACCGCAAACTTGCGGACCTGAGGGCATTACGGCGAGAGCTGAAGGCGGTAATCGACTCCTGTAGCGGCGGAAGCGTGGCAGACTGCCAGGTCATCGAGGCGCTTAGCCCTTAGCGGCAGCTGTTCGCGTTGCATCCTCAAGCTGCCGGACGGCTAGCCACCAATGTCAGCCGTTCCCGTTATGGTTTCACGATCTTGGCACCTGGCAGGCCGCGCGATCCCACCGCGATATATTGCACGATATCGTTCGATTTATTATTGTCAGAGAAGACGTCGGGTGGATTCTATCTGACATCGTCGGAAACGATGCCCCTTTCCCCTCTTCCACTGGACGCGCTTTTCGGCCGGACAGGTCGTGGCGGGCCGGTGAGCGACGACACGATGCAGTCGAGGTTCGAGCCTCTGGTCTACAAAAGGTCGCGCCTGCGGCCGGGTGGCCTCCGCGGATGTCCAGGTCCTCACGGACTAAAGGCGGCGGCGCATGTCCAAGCATGTTTCTCACGCCCGGCTTGGTGCGGCCCCGGCGGCCAGAGTCAGCTGCGCCAAAACAATCGAATTATATCAGGATTATAATCTTCTTATAACTGAGCCCCGCGCTACACTGTGCGGGTCATGGCCATGACATTTCTCGGACAAGGAGAACTGCCATGAACCGCGAACATGAAGACGTGATCGAACTCGGCACGGTGAGCACCGACACCCGGGGTGGGGCGTTCATCGTCAACGACTCCGAGCAGACCGAAAGTCTGCCGCTCGGCCTGGTCGACGACTGACTGCGAGGGCGCGCGTCCGACCGGGCGCGCGCCTTTTCATCTGCAGCCACGATGGTTTTCCGCCTTCGCGACGGTCTCTCCTGGTGCGAGTGCGCCGGGCGGGTCGTATTCCTCGACCTCGAGCGCGACCGCTACTTCTGCTTGCCTGATGACGCCGACGTCGCCTTCCGGCGCTGGGCCAGTTCCGGCGGCGCGGATGACGACCCGAGCCTGTGCGACCGATTCGAACAGATCGGCCTGCTCGTGCGCGGCCGCCCGTCCAGCGAACCGCTGGCCTCCGCCGCGGTCGAGCAGCCGACGCGGGATCTCGTTGTGGAAAACGGCATAAACCCGCGGATCCGGGACATCGCACGCGCGGTCGCTGCACAACGGCGGGCGCAGATGCAGGTCCGGGGCGGCCGTCTGGCCGACCTGGTTCGGACAGCCGCGCGCGACCAGGCGCCGCCCCCGTGCGAGGACGATGCCGATGCCGCAGCGCGCCGCGTCGCCGCCGCCTTCGAATCCGCCGCACTGATCCTGCGCAAGACCGACCAGTGCCTGCCGCGCGCACTGGCTGCCCGCGCCCTGGGCCGGCGTCTGGGCGTTCGCACGGCCGTCGTCTTCGGCGTCCGCCTCGAACCCTTTGCCGCCCATTGCTGGGCGCAGTGGGAGGACGCGGTGGTGGTCGGCGACCTCGAGGAGGTGCGCCTGTTCACGCCGATCCTGGCCGTGCCATGAAGCCGCGCTATCTCCTCGCCGTGGCGCGTGCGGACTGTCCGCTGCCCGATGCCGCCGCCATGGCCGCGCGTCTCGGCCTCGACGCGGCGGCGGAAATGCCGTCCGTCCTCGCCTTCGCCAATGTCGCCTGCCGGATTCATGTCCTCGGTCGGCGCGGATTGGTCCTGGGAACCCTGTTCTGGCGGCATGGCCGGGCGCAGCCGATCGACATGCTCAGCGGCAGTGACGCGAGCGCGATCTTGAAGAACGGGGGTGACCGGCTGCTCACCGCCTGCTGGGGCGGCTATGTGGCTGCCCTGCCGGCCGGCGAGGGAATCCAGGTGCTGCGCGACCCCTCGGCGGCGCTGCCCTGCTACTACACCGATACCCCGGGCGCGACGCTGTTCGCTTCCGATGTCGACCTGCTGCTCGCGACCGGCCTGGTGCAGGCCGCAATCGACTGGGCGGCGGTTGGACGGCACCATTACGCCGGCGCCCTGCCGACACCGGCAACGGCGCTCGCCGGCATTCGCGAGCTGTTGCCCGGCCGCGCCCTAGCGGCCGGCCGCGACGAAGGCCAACAGTCGCGCTGGTCGCCCTGGGATCATGTCCACAGCCGCCGCGAGCGGTCGGCCGACGAAATCGCGGAGCACTTGCGCCGCACCGTCATGCACTCCGTCCGCGCCTGGGCATCCTTCTATCCGCGGCTGCTCGTCAGCGTTTCGGGCGGGCTGGATTCCTCGATTGTGGCGGCCTGCCTCGCCGGCAGCGGGCACGACGTGCGGTGCATCACGATGTATACCGACGATCCCGCCGGCGACGAGCGCACCTATGCGCGCGCCTTGTGCCGGCGCTTCGACCTCCCGCTCGCCGAATGCCGCTACCGGATCGACGACGTCGACATCGACCGGGCGCTCAGCCCGCACCTGCCGCGCCCGATCGGGCGCACATTGGGCCAGGCTTATGAACGCGCGCATCTCGACATCGCGCGCGAGATGGGGATCGACGCCTTCGCGACCGGGAGCGGCGGCGACAATGTGTTCGGCTACTCGCAGTCGGCGGCGGCAATCGTCGACCGCTGGCTGAGCGAGGGGCCGAGCGCTGGCGTCCTGTCAACGCTGCGCGACGTCTGCCGGCAGACCGGCTGCGGCTACGTCGAGGCGCTGCGCGCAGCTTTGCGCGCAGGGTGCCGGCGGGGCTACCATTGGCGCCCTGCGCCCGCCTTCCTCCATCGCGACGTGCTCGCGTCGAGCACGGCGGATCTCGCCCATCCGTGGCTTGAGGCGCCAGCGCATGGGCTGCCGGGCAAGGCGGCGCATGTCGCGGCGCTGCTGCGCGTCCAGCCGCTGCTCGATCCCGGCCGCGGCGCCTTCGCGCCGGTGCTCTTCCCGCTTCTCTCGCAGCCCGTCGTCGAGGCCTGCCTTGCCGTCCCGAGTTGGCAGTGGCGCCACGGAGGCCGCGACCGCGCCGTCGCCCGTCAGGCATTCACCGACGACCTGCCTGCGCTGGTCCTTGAGCGCCGGGTCAAGGGCGGGCCGGACGGGTTCGGCGCGGCGATCCTGCGCCGCCATCGCGCCGCGATCCGCGAGCGGCTGCTCGACGGCGAACTCGCGCGCCATGGCATCGTCGATCGCGCGGCGATCGAGGCGCAGCTCGGCGGCGAACGGCCGCCCGAGGCGGCACTGCAGGTGCGCATCCTCGACCTGCTCGACACCGAAGCCTGGGCGCGGGCCTGGGTGGGACGACTCGCCGCGGTCAGGGAATCTGCTCCGGCGTCCGGCGACGAAGCGTCTCCCAATGGGTGATCTCATCCTGCCGGTCCGGCGTGCTTGAGCGGATTCCCTTCAACCAATAGTCGAACCAGTCCAGGGAACGCCGGTAGATGGCGAGGCGGTGCGCAGGCTGCCATTTGACGTGGTGCTCGTCCGGGAAGACGTACATGTCGATGGGCGCCCCGACTTCCCTGAGCGCAGTGTGGGTCACCAGCGCACTCAGATATTCCTCGTCGGCGATCTGGAGCAGAATGGGGGTGTGGATGCGGCGGGCATTCGCCGCGAGTGAAAGCTGCTCCCAGAAGGCCTGGTTGCGATCGGTGATCCGCGGGTAGCCGGTGCTGTGGAAATACCGCGCCGCGCGCGAGCCGACCCGCGCCGGGAAGGTCTCGTCGAAGCAGCACTGGCTCATCGCCACCGCGGCGAACCGGTCGCTGTGCAGCAGCGCGAACGCGGCGATCGTCGCGCCGTCGCTCATGCCGGTAAGCCCGATCCGCCTGGGATCGGCGATGCCCCGCTCGACCGCCAGGCGCACGCCCGCTTCGATCGACGACGATGCGCTGCGCAGATGGTCGAATGCGGCGAGGTTGCTGCGTTCGAGCGCGACCACGTCGGCGCTGTCCGAACGCAAGGCGGCCATGCGCGGCCGGCTGACGCTCAGCACCGCATAGCCGCGATTGGCGAAGGCCTGGATCGGATAGTCGTCGCCGGTGCCGCCGCGCAGGAAGCCGCGCGTGTCGTACTGGACGACGACGAGCGGATAGCGCTTGCCGGCCCTGTAGCCCACCGGGAGCACGAGGTCGGCGATCGACGGCCGCCCGAGCGCGTTGGTGAGGTGCAGCCGTTCTGCCCGGCCGAGCTTGAGGTGCGCGAATTGCGGATTGGGATCGAACACGACCTCGCGCCGCCCGGTCGCCGGATCGAGCCGTTCGAGCCGGCGTGGTGTCAACGACCCTTCGATGAGGCACAGCAGCATGTCCCCTTCCGGCGCGCAGTCGGCCAGCACGTCGTCGGTCACGTAGAGCGGCCGCGGCGCCTCGGGTCCCGGGATCCACTCGTAGATAGCAGTCGAGCCCGCGGCCCAGCCTTCGCGCCGGAAGAAGCGAATCCGGCCGTTGCCCGTCCACCAGGGCCGGTGCGCCTCGGCGCAAGCCTCATCGGCGCATGTCACCGGCGCCCCGCGCGCGTCCTCGGCCATCAGGCGTCCGCGCGAGGGAAAGAAGGTGGCGGCGGGCACCTGGAGCCAGGCGCGCCGGCCGTCCTTGTCCCAGGCCTCACCCCAGGCGACCTCCAGGATCGGCGCAGCGGGAAGCAGCGCGACCTCCGCTGGCGTGGCCTCCCGCACCGCGCCGCTCGCCACGTCCTGCGCGCGGACGATGCGAGGAACCGGCGCGGCCGGCCAGGGCTGGTCGCTCGCCGCCGGCGCGTAGCGATCGTCATAGTGGAACCCGGCCAGCCCCTCGCGCCCGATCGCCCCCCGCGCGGCATCGAGTGCGGGGCGGCTCGAATAGATCAGAGTACGCCCGTCGCTGCTCAGGCGGAAATCCTCGACATCGGTGGCGCTCGCGGTGAGCGCCGCGCTGCCGCTGCCATCGGCTGCCGCCCGCCACACCTGTGTCGTGCGCCCCTCGCGTTTGAGGAACAGGATCGAGCGCCCGTCTGCCGACCAGCGCGGCGTGATCGGGCGCATGATGCCGGTCGGCACGTCCGCCCGGCCACGCGAGTCGTAGCGGACCCGAAGCGGCTCGCCGCCGGCATCGACGATGCGCGGCTGCGCGCCAGGAGTGCGCTCGAGCACGACGACGCCCAAGCAATAGGCGTTGCGCGCGGGGTCGGCGCGACGCAGCTGGAAAGCGATGCGTCTCCCGTCAGGCGAGAGCGTGAACAGCCGCGCGTCGATCGACGCGGAGTCGACCGGGCCGATGTCGCGCAGGCGCGCCAGGTCCTCCGCTGCGAGCGCACGGGCAGCGGAAGACGCCCCTGGACGCGGCAGCAGGTCCACGCAGGACTGGTTCGCGGCGGATGCCGTGCCCGGCCAGGCGAGCAGCGCGGCGGCATAGGCCAGCAGGCGCATCGCGCTCACCATGTCTTGGTCACCGCGAGGCTGACGAACCGGCCGATCGACGACTGGTTGGTCGAATCGAACGGGATCGCCGCAGGGTCCGAGGTGCCGATCGGATCGGGCTTCTCGTTGAGGAGGTTGAGCGCCGACAGTCGGAACTCGAGCCCGCTAAGGAGGCCGCCGGCCGCGCGCGTGCGCACCCGCGCGCTGAGGTCGAGGGTGGTGAACGGCGCGACGTCGGTCTGGAAGGCGAGCCGGTTGTCGCGCACGCCGCCGACATAGTTGACGAAGGCGGTGAGCTGGACGGTGTCGCGGTCCCAGCTCGCGCCGGCGCGCGCACGCCAGTGCGGCGGCGCGAAGATCACGCCCGAACGCTCGATCGCCGGCAGGCCGGGCCGCAGCTGCCGCGTGGTCTCGAGATAGCTGGCCGCCGCGCTCACCAGCAGCTTGTCGTCCGGTCCGAGATCGGCCCTGTAGCGCAGCGCGAAATCGACGCCCCGGGCATGTTCGCGCGCGGTGTTGCGCAGCCGCGCATCGACGATCGCCGCGACATCCGCGGGATTGAACGGCCGCCCGGTCGCATTGGTGACCGGCGCCGGCAGCGCGTCGACGATGTCCGCCACCTGCTGCACGCCGGGGTGGAACCGGACGAAATCGGCGAAGGCGGGATTGGCGAGCACCGAAAGCGTGTCGGAGATCGGCACGCTGATACGGTCGCGATAATCGACGTCGAACCAGCTCGCCTCGACCTCAAGGCCGTCGAGCGGCCTCAGTTCGATGGTCGCCGACCAGGTCGTCGCGCGTTCGGCCCTGAGGTCGGGATTGCCGCCGGTGAGCACCAGCACCGTCGCGTTCGGCCCGAGCGGCGGTACCGGCTGCGGCGCGAAGAGATTGGCTGAAATGACGCCGCCGGCCTGAAGCTGATTGACCTGGTCGAGCGTCGGGATCTTGAACGACTTGCCCCAGCTCGCCTTGAGCGTGACGTCGCGGTGCGGCGCGTAGACGATGCCGAGCTTGGGCGTCGCGACCTCGTCGATGCCTTCATAGCGTTCGTAGCGAAGCGCCGCGCTGAGACGCAGCGCTTCGACGAGCGGCATACGGTTGCCCGGCCCGACCAGCGGCACCGACAGCTCGCCATAGGCGAACAGGCTCTCGCGCTGCTCGGTGCCGTCGCGGGTCGTTCGGGTGACGCCGCCGACCGTCCGCTGCGCCAGTATGTCGAGCTCGAAGGTGCGGTAGCCCCCGCCGAGCGCGAGGCGCGCGTCGCCGCCGGGCAAGCGGACGAGCGGCCCCTCCGCGCTCGCCTCGATATTGCTGAGCCGGTTCTCGTAGCGACCGAGCCGCGGCGAGATGACGCCGCGCTGGAAGACATTGGTGCGGATGACCGTCTCGCTCCGCGCCCGGGTCGCCTCGAGCGAGGCGGTCCAGCGGTGCGGAAGCGCGAACCGCAAGCCGGGCGTGACGGCATAGGATCGCATGGTGGGGGTATTGATCTGCCCTTCGATCGTCGGGGCGGCGGTCGTGGATGCGATGGACTTGTCCATGTGCCGGTCGGCGAACTGCGCATCGACCTCGAACGTTATGCCGGGGCCGAGCTGCTGATGACCGGCCAGCACGACGCTCCATTGCCGCTGGGCGGCGATCAGCGTCTGTGCGGCATTGAGCTTGCGCGTATAGTCGCGGTCCGCCGCCAGCACCGGCGTGTTGCGGTTGTAGTCGCCGGCGATCATGAATCCGCCCGAGCGCCAGCGCGCCCCGCTCACCGCGCTGTACTGCTGCTGGACGTTGCCGCCGTCGGTGGCGGCTCCGAACCGGGCGGTGGTCTCCGCGCCGTCGAAGTCGCGCCGCAGCAGGATGTTGACCACGCCGCCGACCGCGTCCGAACCATAGAGCGCCGAGGCGCCGTCGGCGATCACCTCGACCCGCTCGATCGCGGCGAGCGGGATCGCCGAGACGTCGATGCCCTGGAGCAGTGCGTCATAGGCGAGGCGGTGGCCGTTGATCAGCGTCAGCGTCGCGTCCGCACCGAGCCCCCTGAGGTTGAGCGTTGTCGAGTTGTTGATGTTCGACTGCCCGCCCTGGTCGCTCGCGCCCGCGACGCCGGGGTTCTGCCCGCCGGTGAAATTCTGCGGCAGGATGCGGGAGAAACCGGCGAAGTCGCCGACGCCGGCGTCCTCGATCGCCTCCCGCGTCGCGACGATCAGGGGCGAGGGACTGTCGGAGCCGCGGATGCGCGTGCCCGTGACCGTGATCTCGCCTTCCGCTCCGGGCGGGACGTCCAGCGCCGCAGCCGGCGCCGCGAGGACCATCAGCGCACCCGCGCGCTCCTCGACCATAAGCCCGCTGCCGACGAGCGCTGCGCGCACCGCCTCCTCGGTCGTGAGCCGCCCCCTGAGCGGCGGCGCCCGTTTGCCGCGCACCGCATCGTCGGCGAACAGGATCTCGCGCCCCGACTGGCGCGCGATCGCCCTCAGCGTCTGCGCCAGCTCCTGCGCCGGCAGGTCGTAGCCGCTCGTCGACACCGCCTGCGCGCCGGCCGGCGGCGCCCCCAGGCTCGCCGCAACCACCGCCGCCATCAGCCAGCCTGCCCGCAACGCACTTCTCGCGATCGTCATCGTCACCCCTCCTCCAAGCCGGCCTCCCGCCGGCGATGAGGGATTGACGCGGCGCCCCGCGAACTACGGGGTGCCCTTGCGAAAAATTTTCGTGCTCACTGCCGCAGCACGATTTCGTGCGGATCGCTGAGGTCGGCGGTGCGCCCGAACAGTGCCGCCAGGCGCTGCGCCAGCAGCTCGGTATCGTCGACGCGGAACCGCCCCGACACCCGCTGGTCCCCGAGCGTCGTGTCGGCGAGCCGGATCGGGCGCGCCGCGCCCCGGTTGGCCTCGGCGAGGAGGGCGGCGACCGGCACCGCCTCGAAGTCGCGTGCAGCGACGGCGGGGCTTGCCGCCCGGGAAGCAGCCGGCGCCGGCATGAACGACAGGCTCTCACCGGCTGCAAGCCGCCGCACCTCCGGCTTGCCTGCATTCGACGCGACGGCCGGCAAAGCGACATCGATCGCGCCTTCGAGCAGGCGCACCTCGATCCGTCTCCCGTCGGCCACCGCCACGTCGAACACGGTGCCGCGCGCCGTCACGCTCCCCCCGCCCGCCAGCACCACGAAGGGCCGGCCCTCGTGCGCCACCTCGAACCGCGCCCGCCCCCGCCAAAGGCGGATCGTGCGCCGTCCTGCATCGAACGCCGTCTCGAGCAGGGTCCTCGCTCCCAACTGCACGCCCGACCCGTCGGCGAGGCGCACCGTGCGCATCTCGCCGGCGACGGTGGACAAGGTCCGCTGCTCGGCCGCGGCTGCCGCAGCGGCCTCCGGAGGCTCGTCCGCCGCCGGCCGCAGGGCGAGCCAGCCGCCTCCGGCGAGCGCGCAGGCGACGCAGGCCGTGAGCGCCAATGTCAGCGGCCGGCGCTGCCGCCGTGGCGGCGGGGCCTCCCGGTCGGCGAGCAGCTTGCCCATCGCGAAGATCTCGGCCGCGCGGTTGTAGGCGCTGCGATGTGCGGCGCTCTGGCCAAGCCACGCCTCGAACTCGGCCTGGGATGCGGTGGCGCTTGGCCCCCGCATCCGCGCGAACCATTCCGCCGCCTCGCGCGCGAGCCGCTCGGGCGGGTCGGCCGGAGGTGCGTCGGGGTCGTTCATTGCTCCAGGTCCCTGCCGATCCGGACGATCGCCTCGGCGATGTGCCACTCCACCGTCCGGATGCTGATCCCGAGCATCGCGGCGATCTCCTTGTAGCCAAGTCCTTCGACACGGTGGAGCAGGAAGACCTCCCGCATCCGCTCGGGCAGGGCCGTCACCGAGGCACGATAGCGTTCCTTCATCTGTTCGAGCGCGATCCCCTCTTCCTGCGTTGGGGGGACCGCCGGCTCGGTCGCGTCGCCGATGGCGAGGTGCTGCGCCCGGGCCGCCAGCCGCCGCGACCGGTCGATGAGCAGGTTCCGGACGATCCGGTTGAGAAACGCCTCGGGGCGGTCGAGCGCCTGGCGGGCGGCCGCGCCGAGCAGCCGGGCAAAGGCGTCCTGCACCAGATCCTGCGCCTCCTCGTGCGAGCGCAGCCGCGCGCCGACCCGGCGCCGGAGCCGCGGCGCCTGCTCGCGGTACAGGAGGTCGAGGCGCGGCCCGGCCGTATTGCCGGACGGGCGCGCGCCGCCACGGGTCTCGTCGTCGGACCGTGCCATCGCGTTACACGCGCAGGCGGCGGTGTCCGCCGGAATCGGGGGCGATAGACAGGGTTCGCACGAGAACAGGTCCCGTGCCGGGCGGTGCCTCGGGAATGTCGCCCGACCTTCATGGACGGACGCGTTTGATGCCTGGCGGTCGAGTCCGCAGCGGGCCGCCGGCGTCGCCGCGCTGCATGGGCCAGTCTGCGCGAGATTGCTCCGGCGCGCAATTGGTCAGGCTGCGCAGCCGTCTCCGCCCGTATCCCAAATCTAATTGAACGGTATCGTTCGTTTGTCTATGCGGTTGGCATTGGAGAGGATGGGGCTGGAATTCATCATCGTGCAGAAGCGGGCCGCATCGGCGGCCGCCCCGCTTCAGATGCTGCGAATTCCCGGCTGCGTCGCATCCTCGAACATGGCGGACAGCCGGAAAGGGCCGATGTGATACGTGACCTCCTCGCTGGGACGTGCGCCGTCATGCTCGCGCTCTCGAGCGTCCCGGGCGCGGCGCAATCGCTTCAGGAACGGTTCGAAGCTCCGCCCAAGGAGGTTCGTCCGCGCGTCCGGTGGTGGTGGCCAGGCGCGGCCGTCGACGAGCAGGAGCTGCGGCGCGAGATCGCGCTGCTCGACGAGAACGGCTTCTCGGGCGCGGAGATCCAGTCCTTCGCCCCCAATTTCGTGACGCTCACGCCCGAGGAGCGGGCGGTGGTCAACGACTATGCCGAGCCCCGCTTCTTCGCGCTGGTGCGCGCCGCCGCCGAAGCCGCGAAGGCACGCGGGATGAGCCTCGACTATACGTTCGGCTCGGCCTGGCCGTCGGGCGGCGGCTTTGCGGTCACGCCCGAGAAAGCGTTCGTCGAGCTGACGATGGCGCGTACCGCAGTGAAAGGCGGCACGGCCGGACCGATC
>CBIFVW010000065.1:0-15200 GCA_966186155.1 uncultured Sphingomonas sp.
ATCCAGTATCTCGAAATCCCGCCTCCGCCCGGCGAGCCGTTGCCGGAGCCTACGCATCGCAACGAGACCTGCGCGATTTTCGTCGACGACGTCTTTGCCTTGCACCAGCGGATCAGGCGATCGCGCCAGCGCTTTGGGATGCTGGTACCGCCGACCTATCGCGGCGAGCCGCACGCCGGCGCCTGGCCGACGCCGGCGACCGCGATGACCGATCCGGACGGGAACCTGATCTGGTTCGTCCAGCGCGGGATTGATCCGGCCTAGGCGATCGCCAGCACCCGATCGTCGAACAGGCCGAAGGCCAGCGTCGAGGCGTAGAAGGCGACCGCCCGCTCGCGCGGCATGGTGCTCGCCCATTTGCGCATGTCGAAGGCGGCGTTCTGCAGCGCCATCAGCGTCTGCGACGCGACCAGCGGGTCGATCGCGCGGATCGAGCCCTCGGCGATGCCGTCCGAGAGCATGCCCGCGAAGCGGCGCGCGATGCGGTTCGAGCGGTCGATCATCGTCGAGCGCACGCGCGGCGGCAGGCCCGATAGCGCGGTGGTGCGGAGCAGCGGGCCGCGCTCGGAGAATTGATAGTCGAGCAGTGTCGCGATCGTGCTCTCGAGCCGCTCCCAATGCGAGCCTTGATGGCTCTCGGCGAGGCGCTGCGCGTCGGCGATGATGTCGAAGCTGCGCTTGTAGCAGGCGATCACCAGCTCGTCCTTGGCGTCGAGATGGTGGTAGAAGCTGCCCTTGGTCACGTTGAGCTCGGAGGCGATCTTCTGGACCGAGGCGCCGCGATAGCCGAGCTCGTTGATGAGCCGGGTGGCGGCGAGCAGGAACGCCTCGCGCCCGGGCTCGGGCTCGTCATGCTCGAGGTCGAGCAGTTCGGGAGCCCAGGCCTGGCCGGGCGCGGCGATGCCGGTGCGGAACACGTCCATCAGCCGCGCCTCGACGCGCGGATATTCGTCGACCTCGTAGCGGGGCAGCCAGGCGGTGAGCCAGAAGGTGTTCTCGAGCAGCACGTGCGCGCGGGCGCCGTGCAGGTCGGTCTCGGCGCGGCTGTCGGCCGGGCCCCACAGGCTGCGCGTCTTGCGGAAGATGTCGCGCCAGCGGTCGAGCAGGAGGCGCTTGAGCGGCTCCTCCATCGCGCGCAGGTCCGAGAGGACGGCGAAATCGCGTTCCTCGCCGCGGCGGATGCGGGCGAGCCGCTCCATGTTGATGTTGAGATAGCGCGCGACCCGCGCCTCGGACGTCGGTGCCGACGCCGCGTCGTCGAGCATCGCGTCGAGCCGATCGAGCGTATGCTCGAACGCGGCGGCGGCGAGGTCCTCCTTGCGCTTGAAATAATAAGTGACCGACGTGGTGTTGAGCCCGACGCGGCGGGCCACGTCGGCGAAGGTCATGCCCTTGGCGCTCTGCTCGTTGATCGCATCGGCAGCGGCCGCGAGGATCGCGTCGCGCTTGGCCTGGAAGCGTTTGGTGGCGCTGGCTGTCTCGACTTTCCCGGATGCGTTCATCGCAGCCCAGCTTAGCGATTTCGGCGGCGAGCCAAAGCGGTTTTTGAAGCCGAGTTGTGCCTTTTTTCGCCCCTGCGTGGCTTTACCGAATATCCGGTATGCTCTACGCGTCGGAACGACAGAGTAGGAGAGGGTGACCATGGACTTCACGCTGACCGAGCGCGAGACTTATTTCCGCGACCGCGTGAAGGCCTTTGTCGACAGCCGCATCCGGCCGCGCGACGCGGAATACCGGGCACAGCAGGCGGAAGGCGATCGCTGGAAGGTCCTGCCGGTCATCGAGCAGGCCAAGGCCGAGGCCAAGGCAGCGGGGCTGTGGAACTTCTTCATGCCGCCGCACTCGGGGCAGGCCCATGTCGACGACAGCTTCGCGTTCGAAGGTACCCAGCTCAGCAATCTCGAATATGCGCTGTGCGCCGAAGAGATGGGGCGGATCGGCTGGGCCTCGGAATGCTTCAACTGCTCGGCGCCCGACACCGGCAACATGGAAGTGCTCCACCGCTACGGCACGCGCGCGCAGAAGGACGCGTGGCTGAGGCCGTTGATGGAGGGCGAGATCCGCTCGGCCTTCCTGATGACCGAGCCGGCGGTCGCTTCGTCCGACGCGACCAACATCGAGACCTCGATGGTCCGCGACGGCGATCACTACGTCGTCAACGGGCGCAAATGGTGGAGCTCGGGCGTGGGCGACCCGCGCTGCGCGATCGCGATCGTGATGGGCAAGACCGCTCCGGATGCGGCCAGGCACGCCCAGCAGAGCATGATCCTGGTCCCGCTCGACGCTCCCGGCGTGAAGGTCGAGCGGATGCTTTCGGTTTTCGGGTATGACCACGCGCCGCACGGCCATGGCGAAGTGGTGCTCGAGAATGTCCGCGTGCCGGTGGAGAATGTGCTGCTCGGCGAGGGGCGGGGGTTCGAGATCGCGCAGGGGCGGCTCGGCCCGGGGCGGATCCATCACTGCATGCGCACGATCGGCGTGGCGGAGGAGGCGATCGAGGCGATGGCGAAGCGGCTCGTCAGCCGCGTCGCCTTCGGCAAGCGCATCTCGGATCATTCGATCTGGGAGCAGCGCATCGCCCGCGCGCGGATCGACATCGAGATGACGCGCCTGCTCTGCCTCAAGGCAGCCGACATGATGGACAAGGCGGGAAACAAGGCCGCGCAGCTCGAGATCGCGATGATCAAGGTGCAGGCGCCGCAGATGGCGCTCTCGATCATCGACGACGCGATCCAGGCGCATGGCGGCGCAGGCGTCTCGGGCGATTTCGACCTGGCGAGCGCCTGGGCGAACATCCGCACCCTGCGCCTGGCGGACGGACCCGACGAGGTCCATGCCCGGGCGATCGCGCGGAGCGAGTTCGGCAAATGGGCCGAGTTCAAGGCGGAGCGGATTTCGAGCGGGGATATGGGGGTGTCGCGGTGAAAGCCGCAGTCCTGTTCGAAGCCGGCAAGCCGCTCGAGATCGCCGAGGTCCGGGTCTCGAAGCCCGGCCCGCGCGAGGTGCTGATCCGCACCGCGGCAGTGGGGGTGTGCCGATCGGATCTGCACTTCGTCGACGGCGCCTTCCCGCATCCGGTGCCGACCGTGCCGGGGCACGAGGCGGCGGGCGTGATCGAGGCGGTGGGCAGCGACGTCGCGCATCTGAAGCCCGGCGATCATGTCATCACCTTCTTCACCGTGTTCTGCGGATCGTGCGAGATGTGCGCGTCGGGACGGCCGTCGCTGTGCATCGATCCCTCGACCCGCCGGCCCCCGGGCGCCGAGCCGCGGCTCAGCCTTGCCGACGGCACGCCGCTCGCGCCGTTCCTCAACCTCTCCGCATTCGCCGAGCTGATGCTGGTGCACGAGAATGCCTGCGTCTCGATCGCGAAGGAGATGCCGCTCGACCGCGCCGCGCTGCTCGGCTGCGCGGTGATCACGGGGGCGGGCGCGATCTTCAACGACAGCCGAGTGCGGCCCGGCGAAAGCGTCGCGGTGATCGGCGCCGGTGGAATCGGGCTCGCCGCGATCAACGCCGCGAAGATCGCGGGCGCGGGCACGATCCTGGCGATCGATCCCGTGGCCGAGAAGCGCGAGCTGGCGCTGCGCATGGGCGCGACGCACGCACTCGACGCGACGGCCGAGGGGCTTGCCAAGCAAGTCCTCGCGCTCACCGATGGGGGCGTCCATTACGCGGTGGAGGCAGTGGGGCGGCCCGCGACCGCCGAGCTGGCCTGGACCATCCTGCGCCGCGGCGGCACCGCGACCATCCTCGGCATGATCGCGCCGGGAAACAGCGTCAGCCTGCCGGGACCGACCTTCCTCACCGGCAAGAAGATCCAGGGCTCGCTGCTGGGCTCGACACGCTTTCCGATCGACATGCCGCGGCTGGCCCGCATGTATCTCGACGGGCTGCTCGACCTCGACACGATGGTCGCCGAGCGCATCCGGCTGGAAGGCGTCAACGACGCGCTCGCGAAGCTGCGCAAGGGGGACAGCGTGCGATCGGTGATCGAGTTCGCATGAGCGGCGATGATCCGATCGACATCGCCGCGCTCGAGCGCTGGATGGCGGCGCGGATGCCGGGCTTCGCCGGACCGATCAGGCTCGAGAAGTTCAAGGGCGGCCAATCCAACCCGACCTATCGCGTCGACACGCCGGGAACGGCCTATGTGCTCCGGCGCCAGCCCTTCGGGAAGCTACTGCCCTCGGCGCATGCGGTCGATCGCGAATATCGGTTGATCGCCGCGCTGCATCCGACCGGTTTTCCGGTGCCCAAGCCCTATTTCGGGCTGTGTGCAGACGATTCGGTGATCGGATCGATGTTCTACGTCATGGAGATGGTCGAGGGCCGGACCTTCTGGGACGGCAGTCTGCCGGACATGGCACCGGCCGAGCGCACCCGAGTGTATGAGGCGATCGTCGACACGCTCGCGGCGCTCCACAACATCGACTACGAGGCGGTCGGGCTGGGCGACTATGGCAAGCCGGGCAATTATTTCGCGCGCCAGGTGGAGCGCTGGACGCGGCAATATCGCGGCAGCCAGACCGACGAGCTGGCCGAGGTCGAGAAGCTGATCGAATGGCTGCCGCGCACCGTTCCCGAGCAGACGCGGACCAGCATCGTCCATGGCGACTATCGAATCGACAACATGATCTTTCATCCCAGCGAGCCGCGCATCCTCGCGGTGCTCGACTGGGAGCTCTCGACGCTCGGCGATCCGCTCGCCGACTTCTCCTATTTCCTGATGAGCTGGGTGACCGAGCCCGAGGGGCGTTCGGGCGTGAAGGGGCTCGCCGGGCCCGAGACTGGCATCCCGACAATCGAGGCGATGGTCGAGCGCTATTGCGCGGCGACGGGGAGGGACGGGGTGCCGGACCTCAACTGGTATTTCGCCTATAATCTGTTCCGCCTGACGGGCATCGTCCAGGGGATCAAGAAGCGGATGCTCGACGGCAACGCCTCCAGCGCGCAGGCCGCGGCGACCGTCGAGCGGCTGCCGGGGCTGGTCGCCGCGGCATGGGCGTTCGCAAGGGAGGCAGGGGCCTAGCCGGATTGCCCGGCGGGACCCGGCGGGCGATGGTGAGCGACGGAGGCATGCGGTCTGATGCGATTCGAGGGCAAGGTGGCGATCGTCACGGGCGCGGGTTCCGGTATCGGAAGGGCGACGGCGCGCGCCTTCGCGGCCGAGGGGGCGAAGGTGATCGCGGCGGATCTCAGCGACGCGGTCGAGGTGACGGCCGAGGGAGTGGACGGCCTCGTGCCCGTGCGGATGGACGCGGGCGCCGAGGACGATGTCGAACGCGTGGTCGCGCTGGCGTGCGAGCGGTTCGGGGGGCTCGACATCCTCTACGCCAATGCGGGGATATCGGGCGGCGCCGCGGGCATCCTCGATTCCTCCGTCGAGCTCTGGACCGAGGTGCTGCGAGTCAATCTGATCGGCCCTGCGCTGGCGATCAAGCATGCCGCGCCGCGCATCGTGGAGCGGGGCGGCGGCGCGATCCTGTGCACCGCGAGCGTGGCGGGGCTGCGATCGGGCGCGGGCGGGCCGGCCTATTCGGCGAGCAAGGCGGGGGTGATCAACCTCGTCCAGAGCGCCGCGCAGCAGCTCGCGACGTCGAACGTGCGGGTCAACGCGATCTGCCCCGGGCTGATCGAGACCGGGATGACCCAGCGCGCCTTCGACTATGCCCGCGAGACGGGAAAAGAGCACAAGCTCGGCCAGCTCAATCCATTGCGCCGGGCCGGCCGGCCCGAGGAGATCGCGCGGGTGGCGCTGTTCCTCGCCTCCGACGAGGCGAGCTATGTCAATGGCCAGGCCTGGGTGGTCGATGGCGGGCTCTCGTCGAGCCATCCGGTGACGCGGCAGGAGTTCGGCAAGCCCGCCTTCTGATTGACTCGAGAAGGGCGGCGGGCCAGCTTTCCTTCGAGACAGAGGGGGAAAGATCATGAAGCTGCTGCCGTGCGCGCTGGCGTTCGCCTTGCTCGCCTTCCCGACCGCCGCCTTTGCGCAGGATTTCGGCGCTGACGAAGTGGTGGTCACTGCCTCGCGCCGCGAATCCGACGGGTTCGACGACAGCCGTCCGGTGGTGGGCCTACGCCGCGCCGCCGATTTCGCGATCGTGAGCGTGACGATCGCGGGCGACACGCGCGACCAGGCGCGGCGACGGAGCGAGATTCTCGACATGGTGAAGTCGGCGATCGCGCAAGCGCCGAAATACGGCGTCGATCTCGCCACCGGCGACGAGGTGGTCGAGCCGCTGACGCTCGACAATTATCGCAACCTGCCGATGATGAACGATAATCGGCCGGATACCGACCGGACGCGTTTCCTCGCCAAGGTGCGGCTGGGCAATGGCGTCGATGGCGCCACCGCGCGCGAGCGGATCGCCAAGTTCGTCAAGGCGGTGCCTGCGGTGGGCCGTGCCGAGATCCGCGGCTCGACCGACGACCTGACGCTGTCGATCGTCGCGCCGGACAAGTATCGCGGCGACATCCTCGACATCGTCGCCGCCGACGCCAAGGCGATGGCGGCGCGGCTGGGGCCGGACTATGGAGTCGAGATCAAGGGGTTGGACCGCCCGGTCGAATGGGCGCGCGCCGGGCTGACCGACGTGTTTCTCTACGTCCCCTACAACATGGTCGTGCGGCCGAAGAACTAGGGTGTGTACCCAATCATCACGATCCCGGGCGTTGCGGGGAACCTAGGCTTCGCGCGGCGTCCGCAGGCGGATCAGGCCCTCCTGCGCGACGCTGGCGACCAGCCGTCCGTCGGCGGCGTAGATGCGGCCGCGATTGAAGCCCCGGCTGTGGCCCGACCAGGGACTGTCGGTGGTGTAGAGCAGCCATTCGTCGAAGCGGAACGGCTCGTGCAGCCAGATCGCATGGTCGAGGCTGGCGGTCTGGACCTCGCCGGTCATCCAGCTGACGCCATGGGGGAGCATGCAGGTGCCGAGCAGGGTCATGTCGGTGGCATAGGCGAGCATCGCGCGGTGGAGCGCGGGGTCGTCGGGCAGCGGCGCCACGACGCGGAACCAGCTGTGCTGGACCGGCTCACCCGCCACCGGCCTGAACCAGCTGCGCGGATTGACCGGGCGGATCTCGATCGGGCGAGCGCGCAGGAAGAAGCGGCGGAACTTCTCGGGCACCTGGTCGCGGATCGCCTCGCGCAGCTCGCGCTCGGACCGGAGCTCCTCGGCAGGCGGCACGTCGGGCATGTCGAGCTGGTGGTGGAGACCCTCGGCAGGCGCCTGGAACGAAGCGGCCATGTTGAGGATCGGCTGGCCCTTCTGCATCGCGATCACGCGCCGATTGGCGAAGCTGCGCCCGTCGAAGTCGCGGACGACCCGATAGATGATCGGGTGATCCTCGTCGCCGGGGCGCATGAAATAGGCGTGGAGCGAGTGGGCAGCCTTGTCGTCGTCGATCGAGCGCTGGGCCGCCTGGAGCGCCTGGGCGATGACCTGGCCGCCGAAGACGCGCCCGACGCCGCCGGGCTGGCGCGGGCCGCGATAGAGATCGGTGTCGAGCCTCTCCACGTCGAGCAAGGCGGTGAGCTGGTCGACCAGCTCGGCCGGTTCGGTGGCGCGCTCGGGCAGATCGTCGGTCATCAATAGCCCGCCGCCGCCGCCAGCGCATCGGCATGGAAATTGGCGTCGCCGAACAGCTCGGCCAAAGTGCGGGCGCGCTTCATGAAGAAGCCGATATCATATTCGTCGGTCATGCCGATGCCGCCGTGCATCTGGATGCCCTCCTGCACCGCGAGGGTGGCGGCGAGGCCGGTCATCGCCTTGGCGACAGCCACCGCTTCCGCGGCGCCCTCGTCCTGGGCATCGAGGAGCTGCTGGGCCTTGAGCACGGCGGCTCGCGCGACCTCCATCTCGCTGTAGAGATGCGCGGCGCGGTGCTGGAGCGCCTGGAAGCTGCCGATCGGCACGCCGAACTGCTTGCGCTCCTTGAGATAGCCCGTCGTCATGTCCATCGCTCCGCTGCCGACGCCGAGCAGCTCGGCCGAGGCGCCGGTACGGGCCGCGGCGAGCAGGCGGGCGAGGGGCCCGTCGCCATGGTCGACCTCGCCGATCACGGCATCGGCATCGACTTCGACGCCGTCGAATTCGAGGCGGGCCGCGATGCTGGAGTCGGCGAGGCGCTCGGGCGCGGCAGTCAGGCCGTGGCTGTCTTGCGGAACGGCGAAGAGCGTCACCCCACCCTCGGTGCGCGCGGCGACGAGCAGCAGGTCGGCGACATGGCCATGGGTCACGAACCGCTTGCCGCCGGTGAGGCGAAAACCGTTGCCGGCGCGCTCGGCCTTCAACGCGACGCGGCCATCGTGCTTGGGCCCTTCGTCGATCGCCAGCGCGGCGACGGTTTCGCCCGCCAGGATGCTGGGGAACCAGCGCGGGGCGTGCGCCGTGCCCTTGAGCGCCTCGACCGCGGAGACCGCAGTCGAGAGGAAAGGCGAGGGCGAGAGGTTGCGTCCGATCTCCTCGAGCACCACCCCCGCTTCGACATGGCCGAGCCCGAGGCCGCCATGGCTTTCGGGAATCAGGATGCCGGTGAAGCCCATCGCGGCGAACTGCTTCCAGAGATCGCGCGAGAAGCCGATGGGATCGTTCGCGTCGCGCAGCGCGCGGAGATGGCCGACGGGCGCTTCGGCCGCGACGAAATCCTTCGCGGTGTCGCGGAGCATCGTCTGGTCGTCGGTGAGATAGAGAGGCATGGTTCAGGCTCCGGGCAAGTCGAGTATCCGCTTGGCGATGATGTTGAGCTGGATCTCGCTCGTCCCGCCCTCGATCGAATTGGCCTTGGTCCTGAGCCAGGCGCGCGCCGCGGCGCCGTGGGAGGAGCGTTCGCTCTCCCATTCGAGCGCGTCCGAGCCCCCCGCGGCCATCAGCAGCTCGTGGCGCGTCTTGTTGAGCTCGGTGCCGTAATATTTCATCATCGAAGGCTGGGCGGGGTGCGCCTTGCCCGCCTTCAACTCGTCGATGAACTTCTCGGACATGGCGGCGAAGGCCTTCGACCGGACCTGGAACAGCGCGATCTGGCCGCGCAGGATCGAGTCGACGCCCCTGCGCGCGGCCTCGACCAGCGGATCGCCGCCGGCGCCGCCCAGGCCGAAGCCCGAGATCATCTCGCGCTCGTGCCCGAGCAGATATTTGGCGACGTCCCAGCCCTTGTTGAGCTCGCCGACCAGGTTCTCCTTGGGCACCTTCACATCGTCGAAGAAGGTCTCGCAGAAGGGGGAGTAGCCGCTGATCAGCAGGATCGGCTTGGTGCTGACGCCCGGCGAGGCCATGTCGAACAGGAGGAAGCTGATCCCGCCCTGCTTGCTCGTCCTGTCGGTGCGGACGAGGCAGAAGATCCAGTCGGCCTTGTCGGCATAGCTGGTCCAGACCTTCTGGCCGTTGACGAGGAAATGGTCGCCCATGTCCTCCGCGGAGGTCTGCAGCCCCGCAAGGTCTGAGCCGGCATTGGGCTCGCTATAGCCCTGGCACCAGCGGATCTCGCCGCGCGCGATCTTGGGGAGATGCTCGCGCTTCTGCGCCTCGGTTCCGTATTTCAGCAGCGCCGGGCCGAGCATCGAGATACCGAAGCTGTTGAGCGGATTGCGCGCGTTGATGCGCTTCAGCTCCTCGCGGAGAATCTTGGTCTCGGAGGAGCTCAGGCCGCCGCCGCCATATTCCTTCGGCCAATCGGGCACGGTCCAGCCGCGCGCGGCCATGCGGTCGAGCCAGAGCTTCTGGTCCGGGTGCGCATATTCGGGGTTGCGGCCGCCCCAGGTGGCGTCCTTCTCGCCACGCATCGGAGTGCGCATCGAAGGCGGGCAATTGGCTTCGAGCCAGGCGCGGGTCTCGGTGCGGAAGGCTTCCAGATCCTCTGTCATTTTCCTCTCCTGATCCTCCCCCGGAGGGGGAGGGGGACCGCGAAGCGGTGGAGGGGTAGTCTCCGCGGGCTTTGCCGCTTGTGGCGCGCTACCCCTCCGTCAGCCTTCGGTTGCCACCTCCCCCTCCGGGGGAGGATTTAGTCGTCCTACTTGTTGAACTTCTCCCCCTTCTCCGCCTTTTCGCGGAGCAGGGGAGCGACTTCGAAGCCATATTTCTCCAGGCCCTCGACGATCTTCTTGAGGCCTTCGGTATCGGCCCAGAACATCGGACCGCCGCGATACGGGGGCCAGCCATAGCCATAGACCCACACCACATCGATGTCGGACGCGCGCTGGGCCATCTTCTCGGCGAGGATCAGCGCGCCTTCGTTGACCATGGTGTAGAGCGTACGGACGACGATCTCCTCCTCGGTCACTTCGTGCTGCGGCACGCCCAGCTTGCCCCGCCATTCCTCGATGATTTCCGCGACCCGAGGGCTGTTGGAGGGGGTCCGCTTCTCGTCATAGTCATAATAGCCGGCGCCCTTCTTCTGGCCCCAGCGGCCCTCCGCGGCGAGCGCGTCGCGGACATTCTCGATGCGATTGGGATCGCGGTGCCAGCCGATGTCGACGCCGGCGAGGTCGGCCATCTGGAACGGCCCCATCGGCATGCCGAAGGCGACATGGACCTTGTCGATCTGCTCGGGCGTGGCGCCTTCGAGCAGCATCTTGTTGGCCTCGATCTGGCGCGGCATCAGCATGCGGTTGCCGATGAAGCCGTAGCAGACCCCCGCGATCACCGCGACTTTCCGGATCTTCTTCGAGATCGCCATGGCGGTGGCGAGCACGTCGTCGGCGGTCTTGGCGCCGCGGACGATCTCGAGCAGCTTCATCACGTTCGCGGGCGAGAAGAAGTGGAGACCGAGCACGTCCTGCGGGCGGCTCGTCGCCGCGGCGATCTCGTCGATGTTGAGGTACGACGTGTTCGAGGCGAGGATCGCGCCCGGCTTGGCGATCTTGTCGAGCCTGCCGAACACGTCCTTCTTGACGTCCATGCTCTCATAGACCGCTTCGATGATCAGGTCGCACTCGGCGAGATCGTCGAAGTTCAGCGTCGGCTTGAGCAGGCCCATCGCGACCTCGACCTGTGCGGCGGTCATCCGGCCCTTGGCGGCGCTCGCCTCGTAGTTCTTGCGCATCACGCCGGTGCCGCGGTCGAGCGCCTCCTGCGCCATCTCGACGATCGTCACGGGAACGCCGGCCGAGAGGAAGTTCATCGAGATGCCGCCGCCCATGGTGCCGGCGCCGATCACGCCGACGCGCTTGATGTCGCGCAGCGCGATGTCCTCGGGAATGCCGTCGATCTTCGCCGCCTTGCGCTCGGCGAAGAAGATGTGGCGGAGCGCCGCCGATTGGGTGCCCATGATCAGCTTCATGAAGCCCATGCGCTCGGCCTGGACGCCCTCGGCATAGGGTTTGCCGGCGGTCTGCTCGATCAGGTCGATGATCGTCGCGGGCGCGTCGAGGCCACGGAAGCGCTTCGCGTTGGCGGCGCGGAACTTGGCGAAGACTTCGGGATCGACGGTGATCGGACGCTCGGACGAGCGCGAGACCGGCTTGCCGATCGCCTCCCGTGCGAACGCCACCGCGTCGGCGAGCAGGCTGTCCTCGCCGGCGATCCGGTCGACCAGGCCGGCCGCCCTGGCCTGCTCGGCGGAGACCGGATCGCCCTTGGTGGCGAGCTCGAGCGCGAACTCGACGCCCGCGACGCGCGGCATGCGCTGGGTGCCGCCGGCGCCCGGCAGGATGCCGAGCTTGACCTCGGGCAGGCCGAACTTCGCCGAGGGCACGGCGATGCGATAGTGCGAGGCGAGCGCGACCTCGCAGCCGCCGCCCAATGCGGTGCCATGGACGGCGGCGATCACCGGCTTGTCGAGCGCCTCGATCTGGTCGACCAGCACGGGGAGCGAGGGTTCCTGCATCGGCTTGTCGAACTCGGTGATGTCGGCACCGGCGAAGAAGGTCTTGCCCGCGCAGACGATCACCACTGCCTTGATCGAATCGTCGCTCTTCGCTTCCTCGATGCCGGCCTGCAGCCCTTGGCGGACCGCCGCGCCGAGCGCGTTCACCGGCGGATTGTCCGATGTGAGGATCAGGACGTCGCCCTGACGGCTGGTGGTGACTACGGACATGCGTTTCTCCTGTGGATCAGTTGAGCGCCGAATAGATCAGCGTCTTGAGCTCGCGCCGGATCGGGTAGAGCGTGGACGGCGAGAATTGCGTCATGAAGACCATGGTGATGCGCTCGACCGGATCGATGAAGAAGGCGGTCGAGAACATCCCGCCCCAATAGAACTCGCCGGGCGAGCCGGGGATCATCGTCTTGGCGACGTCCATGGTGATCGCGAAGCCGAGGCCGAAGCCGATGCCGGCATTGGTGCTCTCGCTGAACAGCGAACGCGACAGGGTGGCGAGGTCGCCGCCGCCGGGGAGGTGGTTCATTGTCATCAGGTCGACGGTCTTGCGGCTGACGAGGCGCGTGCCGTCGAGCTCGCCGCGGTTCAGCCAGAAACGGTTGAAGCGGTGATAGTCGAGCGCGGTCGAGACGAGCCCGCCGCCGCCCGAGATCAGCCTGGGGAAGCGCGACCAGGCCGAATCCGCGCCGCGATCGTACATCACGCGCTTGCCTTCGGGATCCGCCGTCCAGCAATCGGCGAGGCGCTGGACCTTCTCCGCGGGCACTTGGAAGAAGGTGTCGTCCATGCCGAGCGGCGCGAAGATGCGCGCGCGGAAGAAGGCGTCGAGGTCCTGGCCGGAGAGCCGCTGGACGACCGCGCCGAGCACGTCGGTCGAGACTGAATAATTCCATTCGGTGCCCGGCGAGAATTCGAGCGGCAACCGGCCCAGCGCGGCGACGAACTCGTCGAGCGTCAGATTGCCGTGCCAGCTCTCGATCCGGCCTTCGCGATGGGCGGCGTCGACATTGGTGCGGTTCTGGAAGCCGTAGGTGAAGCCGGAAGTATGGCGGAGCAGGTCGACCATCCGCATCGGCTCGGCGGTGGCCATGGTCTGGAAGGGCACGCCCGCGCCGCCGCCCTTGTATACGCCGACGTCCTTCAATTCGGGCAGGACGTGATGGACGGGCGTATCGAGCGCGACCTTGCCTTCCTCGACCATCATCATGAAGGCGAGGCTGGTAACCGGCTTGGTCATCGAAGCGATGCGGAACAGCGTGGTCTCGTCGACGCTCGAGCCGCCCTCGCGCGCCGCGCCCTGGTGCGAGAAATGGACGATCTCGCCGTCGCGCGCGACGAGCAGCTGGGCGTGGGGAAGCTTGCCCGAATCGAGGTAGCGCTCCTTCAGGAAGCCGTCGATGCGCGCGAGCCGGCCGCCGTCGAAACCGTGTCTCTCTGGCCGGGCGATCTTCATGGCGGACGACATACCTCTTGTTCGAATCCAGAAACCAGCGTCGTCTCGCGGACGCGCTTCTCCTATTGCCTTGAGCGCGCCACGAATCAACACTAACATTGTTGACGGTACGGCTGCCGAGGCCAAACCCAACATTCTAGAAACATTTGGCTCCGAAATATCGGGCAGGAGAGAATCAGCTTGGCCACCGATCCGATCGTCGCGCTCGACCCGAACTGGCCCCGAATGTCGCTCGCCGAGGTCGAGGCGGCGCTCACTGCGCCCGGCGCGCGGTTCGAGATGGAGACGGTGGACATAGGCGGCGTGCCGACCCGCGTCTGGAAGAACGCGCCACCGACGCTCGGCACGCTCCAGCGGATGGTGCGGGCCTATGGCGAGCGCGTATTCACCGTGTACGAGGACGAGCGCGTCACCTACGAGGCCAACTATCGCGCCGTCTGCCATCTCGCCGCGCGGCTGGCCGAGATGGGGGTGGGGAAGGGCGACCGCGTCGCGCTGGCGATGCGCAACCTGCCCGAATGGCCGGTGATCTTCTTCGCCGCGACCAGCCTCGGCGCGATCGTCGTGCCGTTGAACGCCTGGTGGACCGGCGGCGAGCTCGAATATGGCCTCAGGGACTCGGGCGCGAAGATCCTGTTCGTCGACGCCGAGCGGCACGAGCGGCTCAAGGGCTGCTATGACGAACTGCCCGGTCTCGAGTGGATCATCGTCAGCCGCTGCGAGGGGGAGCCGGGAGGCAAGGCCGGCCGGCTCGAGGCGCTGATCGGGACGCGCGGCGACTGGGCGACACTGCCCGACATTCCCTTTCCCGAAGTCGCGATCGCGCCCGACGACGATGCGACGATCTTCTACACCAGCGGCACCACTGGCAATCCCAAGGGGGCGCTCGGCACGCATCGAAACATCATGACCAACATCCTGTCGACGGGCTATTCGGTGGCGCGTACGCTGCTGAGGCGCGGCGAGGTGCCGCCGGCGATGCCCGAGCCCAAGACGGCGCTGCTGGTGATCCCGCTGTTCCATGTCACTGCCTGCTCGGCGGGGCTGATGGGGATGATCGCGGCGGGATCGACGATCGTGTTCATGCGCCGCTGGGATCCGGTCAAGGCGATGGAGCTGATCGAGCGCGAGCGGATCAACCTGACCGGCGGCGTGCCGACGATCGCCTGGCAGCTGCTCGAGCATCCCGAGCGCGGCAATTTCGACCTGTCGAGCCTCGAGAACATCTCCTATGGCGGCGCGCCCTCGGCGCCCGAGCTGGTGCGGCGCATCCACGAGGAGTTCGGCGCGCTGCCCGGCAATGGCTGGGGCATGACCGAGACCATGGCGACCGTGACCAGCCATTCGGGCGAGGACTATCTCGCCCGGCCGACCAGCGCCGGCCCTCCGGTGGCGACCGCGGACCTCAAGATCATGACCGTCGAGGGCGACCGCGAGCTCCCTGTGGGCGAAGTGGGCGAGCTCTGGGCGCGCGGGCCGATGATCGTGAAGGGCTATTGGAACAAGCCCGAAGCCACGGCGGAGACCTTCGTACAGGGCTGGGTGCGCACCGGCGACCTGGCGCGGCTCGACGAAGAAGGGTTCCTCTACATCGTCGACCGGGCGAAGGACATCATCATCCGCGGCGGCGAGAACATCTATTCGAGCGAGGTCGAGGACGTGCTCTACGCGCATCCGGCGGTGACCGACGCGGCGCTGATCGGCGTGCCGCACAAGACGCTGGGCGAGGAGCCGGTGGCGGTGGTGCACCTGGCGCCGGGGACGAGCGCGACCGAGGCCGAGCTGCAGGACTGGGTGCGTGCGCGGCTGGCGGCGTTCAAGGTGCCAGTGCAGGTGCGCTTCGTGAAGGACACGCTGCCGCGCAACGCGAACGGCAAGATCCTGAAGAAGGAGCTCAGGGACCTGTTCGTGGGGGAAGAGGCGGCTT